>JANPLI010000057.1:0-27992 GCA_031426455.1 Hymenobacteraceae bacterium | reverse complement strand
GAAGTGCGGGTGCTCCAGGTCGCAGGTGGTGTACTGCCCGTGCAGGCCGTACAGCTCGTCTTCGGCGTTGCGCTTCACGGCTTCGGCGTGGATATAGCCCTCGCCCTGCTTCGTGATGGCCTCTGTGATCTTGCCCTTCTTCGTTTTGAAGTTATAGGCAATTTTTTTGGCCTCGTACTGCTCGCCGGCGTTCTGGAAGATGGGCGTGCCCACCAGTGCCCCCGTGGAATCAGGGGCGCCCTCGGCCGTCACGGTATTGGTGCCGTAGGCAATGCTGATGCGCGCGGCGTCGAGGATGATGGCACCGTAATCGACGTGCGCGTCGCCGTACAATGTCGCCACTTTGCCCGGGGCGTTGAACCGGATCGAGTCGGTGGCTGAGTAGTGGATCGTCGTCGTGATATCGCCCCGCCGCCGGCCGGGCAGCTTTAGCGTATCGCCGGCTACCGTGCCGCCGCGCCGCGTCGTATCGGCCGCCGTCGTGCGGACGCGGCTCGTATCGGCCGCAAGGGTGGCAGCAAGCGGCTTCGCCGAAGGCACGGAGCGGGCAGGGGTGGGGCGGCGCGCCGAAGAAGGCCGGGCCGCTTTGGCGGGCACCCGAACGGCCTGCGCGCGGGCCAGGGCCGGAAGCAGCAACAGCAACAGGAGCGGAAGCAGCGGTTGCCCACTGCGCATCAGCTCGCCGGGCATCAGCGAGTGCTGGCGCCGGAAAACCCGGCCGCAGGTACGGCTGATGGAGGACCGCAGAAGGAAAAGTGACAGGATAGAAATGGCAGCGAAGTTTAAGCGCAAAAATACAGCAGGCTCCGGGGGCGGGCTGCTGAAAGGCCCGGCTCGGGAAAAGCCACGTTTTCAGCAGCCCTTTTCGGATTCACGTGGCGCGGCGCGGGCGTGTTGATAGGAAAGTTTAGTCGATAAGCCCGAAGTTTGCTCTCCCATACCCGCTCGGCGCCCGGCGGCTGGCGTTTGGGCTAACGGTTCTGTCGCTTCTTTATTCCTGCGCCCTTTGCGTTTTTTTCTGCCTTTGCTTACCCGTTCCGGGCGCCGGTTGGCCCACCGGGCGGGGCGTAGCCTGGCGGGAGCGCTCGTGTTGTTTGGGGCGTTGGCCCTGAGTGCTTTATGGTATCCGCCGGCTGCTTCGGGCGGGTTGCCCGGCACCTCGGCTGCCGTGGCGGCGGCGCGGACGGCGGGGCGGCCCTTTCGGGTTCGGACCCTCGTGATCGACGCCGGCCACGGCGGGAAAGACAAGGGCTGCAACGGCGCCGATTCCTTCGAGTCGGACGTGGCTCTGAAGCTGGCGCTAGCCGTGGGCCGGAAAATAGAAGCGTCGATGCCCGCCGTGGACGTGATGTACACCCGCAAAACCGACGTGTTCGTGGAGTTGATCGAGCGCGCGGAAATTGCGAATCGTCGCCACGCCGACTTTTTTCTGAGCATCCACCTCAACTCCGGCCCCAAAAAAGTGAAGGGCGTGGAAATCTGGACGATGGGGCCGGCCAAGTCGAACGCGAACCTGGCCGTGGCCAAGCGCGAAAACGCCGTCGTGTTGCAGGAGCGCGACTATAAGCGCCACTACGGCGGCTTCGACCCGCATTCGCCCCAGAGCCATATTCTGTTTTCCCTGTTTCAGAGCGCCCACATCGAAAACTCGTTGCGGCTGGCGGCCCGTGTCGAAGAGCGGCTGCGGGCCGGGGGGCGCCCCAGCCGGGGCGTGAAACAGGCGGGTTTTATCGTTCTCTGGAAAACCACAATGCCCTCGGTGCTGGTGGAAGCCGGATTCCTGACCAACGCCCAGGACGAAGCCTACCTAAACTCCGCCGCCGGACAGGCGTACACGGCCGACGCCATTTACCGGGCTTTCAAAGGCTATAAAAAACAGGTCGAAGCGCTCGATTAGGTGGTGAGGTGGTGAGGTGGTGCATAACCGCTCTAACCTCCCACCACTACCTCCACCACCCCACCACCCCACCACCCTCACTACCTCTATCTCCCCCCCGTGCGATTTTCCAAAGAACTGAAAGTGGCCTTGCTGGCCCTGGTGGCCATTGCCTTTCTGGTGTACGGCTACCAGTTTTTGCGCGGCACCGACTTTTTCTCTTCCGTCCGGACCTATTACGTGGACTACGGCAACGTCGAGGGGCTGGCCGTTTCCAGCCCCGTGCTGAACCAGGGTGTGAAGGTGGGCATCGTGAAAAACATCGAGCTGAAACAGGACCGCGCCAACGCCGTCCGGGTGACGCTGGAAGTGGACAAGAAGCTGCGCATCGGCGATTCGACGTTGGCCGTGTTGGCGTCGTCGTCGTTGCTGGGCGGCAAGATGATCGACCTCAAAATCGGCAACTCGCGCATCGAGTACAAGGGCGGCGAAACCCTGCGCGGCTATGCACCGCTGAGTATGACCGATATCCTGGCCTCCAAAGCGCAGCCGCTGTTGAGCAAGATCGATTCGACGCTGCTCAAATTCAACGCCGTCTTCAGTACCGACGCCAAAAAGAGCATTCAGGCCACCCTGGCCAACTCGGAGGCGTCCACCGAAGCCCTCAAGCAGTTGCTGGAGCAGAACCAGCGCAACATCGCCACCATCACCGAAAATATGGCGAGCCTGACGACCTCATTCAAGGGCACGGCCCGCAAGCTCGACCGGCTATCAGGCAACCTCGTGGCGCTCTCCGATTCGCTCAAAGACCTACGGATTGCGCACCTCGTCAATCAGTTGGATTCCGCCGCTATCGCTGCTAACGACCTGGTGGGGCAGCTCAACTCCAATCGAGGTTCGCTGGGTAAGCTGCTGCACGACGACTCGCTGTACACGAACCTGAACCGCTCATCGGGCGATCTGGACAAGCTGCTCGTCGATTTCAAGGCCAATCCCAAACGCTACGTAGGCTTCTCGGTATTCGGCGGCAAGTCGCGGGTCGAGAATGCCGCCGTCGTCAGCGGCAACGAGAAGGTGATCGTCAAAAAAGCCGGGGTGGTGGACAAAACGAAAGTTAAGTAAGCGAGCTAATGGCCTGGAATCAATACCTTGACCAGTCGCTGGCTCTCTTGTTAAAGCATATTAATGCTGATAATGAGCCGGATTGGGTTGTGAGTTCCGGCATAGTATCTCAGGATTTAACGCGCATTGTCTTGCTCCGCTCCGCCGACGGCAAGCCGTTTCCTCTGATGGAAGAATGGGAAAGTCGAGTCAAACCCGTTGCAGATGATTCAGAAGTAAAAGCGATTCTGAATGGCGCAGACTGGGTTCTAACCTTGACAATAGGAACACTACCAGGAGAAGCAGATGGTAGCGATTATTTGCCGACTGGAATGAACTGGCCGCAGTAGTAAAGTAAAGCGCTACGAATGCCGCCGTCGTCAGCGGCAACGAGAAGGTGGTCGTCAAGAAAGCCGGTACGGTGGACCCGCGCCCGAAAAAGTAGCGCATCCGGCGGCGGCGGCGCTATCTTGGCGCCGTGAGACTACGGGCGTTACGTTGGCTGCTGATCCTGGTCTGGGGGGCAGGCGTGGGGCTGCGCGCCGCCGGGCAGCCGCCTGCGGGCCGTGCGCGCCTGCCGGATTCGCTACGCACGGCGCTGGCCGCGCCCCGAAACTCCGCCGCGCGCCTGCCAGTGCTGTTGCGGGTGGTGCAGGAGCTGGCCCGGCACCGCCACCCGGCCACCACCGCCACGGCCCGCCGCGCCGTGGCCCTGGCGCACACCCTGGGCGATTCGGCCCGCCTGGGGCAGGTGCTGGTGACGTGGGCCGGCTACGTGCAGGAAAGCGAGGACAACGCCACCGCCGCGCGCCTGCTGGCCCGCGCGGCGCCGTTGCTGGTCGGCCAGCCCGATACCCTTCGGGCGCCCTATTTTTACTGTCAGGGCTTGGTAGCCAGTGCGCAGGGCCAGCAACCCGCCGTGGCGCGGCGGGCCTTTGCCACGGCCAGCCGATTGGCGACGCCCGCGTTTCGGGTGGAGGTCTGGATGGGCTTAGCGAATCATTATATCACCCAGGACCAGCTCGATTCGGCCAGTATCGTCCTGCAACGGGCTTTGCGGTCGGCGGAGCGCAGCCCGGATTCCACTCAGTTATCAGGCGTACTTGCGAACCTGGCGACGGTTTACTACTTACGCCAGCGCGATGCCGAAGCGTTGCCCCTGGCCCGCCGCTCGCTGCGCCTGCAACGCCGTACGACTGATTCCGCTGCCATTGCCGACTGTCTGATTCTGCTCGGTGAACTGACCGGTCAGTTCCGCCGGCCCGAAGCTCTGGCGCATCTGCGCGAAGCGTACCTCATCCGTCGCCGCTTAGGGCTGGTGGGCGAACTGGGGCAGTCGGCGCAGTTTCTGGGGATCGAATTCACCCGCCAGAACGCACCGGATTCGGCCATTTTCTACTATCAGAAGGCCGTCCGCCAGCAGCAGGCCCAGGGCCAGCCCGATGCGGCCAACTCGATGCGGCTGCTGGCCGAAGTATATCTGGAGCGCCGGCAGTGGGCGCCCGCCGCCCGTTGGGCGGCCCTGGCCTTGGCCGACAGCGCCACCAACCCGATGGCCAGTACCTATATGGCCCGGGCGCTGGCCGTGCTAGGCGCGGTAGCTTCGCAGCGCGGCGACTACCGGCTGGCACTCGATTACCTGCAACGGCAGCGCGCCACCGAACGGCGCCAACAGGCCCGCACCAACGAACGGCTGGTAGAAGAGCTGCGCGTCTCGTTTGCTACGGAGGAGGCCGAGCAGGTGGCCGCGCTGGCCTCGGAACGCGCCGCTCACCAGCAGACCCGCGCCCGCCGCCTGACCTGGGCCGTGGCCGGGCTGACGCTGGGCCTCGCGGCACTAGCCCTGCTGATTGGCCTGCTGGCGCGTGCGCGCCGTCGGCAACTGGCTACGGAAGCCGCCCTGCGCCGCGCCGACGCTACCAAGGACCGCCTGATGGGTATCATCGGCCACGATCTGCGCGGCCCTGTAGCCGATTTTCAGCAGGCGATGCCACTGGTGCGCCACCTGGCCTACCACCCCGACCCGGCAGAGCTGGCGGGCCTCGCCGACGATCTCGAAACCCGCGCCCACCACCTGGCCGCGCTGCTCGATAACCTGCTGCACTGGGCCAGAACCCAGCGCGACGAAGTCCGCAACCGCCCCGAAGCCGTGCCCGTGGCCCCGCTGCTGACGGATGTTCAGCAGCTGTACGCCCCAAGGGCGGTGAGCAAACGGCTGACGCTGACCGTCGAAGTGCTGCCCGCCGCCGGGGCCCCGCTGACCGCGCACGCCGACCCCGCGCTGCTGGCCACCGTGCTGCGGAACCTGACGGCCAACGCCTTGAAATTCACGCCCGCCGATGGGGCCGTGACCTTGGCCGCCGAACCCACGCCGGACGGGCGGGGCGTGCGTTTCACGGTAAAGGATACCGGCGTCGGGATGACGGCCAGCCAGCTCGCGGACCTCTTTGCACCGCGCGCGGCCCGTTCCACGCCCGGCACGGCTGGCGAGGGTGGCACCGGCCTGGGGCTGCTCGTGAGCCATCATTTCGTGCAGTTGCTGGGTGGCGAGCTGACGGTGCAAAGTGCCTTAGGTCAAGGGACGATCTTTATGTTTGCGGTGCCCACGTTCCTAACCAATTGATTGGTTTGTCATTTTTGTAAGGGCAAATCAAGCTGCCGTTTCGGCGCCGGGGCAAAGCCCCCGGCTACCCCTCTGTTTTTGTTTTTTTATTCCTCATTCCCCATTCCTCATTCCCCATTCCCCATTCCTCATTCCTCATTCCAATGCTCCGTCTCCTGGCTGTTGAAGATGACCCCGTGCAGGCCCGTTTGCTGCGCCACATCGTGCGCCAGTTAGGCTACGAAGTGGTGGGTACGGCCGTGTCCGCCCCGGAAGCTGAAGCGATGTTCGAGGAGTTGGACCCCGACCTGGTGCTGCTCGACATCCATCTCCGGGGCGAGGTGGACGGCGTGACGCTGGCCCTACGCCTGCTCCAACTCCGGCCGGTGCCGCTGATTTTTATGACCTCCGACCACGACCGCTCCACTTACGAGCGGGCGCTGGCCGCCGGGCCGTTCGCGTTTCTGGAGAAACCCTACGCCCAGGCGACCCTCACACGTGCCCTTGAACTGGCCGTGGCCCATCACGCCCGCCAGCAGGGCGGCGCCCTGGCCGACCTCTCCGACGGTGGCGCCCTGGTGCCCGGTGCCCTCTACGTGCGCGAAAACAACCGTCTGCTCAAGGTGCGCTACGACGAGGTGCTTTGGCTCGAAGCCGACGATTCTCATGTTCACCTGCACGCCCTGACGCGTAAGTACACCGTGCGCGTGAGCCTGCGCGAGCTGGAAAGCAAGCTGCCCGCCGGGCGTTTTCTGCGGGTACGGCGCAACGCGCTGGTACAGTTGGCGGCTATCGAAAACATCGACCTCAAGGCCGGCAGCGTGTGGGTGGGCGGGCAGGAGGTGCCGGTGGGAGGCACCTACCGCGACGCCCTGCTGGCCCGGCTCAATCGGGTGGGATAGGGGCCGGGCGCTCCGGTCTCACCTTTTCGCTACTGCATCTGCGCGCAGTTGTAGCAGGGCGCCCGCACAAACGACCACCGCAAAGAAGCGGCCATTTGTATGAGCTATGACACTACCCCGCCCACCAGGAACCGGTGGGGCGTGAGGACGTATCGACGGTAGGGGCGGGCGCCGGAGATGGGGTAAAGTAGCGAAGCCAACCCGCACTGCGTCAGATTGCCTCTTCCGCTTTGGGGCGAGGACGGGTGCGAAGAGGGGGCCAGGGGAAATACGCCAGCTCAGCGCGGGGCCAACGCTTTGGTCAGCACCCTAGCCAGTGCCGCCGCGTCGGTTTCGGTGTTGAAGGCGTGGGCGATCAGCCGCAGCCGCCCGCTGCCGGGCGCTACGGTGGGCGGAAAAATAGGCCGCGCATCGAAGCCGCCCGCCCGCACGGCCTCGGCCAGCGTCCGAACCTGCTGCTGGTCCACGGGAACGGCAGCGTGGACGATCTGACTGCCGCCGCCGCTCGCCGCTGATGCCCGCAGGCCCGGCACCGCCGCCAGGGCCTGCCCCAGCGCGGCGGAAACGGCGAAAAGCCGGCTCCGGGCACCGTCGAGGGTGGGTAGCAGGTCGTAGGCCAGGTGTAGCGTGGCCACGTGCAGCGGCAGCAGCGCCGTGGAATAAATCAGGGAGCGGGCGAAATTGACGAGGAAGTCGCGCAGCGCGCCTGGCCCCACCCAGGCCGCTCCGCCCGCCCCCAGCGCCTTGCCGAAGGTCAGCAGGCGGGCAAAAACGGCGTCTTCGAGTCCCAGTTCCACCACCCGGCCCGCGCCGCCGGGGCCGTGGGTGCCGGTGGTATGGGCTTCGTCCACCACCAGATACAGGCCGTGCGCGCCGCAGAAAGCAGCCAGTTCCGGCAGCGGCGCCAGGTCGCCGTCCATTGAATAGAGACTTTCGACGGCCACGTACCCCACGCCGCCGGGCCGGACGTGGCGCAGCTTGCGGGCCAGGTCAGCGAGGTCGTTGTGGCGGAACGAGAGCGCCCGCGCTAACCCCAGGCGCAGGCCGTCGCGGACGGAAGCGTGAACGCGCTCGTCGTACAGCACCGTGTCGGCGCGCTGCGGCACTGCCCCGAAAAAGCCTGCGTTGGCGGCGTAGCCACTGCCGAATAGCAGTGCACTTTCGGCCCGATGGTAAGCCGCCAGGCGTCCTTCGAGGCGCTCGGCTTCGGCAGAATTGCCCGTCAGCAGGCGCGAGCCGGTGGCGCCGGCCAGCCAGGTGGTCGTTTGCGCCAGGTGGTCGCGTAGCAGCGCCGTCAGGTGGCCGTCGCGGACCACGCCGAGGTAGTCGTTGGAAGCGAAATCGACCAGCGCCGAATCGGGCCGGGTAAGGCGGCGCTGGGTTCCGGCAGCTTCGCGGGCCTGAAGCCTGGCCGCCAGGGCAGGAGGGAAGCCCATCGGGGAGGAGAGGATGGCCGGGCCGGACGGCGTTACGCCAGCACGGGCAGGCGTTGCAGGTCCGGCGTCAGGACGATGGGCGCGGGCACATTGGGCTGGTCGCCGTGCTTGAACGACTGGCGCGGCTTCAGCCCCAGGAGCTGGAACATCGTCTGGTCATCGGCAAACGAGGGGTTGCCGGTCGTCAGCAGCTTATCGCCGCTGAAGATCGAGTTGGCACCGGCCAGAAAGCACAGCGCCTGCTCGCTGACGGGCATTTCCTGCCGCCCCGCCGAAAGGCGCACCATCGTGTTGGGCATCAGAATGCGGGCCGTGGCAATCATCCGCAGCATTTCCCAGACGCTGACGCGGGGCTGCTCGGCCAGCGGAGTGCCTTCCACCGGCACCAGCGCATTCACGGGGACGCTCTCCGGGTGGGCTGGCAGCGTGGCCAGCGTGTGGAGCATCGCCACGCGGTCGGCGTCGGTTTCGCCCAGCCCGATGATGCCGCCGCTGCACACGCTCAGGCCCGCCCGCCGGACGTGTTCGAGGGTGCCCAGGCGGTCGTCATACGTGCGGGTGGTGATGATCTGCTCGTAGTGTTCGGCGCTCGTGTCGAGATTGTGGTTGTAGGCGTAGAGGCCGGCGTTTTTCAGTTTTTCGGCCTGCTCTGGCGTCAGCATTCCCAGCGTCGCGCAGACTTCGAGGCCCAAGTCATTGACCTGCTGCACCATCCCCAGCACGCGGTCGAAGTCGCGGTTGTCGCGCACTTCGCGCCAGGCCGCGCCCATACAGAAGCGCGTCGAGCCGGCGGCGCGGGCGGCGCGGGCGGCTTCGATCACCTCCGTATCCGGCAGCAGTTTATGGGCCTGCACGTTGGTGTGGTAGCGCGCGGCCTGGGGGCAGTAGGCACAGTCTTCGGGGCAGCCGCCGGTTTTGACACTCAGTAAGGTGCAGACCTGCACTTCGCCCGTGGCCTGATGCTGCTGGTGCACTAGGGCGGCGCGCGTCACCAGTTCCAGTACCGGCTGGTGGTAGAGAGCCGTCACTTCGGCCAGGGTCCAGTCAGTGCGTAAGGAAGCGGGCGCGGCAGCATTGGGGAACGACACGAGCGAAAATAAATAAAGCGTAAAAAAGGGGAATCCGGCTCCTTGCCGGGGCATTTGCTGCACGAATGTACCCCAAAAGCGGCGTTTCCGATGCCTGATGCCGCTTTTGGCTAGCTTACGCGAGCCGATGCCGTCAGCCAGAGTGCTGCCATACGGGCTACAAAATAAAATGGGTTCAACTTGTGAAACTTGTCCGGCCTACTGTACCTTTACGGTAACTGAAGCATAGTAAGCACTTCCAACTGGCAGTGATGTTTGCTTTCGTCAGGTGGTGTTCCTCATCATTTTTCCAATGGCAAACCTTGCCTCTTCTCGCGTTTTCAGTCCCGCTTTCGGCTTGGTAATCAAGCGGTTGGCGCTTTCCCTCGTCATAGGGACGGGCATTTTTTCGTGCAGTACGCTGCACGAAACCGACTTAGGGGCCGACCGGGGCTACGGCGAAGGAATGGCGCCCGCCTATAAGCCTTCGCTTTCTTCGCCTAATGCGCTTTCCCGCAACGGTAAAAAAGGTGAGCCGAATTACACCCCGATGATCGAGCGCACTGCTACGGGCGTTCGGGCGGTGAAAGACTTCTCCAGCCAGGCCCGCAATAAATCGGCTAATGATAACGCCAGCCAGACCCGAGCGGCCCGCGCCCAGCAAAACAGCAAAATGGCGAAAGCCTACAACGATAACAACCTGCTGACGCGCTAGCAAAGCAGCACTCCCTCGTGTTTGTCAACAAAAGGCAAGCCTTCCGGCTTGCCTTTTTTCGTGCGCGCTATTCGCCGCAGGCCGTCACGTCCGTTACAGTCACCGCTTCCGGGGCGGCATTACCCCAAGCACGCTGCACGTAATTGAGGATATTGGCCACGTCGGCATCGGTCAGTTGTTGGCGGCTGAAAGCGGGCATCACGCCATCGTAGGGCTGGCCATTGACCGTGATCGGCCCGCGCTGCCCGCGCCGTACCAGGCACGGAAGGGCCGCCCGATGGGTAAGCAGGTAGTCGGCGCCCGCCAAGGGCGGCATCAGGGTGCCCAGGCCTTCGCCGTCGCGGCCGTGGCAGTTGGCGCAGTGCTGCTCGTAGAGCGCCTGCCCGCCGCGTTCCTGACTGGTAAAACAGCCGCTCAGGGCGGCGCCGATGCCCGTAAAAAATAGCCACCGGCTTCGAATCCAGCTCATTTAGCCGTTGCCGTTGCCGTTACCGTGGTCGGGAAATCTTCGGCCAGGAGGCGGGCGACGTCCCGGATCAGGCGGTCCACGTCGGCCGGTTTGGTGCCGTCATAGAACGGCACGGGCGGCGGTAGTTGCAGGCCTTGGGCCTCAGCGGCATCGCGCGCCGTCAGCAGTTCGGGCGTCAGCGAAGCAGCCGAGGCCCGTTTGCGGCCGCGCGTATCGAGTAGAGCCAACGCGCCGGAGTGGGTATAACCGCCGGAGCCGGAGGTGTCGTCGGGCCGCGCGGCCACCAGATAGCGCTCGGCCAGGGCAAAAATCGAATCCTGCGGGCCGGTTACGAAATGCCAGTTCGAGTTTGCTACGCCCAGGCGTTGGGCGTAGTCAGCCAGCACAGCTACTGAATCGTGGCGGGGGTCGATGGTGTGCGAGACGAACACCACGCGCGGGTCGTTCTTATAGGCTTGCCAGAGGCGAATTTCTTCTTTTTTGACGGTGGGGCAAATCGTCGGACAGGTGGCAAAGAAAAAATCAGCAACCACAATTTTTTTGGCCGTTTGGCGGGGCGTGAAAGGTTGCCCGTTCTGGTCGGTCAGGTGAAATGGGCCAATGGGTTGCCAGAGCGTATCGCCCTGCACGACTTCGTAGTTACCAATGGTTTTGAGCCGCTCCGTCGGTGCCGGTCGGCACGCGGAAATACCGGCCAACGCCAGGGCGAGGAGGCTAGTGGCCGGAGGGAAAACAGAAATCAGCCAGCGCGTGAGCAACGTTTTACTTTTGAGCCGGTGAGTTGAAACGGCCCGTACTGCAAACTTAGAGCGGGCCACGCCGTAGCAGGCCCGGGCGGTTGGGCTGCACGAAGCAAAACCGTTGTCTTTCCACATTTCAAAGCTTTTTTCGATGCAATATCTGCGTACCTGTACCCTGAGTCTGCTGGTAGCGGTTTCCGCCGCCCTGGCTTCCTGTAACACGGCCAAGCCTTACCTGTTCGGCTATCAGCCGCAGCCGCATTACGCCCCCATCCCGCGCCACGCGGTCGCTCCGGTTACAGCGGCGGCTCCCGTCGCGGCCGTCGAGCCGCCCGCCGCCGCTGCTCCCGACCTGGCGTTGACCGTCAGCACGGCGCCGGCCGCTCCGGCCGCCGCGCGCGTGGCGGCGCCGGTTGCGGCCCCGGCTTTCTCGGCGCAACTACAATCGGCCCGCGCCGAACACCACTTGACCCGCGCGCAGGAACGCCGCTACGAACGGGTGCTGCGCCACGTGCAGCGCGCCGAACAACAGCCGCAAGCCGCAGCGAAAGGTGTTAACATTCTGGAGGTCATCCTGTGTCTGTTTCCCCCACTGGGGCTTCTGGCCGTTTACCTGCACGAGGGCCAGCGGATTACCACCAATTTCTGGGTGACGCTGCTGCTGTATCTGCTGTTCGTTATTCCAGGGGTGATTTTCAGCCTGTTGGTCGTGACGGACACGTTGTCGCTGAAGTAAGGATCGGCTGGGTTGAACTACCCAAGTAATGCAGGCGGGGCGAAGTCGGGACACCGGCTTCGCTCCGTTCGTTTGGTAGCGGGAGCCAACTTCCGGCCGCTTATCTTTGTTTGGCTGCCGACTGTCCGCTATCCGGGGCGGTCTTCACGCTCTAACTGCCCCTGCGGCCCCACGCCAATGATGATCGACTTGTTTGCCGCAGGCCTGGTGGTGGTCTTTATGGTCCCCCTACTGACGGGCTACGCCGCGTATTCCTACGGACGGTCGTTCTGGACGTGGTTTGGCCTAGGCCTGGTGCTGCCAGTAGTTTCATTGAGCGTGCTCATTCTGCTGCTCGCCATCCGCCGCCTCAACCCCGGCAATGCGCTGGTGGATGAAGCCCGCCGGATTCTGGCCGATGCCGAACGGAATGCGCCGCACCCGGCCGTGATGCGTCAGGAAGGAGAGTAAAAGGTTGCCCACGCGCCCCAGGGCGACTGTTCTTTAGTGGTGTGCGGGAACTGCGCCGTTGGGGCATCGGCTAAACGACGAGCACGAACATTCTCCCCGCGCTACCACTCGCCACGGACCATTTGCTATCAACGGGAAAAGGCCCGCTCTCTGGCTGAGAGCGGGCCTTTTCAGGGGTTGGATTGGTGTGAGACGAGAGTGGTAAATCGACAGATCGGGGGTCTCAATCCCGCCTGCCGGATGTCGGGCGGGTGCTTAAGCCACGGCTTCGACCAACGCTACGCGCGGGGCACCGGCCAGGATTTCCTCGTTCGCAAAATCGGCATACTTGCGGAAATTGGCCACGAATTTTTCAGCCAGATTGCTGGCGGTGCGGTCGTAAGCATCCTTATCGGCCCAGGTATTACGCGGGTCCAGAATTTCGGCCGGTACGCCGGGGCAGGCAGCGGGCACCAGGACGCCAAACACCGGGTGTTGGCGGTACTTGACGCCTTCCAGGCCGCCGGTAAGCGCGGCCGTCAGCATCGCCCGGGTGTAGTGGAGTTTCATACGCGAGCCAGTGCCGTAGGCGCCGCCCGTCCAACCGGTGTTGATCAGCCACACGTTTACGTCCGGGTTCTGGTCCATCTTGCGGCCCAGCATTTCGGCGTACTTGGTGGGGTGTAGCGGCAGGAATACGGCTCCAAAGCAGGCCGAGAACGTGGTCTGCGGCTCCGTGACGCCCACTTCGGTGCCGGCCACCTTGGCGGTGTAGCCAGACATAAAGTGGTACATCGCCTGGCTCTTCGTCAGCTTACTGATGGGCGGCAGTACGCCGTAAGCATCAGCGGTCAGGAAGAAGATATTCTTCGGCACTGGCCCACGCGAAGGCGTCACGGCGTTGTCGATGAACGTGATGGGATAAGCGGCGCGGGTATTTTCCGTAACGGATTTGTTCGCGTAATCCACCGTGGTGGTGCCAGGTACGAAGCGCGTGTTTTCCACGATGCTGGTGGCGCGGATGGCGTCCCAGATCTGCGGCTCTTTTTCTTTGGTCAGGTCGATGGCTTTGGCGTAGCAGCCGCCTTCGAAGTTGAATACGGAGTCCGGCGCCCAGCCGTGCTCGTCGTCACCGATCAGGCCGCGGTTCGGGTCGGCAGAAAGCGTCGTCTTACCGGTACCCGACAGGCCGAAGAACAGGGCGGTATCGCCCATCTGGCCGATATTGGCCGAGCAGTGCATCGACAGCACCCCGTGCTGGTGGGGCAGCAGGAAGTTCAGCACCCCGAAAATCCCTTTCTTCATTTCGCCGGCGTAGCCCGTGCCGCCGATCAGGATCATCCGCTTCGTGAAGTTGATGATGGCGAAGTTTTTCTGGCGGGTGCCATCCACGGCGGGGTCGGCCTCGAAAGCCGGCGCGCAGATGATCGTGAACGGCGTTTCGCCTTCCAGCAGGTTCGTCACGCCATTTTCCGGGCGCAGGAAGAGGTGGTGGCAGAACAGGTTCTGCCAGGCCTGGGTGTTGATCACGCGCAGGTCGAGGCGGTAATCCGGGTGGTCGCCGGCGGCGGCATCGCGGATGTAGAGCGGCTTGTCGGCCAGGTAAGCCACCATTTTCTGGTGGAGGGCGTCGAATTTATCGGCGTCGAAGGCGATGTTCACATCCCCCCAGTTCACGGCGTCCGCTGTCATCGCATCCTTCACCAGAAAGCGGTCTTTCGGCGAGCGGCCCGTGAACTGCCCCGTATCGCACATCAGCGCGCCCGTATCAGTCAAAACGCCTTCCCCGTTTTGCAGGGCGTGCTGCACCAGCTCTTCGGGCGAAAGATCGAGGTAAACAGGCGCGGTACGGCCCGCAGCGTTTGGAAAACCGGCCTGCGACAGGCGTTCAGCAACTGACGGTGCGTATGCGGTCATAAAGGGAATGGGGGTAAGTGAACGGGTTGGGCGATTGGTGTGAAAAGGGATGCCAACAAGACACGCTTTTTTAGCGCATTGGCTCTACAAAGGTAAAAAAAAACCGCATTTGCCCAAGAAAAAGGACGCTTTTTCTGAGCGAATTGCAAAAAATGCCAAAATCTGGGGCTAAAACCCGGTTTTTTGGCAATGGAACGCAAAATAGAATCACACTTTCGCAATCGATTCCGGTTGGCACTTTTCGGGGAAGCCTGCTTTTGTTAGCAACGGCTGAACTTAATTTGTGTTGCCGGGGCCGAGGAGTCCCCTTCGTTTTGTGCAGCCGCGGCCGAACGGCCCCGTTCTTTGTGCTGCCGCCGGCCGGTTCAGCCGTTTCCCTTACCCCTTATTCCTCTGCTTATGCAGCAGTCTTCCGGCGCCACGATGGCACCGCTTCCCCCGTCCACGGGCCACCCGCGCGGCCTCTTCGTGCTGTTCACCACCGAGATGTGGGAGCGCTTCGCCTACTACGGGATGCGCGCCATCCTGAAGCT
Organism: Hymenobacteraceae bacterium; assembly: GCA_031426455.1. GTDB lineage: Bacteria > Bacteroidota > Bacteroidia > Cytophagales > Hymenobacteraceae > JANNMJ01. Next base: position 13,469 of record JANPLI010000057.1, on the reverse strand, counting down.
TTATATGGCGAAGGCGCTGCTCTTTGACGAGAAGTTCTCGTCCGAGATCTACGGTTCCTACACTGGGCTGGTATATCTCACGCCCCTGCTCGGTGGCTACATTGCTGACCGTTATTGGGGCAACCGACGCTCAATTATGGTCGGCGGGTTACTGATGGCGCTCGGACAGTTTGCGCTCTTTATGTCGGCCTCATCATTGAGCAACCCCAGTGTATCGCACCTGATGTTCTACGTCGGGTTGGCACTGATGATCTTCGGTAACGGCTTCTTTAAGCCGAATATTTCCTCGATGGTGGGGACGCTCTACCCGCCCGCCGATTCGCGGATTGACGCCGCGTACACCATCTTCTACATGGGCATCAACTTGGGCGCGTTCTTTTCACCGTTTGTGTGCGGTGGTTTGGGCGATACGGGCAACCCGGCCGATTTTCGGTGGGGTTTCCTGGCAGCTGCCATCGGTATGATTATCGGCGTAGTTACGTTTGAATTACTTAAGAACAAGTACGTCGTCAAGCCCGACGGCTCGGCGCTCGGCGCCCGGCCCGAACGGAAAGTACTCGCCGTGGGCGAGGCGCCCGCCGCTACGATGACTACCGGCAAGATGTTACAGCTCGGCGCGTTGTTCGTGGGGGTGTTTGCGGCCTGGTACTGGGGAGTGCAGGTGGACCTTATCGGCGCCATCATCTTCACGGCGATGATTGTCGTGCCGCTCATTGTTATTTCTGATCCGAGTTTGACCGCCCGCGAGAAAGAGAAAATTTACGTCGTGCTGATTCTCAGTTTCTTCGTGATCTTCTTCTGGGGCGCGTTTGAGCAGGCCGGTAACTCGCTCACCACCTTCGCCGACCAGCAGACCGACCGTCAGTTAGGCTCGTACCTTGTGCCGGCTTCGTTTTTCCAGAGCATCAACGCATTGGCCGTCATCGGCTTCGCACCGATTTTTGCCGTTCTCTGGGGCTTTCTCAACCGGCGTGGGCTCGAACCGTCGTCGCCGCTGAAAATGGCCTACGGGCTCGCATTTCTGGCGCTGGGCTACCTCGTGATCGCCTTTGGGGTGAAAGACGCATCCGCATCCGCCAAAGTCTCCATGTTCTGGCTCATTGCCCTCTACGTGATTCACACCTTTGGCGAGCTGTGTTTGTCGCCTATCGGGCTGGCGCTCGTCAACAAGCTTTCGCCAGCGCGTTTTGCCTCGCTGATGATGGCCGTCTGGTTTCTGGCCACGGCAGCGGGTAATAAGTTCTCCGGCACGTTGGGCGCGCTCTACCCCGAGCCGGGTAAGCCGGCGCCGCACTTTGCGGGCTTCGAGATCACGGGCCTCTACGAATTCTTTATGGTCTTCGTGGTGCTGTGCGGCGCGGCGGCATTTGCGTTGCTGCTCATTTACCGCATCCTGGTGCGGATGATGGACGGCAACGAAGGTCCACCGGTGCAACTTGTCGAACATCAGTAAACCACTGAGTTGACTGACCCGCTGAGGCGGTGTCAGTGACCGTTGAAAAGCAGCAGGCCTCGTCGGACTTCGTGTCCGGCGGGGCCTGTTCTTGCATTACCTGGCTGTCTACTGTGCCGCCGAATCTGGTGCTGCGTCGCCACCTAGCAGCTTGGGGTTTTGGTGGTGACGCTGGCCGTCGCGAGCCGTTTTTTTGGCCAGATTGCGCTGAAGGGCATCGGTCAAATCCACGCCGGTTTGGTTGGCGAGACAGATGAGGACGAATAGCACGTCGGCCAGCTCGTCGGCCAGCACCTTGCTTTTATCGGATTCCTTTTCCGACTGCTCGCCGTAGCGCCGGGCGATGATGCGCGCCACTTCGCCGACTTCCTCGGTCAGCATCGCCAGATTGGTCAGTTCGTTGAAATAACGGACGCCGGTCGTCTGAATCCATTCATCGACGGTGGCTTGAGCCTGTTCGATCGTCATAAAATTAAGTCAATCAGTGGCTTGATTTCAGTCTGACAATCAGCCACTCAGTACAAAAAGTCACTCAGCCACTCAGTCAATCAGTCCAAAAAGTCACTCAGCCACTCAGTCACTCAATAATGATCGTCACCGGGCCGTCATTGATCAGGCTGACTTGCATATCGGCGCCGAATTCGCCGGTTTGAATGGGGTGGCCCAACTCGGTTTCCAGCGCCCGGATCAGGGCCTCGTACAGCGGGATTGCTACGGCGGGCGGCGCGGCACCGATGTAGGAAGGCCGGTTGCCTTTGCGGGTGTCGGCCAGCAGGGTGAACTGCGAGATCAACAGGATGTTGCCACCGGTTTCGCGCACCGAACGGTTCATCTTGCCCGCTTCGTCGGCCAGAATCCGCAGGTCCGCCAGCTTGCGGGCGACGCGCGGTACGTCGGCGGCAATGTCCGTCGGGGCGATGCCGACCAACACCAGCAGCCCCGGCCCGATCTGGCCGCGCACTACCCCGCCGATGCGCACGGCGGCTTCGCTGACGCGCTGCACGACGAGCTTCACGAGGCGCTTACTTCATTGGTTACTACCGATTGGCCCCACGTGGCGGGGGCTTGCCGCCACGCCGCCAGGTGGGCGCGGTCGGCTTCGGTGAGGGTCCCGCGCGCGGCGGCTTCGGCCAGCAGGGCGTCGTAATCGCTTAGGCAGACGAGCGGTACGCCTGCCGTTGCGAACGCCTGTTCGGCCTGCCCAAAACCGTAAGTGAACACGGCGAGCATCCCGATTACCTCGGCGCCGGCCGCGCGCAGGGCTTCGGCGGCTTTGAGCGAAGAGCCGCCCGTTGAAATCAAGTCTTCCACCAGCACTACGCGCTGGCCGGGCGCCACGTGGCCTTCGATCTGGTTGCCCATTCCGTGGCTTTTCGGCTGGGGCCGGACGTAGCAGTACGGCAGCCCCAAACGGTCGGCGAGCAGCGCGCCCTGCGGAATGCCCGCCGTCGCGACGCCGCCGATGACGTCGGCCTGCGGAAAAAACTGTCGGGTGGCGGCCGTCAGCGCCTCAGCAAGGGCCGTGCGAATGGCAGGGTAGGAGAGCGTTAGGCGGTTATCGCAGTAAATCGGCGATTTCCAGCCCGAACTCCAGGTGAATGGCTGCCCCGGCGGGGCCAGACGCACGGCAGCGCAATCGAGCAACAGGCCGGCCAGCGGGCGGGCGGCGGCGGGGTCGGCAAGGGAAAAAAGGGTCGGCATCGGGGCCGAAAATACCGCCGAAACGGGTTCGGCGGCGGCTTATTCCGCCGGGTGGCCTACCAGGTCGAGGTAATGCCGCACCACGAACGCTACCGAGGCGTAGGAATCCGGCATCAGCGCGATCACTTCGTCGGGGGTGCAGAACCGCACTTCCTCAATATTTTCCTCTACCTGGGGGCGCATCAACGAGTCATCGTGGCAGGTCATCAGGTACCAACTCGTTTTCTTGAGAATCTTGGTGCCTTTCAGGGCGTAAGAATGCCAGGTGGCAGGCAACTCAGTGAGAATGGCCACTTTCACGTTGCATTCCTCCTCGACCTCGCGCAGGGCACCCTGGGCCACGTCCTCATCTTTTTTGAGTTTGCCCTTGGGCAGATCCCAGACGCCGAGGCGGTGAATGAGCAGGATACGGCCTTCCTTGACCACGAGCCCGCCGCCAGCTTTGACAATCTTGAACTGGTCTTTCAGATGCTGAATCAGCCGCTTCTTGTGAACGGCCAGCAGGGTCAGGGAAGCGAGTTTTTTGAGCTTCTTGACTTCCATCAGCCGCACCAGCCGGTCGACCAGCAGCTCGTCGGCGTCGCGGATCACTACGTGGCCCACCAGGTCTTTGGACGTGAACGTCGCGCCTGGCTCCAGCAGCAGGTCCACGTGGCGCCGCCGCACTTTCGTGTCGGCGGACTTGATGAGGAGCGGAATGTCGTTGATAAAGACGTTCATTGGGTTCTGAACAATTAAATTGACCTGCTGATGATCAGTTCGTTGGCGCACCCAAAGATGCCACCAGCGGCTGGATCGTCAAGCGTTCCAATTCATTTCGTCCGGCGGAAGCCGAACCGTTTTTCGCAGGAAAAAAGCGCCGCAAAGGTTGATCAAGCATCCGGTAAGGCGGGGCGTGCTGTTTTCAGGAGCAGCCTCGCCCGGCCTTGTACGGGATTCGTAAGTCGTGGACGCAAATCGGCGACGGAGCGGCCTCAAAGATTGCCCCGAAGTCGGAATCCGCCCGTGTCACGCCCCGGTGGCGGCGTACGGCACGGGCATCGGGGTACCCTTGCGTGCCCCGCCCCGGCAGACCAGCGCATCGAATCAGCGCACCGGACCGCCGCCACGTTCCACGCCCGGCGGGCGGCGGTTGGATACCGTCCGGGGCGGTCCTACCTTTGTTTTTCCGTCAGGCACGCCGTCGCGCCTGGGGCTGTTCCACGTATTTGTGTCGCTTTCCGCCGCTCCTGATTACGCCTATCACCGCCCGGTGCTGCTCGCCGCGTGCGTGGAAGCCCTGGCGTTGGCGCCCGGCGGCACTTATGTGGACGTAACCTTCGGCGGCGGCGGCCATTCGCGCGCGCTGCTGGCCGCGCTGCCCGAAGGTGCCCGGCTCGTGGCCTTCGACCAGGACCCCGACGCTGCTCGCCAGGCCGACCGGCTGCGCGCCGAAACGAATGCTGGCCCCGACCGTTTTCTGTTCATCCAGGCCAATTTCCGCGACCTGGCGGCGCAGTTACAAGCGCACGGGGTGGGGCCGGTGCAGGGCGTTCTGGCCGATTTGGGCGTGTCGTCGCACCAATTCGATACCGCCGCGCGCGGTTTCAGCACTCGTTTCGACGGCCCCCTCGATATGCGGATGAGCCAGCACGGTCCCACTGCCGCCGAACTGGTCCGGGATGCCGATGAAGCCGAGCTGCACCGCATTTTTGGGATGTATGGCGAAGTGACGAACGCCCGCACCCTGGCCCGCGCCGTGGTGGCGGCCCGCGAAGCCCGGCAGCCGCTCGAAACGGTGGCGGCATTCAAGAAAGCTACGGCCGGCTGCGTGATGCCGCGCGGCAAGGAAAACAAGTATTTTGCGCAGGTTTTTCAGGCGCTGCGGATTGCTATCAACGACGAAATGGGCGCCCTTCAGGACTTGTTGCTGCAGGCCGCCGACGTGTTGGCGCCCGGCGGCCGACTGGTGGTGCTGGCTTATCACTCGCTTGAAGACCGGCTGGTGAAGAACGTGCTGGCGCAGGGTCGGCCTTGGGGCGAGGCGCCGAAAGATGTGTTCGGCCATCCGCAGGGGCTGCTTTTCAAGCCTTTACTGCGGAAGCCCGGCGAAGCCGATACCGCCGAAGTGGCCCTGAACCCGCGCGCCCGCTCGGCGCGGCTGCGGGTGGGGGAACGGTTGCCGGTAGCTCCCATTATTCAGAATCTCGCTTTCCCCCGATGAATACGCTGCGCCGACCTTCGCCCGCGCCGCCCGCCCGGAATGCGCCTCGTGCGCCGCGGCCGGTGGCTCCAGCGCCCGAAACGGCGCGCCCCAGTACGTATCAACGGCCCGTGAAGCCGGTGAAGCCGCGCAAGAAAGGCCCTGGCATCTTTGGGCTGATCGACCGGATGCTCCGGCTGGAAGGCTTCTTCCGCGACGGGGTGCCGGTGCGTTTCCTGCCGCCCGTGCTGTGGGGAATGGGCCTGGTGCTGCTTTACATCGCGAACTCGCACTTCGCCGACCGCACGATCCGGGCAATGGACCGCGTGAAGCGCGAAACGGAAGACTACCGGGCTGATTTCACGACGCTGAAGTCGGATTATATGAAGACGACCATCCAGAGCGAGGTTGCCCGTCGGGTTGCGTCGTTGGGGATGGTGGAAAGCAAGTCGCCGCCCTATCGGATCGTGTTGCGCGGGGCAGAGGCCGATTCGGTCATCGTGCCGGAAGCGCAGGAGGAGGTGTCGGGATTTTAGTTTTTGGTTTTTGGTTTTTGGTTTTTGGTTTTTGGTTTTTGGTTTTTGGTTAGTCCTACTGAGTACCACCTTCGCTACCACCCCCACACCACCTCACTACCCTCACTACCCACACCACCAAGCCCCAATGAAAACCACCGGTGTCAAGCAGTCCATCGTTACGCGGGTCCGGCTGGCCTTCTTCTTCGTGGCGGCGTTCAGCGGCGCCATTGTCTGGAAAGTGACCCGGATTCAGTTTGCGCAGGGCGAGCAGTGGAAGCAGAAGGTCCGCGCCCGGACCATTTCGTACCAGCCGGTGCCAGCTACGCGGGGGAATATTTATTCCGACAACGAGAGCATTCTGGCTACTTCGCTGCCGTTTTTCCGGGTGGCCTGGGATCCGAGCATCGTCGATGAAGAGGTGTTCGACAAGAATGTCGATTCGCTGGCCTGGCACCTGGCGCATTTCTTTGGCGACAAGCCCCAGGAGGCGTACCGGCGCAAGCTGGTGAACGCCCGCCACGGCCAGGGCAAGGTGAAATACCTGCGGTTGAACGCGCAGCAGATTGATTATCAGCAAAAAAAGATGATTGCCCGCTGGCCGATCTTCCGCGCCGGGCAGCACCGGGGCGGCGTGATCTTCGAGAAAGTGGACCGCCGTTTTCTGCCGTTCGGTTCCTTGGCCGGGCGCACGATTGGCTATGTGAGTGAGGGCAACAGCGGGGCGGGCATCGAATACACGTTCAACTCGCACTTGGCTGGGCGCGATGGAGAAGCCCTGTTCGAGCGCATCGCCGGCGGCTGGCGCCCGATCTTCGACGGCACTGAAGTCAAGCCCGTGGCTGGCTACGACATTAAGACCACCCTCGATATTAACCTTCAGGACGTGGCCGAAAACGCCCTACGCAAGGCCCTGATCGATAACGGCGCCGCCTACGGTACCGTGGTGCTGATGGAAGTGAAGACCGGCCAAATCAAGGCAATGGCCAACCTGGGCCGTAAGCACGAGGACGAGTACGTCGAGGATTACAACTACGCCTGCGCTGACCAGGGCCTGACTGAGCCCGGCTCCACGTTCAAGCTCGCTTCGATGATGGCGCTGCTCGACGACAACCCCAAGATGACCCTCCACGACACCGTGAACACCGGCAACGGCTCGATGTACGTGGGCGGCGCCGTGAAAACGGATACCCACGGCCACGGCCGGATTTCGGTGCAGCAGGTGTTCGAACTGTCGTCCAATATCGGGGTGGCCAAGCTGGTCTGGAATCAGTTCAAGGACGACCCGCAGCGCTACATCGACCACCTTCATTCCTTCGGCCTGAACAGCCGCGTGGGCCTACAGCTCGGCGGAGAAGCCCAGCCGTTCGTGAAGGGCACGAAAAACCGTTCGTGGTCGAAAACCTCGCTCACTACGATGAGCATCGGCTACGAAGTGCGGCTGGCGCCGATCCACACGCTGGCGCTCTATAATGCCGTGGCGAACAACGGCGTCAAGGTGCGGCCTTATATTATTAAGGAAATCCGGCAGGCCGACAAGGTGGTGCAGCACTTCAACCCGGTGGTGCTGAACAAGCAGATCTGCTCGGCGGAAACCGTCAAAAAGCTGCGTTTGATGATGGAAGGCGTGGTGGAGCGCGGCACCGGCGATGCCGTGAAAAGCCCGGATTACCAGGTGGCGGGCAAGACCGGCACGGCCTGGAAGATCAAGGGCGGGCGCTACGTGAAGCAATACAGCGCCTCGTTCGTGGGCTACTTTCCCGCCGACGACCCCAAGTATTCGTGCATCGTGCTGATCGATTCGCCGTCGAAGGGCAAGATTTACGGTGGTGCCGTGGCTGCGCCGGTTTTCCGCGAACTGGCCGACAAAGCCTACGCCCTCGACCCGGCCCGGCAGGCGCAACTCGCCGGCCATACTCCGGACACCACGCGCCAGTTGCTGCCGCAGGTGCAGGCCGGCCAGCAGGATGAACTGGCGCTGGTCTGCGACCGCCTGGCGATTTCGAACCACCAACTTCGCGAACCCGATGCCTGGGTGCAGGCCCGACCCGAAAGCTCGGCTACGCGCCGTCGGGCGGTGCAGTGGCAGGCCCGCGCGGTACGCGCCAACCGGATGCCTAACCTGACCGGTTTGACCCGCCGCGACGCACTTTTCCTGCTCGGCAACGCGGGCCTGATAGTGAACGCGGTAGGGCAGGGGCGGGTAGTGGGGCAGTCGGTGGAAGCCGGGGCCCCCGTGCTGCGCGGCCAGGCCGTGACGCTGACGCTGCGCGCGCCGATGCCACTCGACTCGCTTTATATTGCACCCGTGCCCCGGCCGTTATTGGCGAGTGCGCTGCTGCCGCCCGGTTTCGGCACCGAAATGCCATTGCCCGCGCGTGGCCGCAGCGAGCGAGGGGGCGCCTTGCCGGTAGCCGCCGATCGCCACGGGCCGAAAGCCGGGTTGCTAATGGCGGACAGCAAGCCGGTCGGTAAAACGCCGGCAGCCGCTAAGGCCGCCAAAAAACCGGCGCCCAAAGAAGACCACAAGTCCGCCGATAAGCCCGCTGCAAAGTCCGCCGTAACGGGGGGGCGTTCGGATGCTTCTAAGGCGGAGGCTGCGAAAAAAAGCGCAAAAAAGAAGCCTGCCGAATCGAAAAAGTCCGCAGCGGAGGCATCCAGGCCAGCGTCAAAAGTCAGTAAGTCAACGTCAACGTCCACGAAGTCCAAGTCCGCAGCCGATACGCCAGAGCCCGCCAAACCTGCTCGGAAAGCTGCGGCTAAACCCGCCGCAAAACGGGCGGCTTCCTCCTCTTCCTCCGCCTCCCACGCCTGAGTATTTTGCTGTTATCCAACCTGCTGCGCGAGCTTGAAGTGCGCGCCACCCACGGCCCACTCGAAGGCGCTGTCGATTCGCTGACCCTCGATTCACGCCAGGCCGGGCCGGGAGCGGCTTTCTTTGCCCTGCGCGGTACTCAGACCGATGGCCACCGCTTCATTCCGGCCGTGGTGGCGGCGGGCGCCGCTGTAGTGGTATGCGAGGAGCTGCCGGCAGCATTCACCACCCCACCACCCCACCACCCTACCACCTTCATCGTGGTGCCCGATGCCGCCGATGCCCTGGGTTGGGCGGCGTCGGCTTTCTACGGCTACCCTTCGCAGAGCCTGACGCTGGTAGGCGTCACCGGCACCAACGGCAAGACCACCTGCGCCACGCTGCTGTTCCGGCTTTTCCGCGAACTGGGCTACGGCGCCGGGCTGCTGAGTACGGTGCAGAACCAGATCAACGACGAAGTGCTGACGGCCACCCATACTACGCCGGACGCCGTGGCGCTGAACGCGCTGCTGCGCCGGATGGTGGACGGCGGCTGCCAGTACGCGTTTATGGAGGTTTCCTCGCACGCGCAGGCCCAGAAGCGCACCGCCGGGCTGGCTTTCGCGGGCGGCGTGTTCACGAACCTGACGCACGACCACCTCGACTACCACGGCTCGTTTGCTGCGTACCGCGACGCCAAGAAGTCGTTTTTCGACGGCCTGCCCGAACTCGCTTTCGCCCTGACCAATGCTGACGACAAGAACGGCCCCGTGATGCTGCAAAATACCCGCGCCCGGCGCCTGCGCTACTCGTTGCGCGGCGTAGGCGAGGTGCGCGGCAAACTGCTCGACAACACGGTGCAGGGCCTGCATCTGACCATCGACGACCGCGAGGGCTGGTTTCAACTCATCGGCGAATTCAATGCCTACAATTTATTGGCGGTTTACGGCGCCGCCACGGCCCTCGGCGAAGACCCCGAAAACGTGCTGACCGTTTTGAGCGGACTGGCTACGGCGCCCGGCCGCTTCGAAACCCAGCTTTCGCCCGACGGCACCATCACCGGCATCGTGGACTACGCCCACACTCCGGACGCCCTCAAAAATGTGCTGACCACCCTCGAACAGCTCCGCCGGCCCGGCCAGCGCCTGCTGACGGTAGTGGGCTGCGGCGGTAACCGCGACACCGCCAAGCGCCCCGAAATGGCTCGCCTCGCCGCCCAGCTTTCCGACGAAGCCCTGCTGACCGCCGACAACCCGCGCGACGAAGACCCGCTGGACATCCTTCGCCAGATGCAGGCCGGCCTGCTTACGCCGCTGCTGCGCCAGCGCACCACCGTGGAGCCAGACCGCGCCGCTGCCATCCGCGAGGCCGTCCGCCGCGCCCAACCCGGCGACATTATTCTGGTGGCGGGCAAGGGCCACGAGCCGTATCAGGAAATCAGGGGCGTCCGTCACCCATTCGATGACCGCCAGATCCTGGCCGCTGCTTTGAGGGAATTGCGAATTACGAATTAATAATTACGTAAGGGTGGTCCTCAGTAAAAAAAAACACTTCGTAATTCGTAATTCGTAATTCGTAATTCGTAATTCGTAATTAATCTTGCTCTACTACCTCTTCCGCTTTCTGCACCAAACGTACCACCTGCCCGGCACGGGGGTGTTTCGCTACACTTCGTTTCGGGCGGCGCTGGCCGTGCTGACTTCGTTGCTTATCGCCCAGGTTTTCGGGGGCGCGCTCATTCGCCGGCTGCGCGCCTTGCAGGTGGGTGAAAGTATCCGCGACTTGGGCCTGGCTGGCCAAATGGAGAAAAAGGGGACGCCCACGATGGGCGGACTGATCATCCTGCTCGCCATTGTGGTGCCGGTGCTGCTCTTTGCGCGGCTGCGGAATATTTACATTATCCTGCTGCTGGTATCCACCGTCTGGCTTGGGCTGATTGGGTTTCTGGACGATTACATCAAGGTCTTCCGTAAGAATAAGGACGGGCTGGCCGGGAAGTTCAAGGTGCTGGGGCAGGTCGGGCTGGGGCTGATCGTGGGTGGCGTGCTGTATTTTTCTGACGAAGTGACCGTCCGTCAGTACGTGCTGGCCAACGGCATTCCGTCCCTCACTCAGGCTTCGCGTACTTTTCACGACGTCCACGATATGGTGACGACCGTGCCGTTCGCCAAGAACCACTTCTGGGACTACTGCAACGTCTTCGGCCAGTTGGGTGGCGGTTCGCTGGCCAACTATTCGTGCTACCTCTTCATTCCGTTCGTAATCCTGGTGATTACGGCCGTCAGCAATGGCGCCAATATTACAGATGGCCTCGACGGGCTGGCCGCTGGCACGTCGGCCATCATCGGCGGAGTGCTGGCGATTCTGGCTTTCGTCAGCGGGAACGCCGTGCTGGCCGACTATCTGGACGTGATGTTCATCCCCGAATCCGGCGAAGTGGTGATCTTTTGCACGGCTTTCGTGGGTGCCTGCGTGGGGTTTTTGTGGTACAATTCGTATCCCGCGCAGGTGTTTATGGGCGATACCGGGTCGCTTTTTCTGGGTGGAATCATCGCCGTGCTAGCTTTTGCGCTCCGGAAAGAACTTTTAATTCCGGTCCTGTGCGGCATTTTTTTGGTCGAAAATCTATCGGTTATCGTGCAGGTTTCGTATTTCAAATACACGCGGCGTAAGTATGGTGAGGGCCGCAGAATACTCAAAATGAGCCCTTTGCACCACCATTATCAAAAGCTTGGCTATAATGAGTCAAAAATCGTTTCCAGGTTCTGGATTGTAGGAATCATGTTAGCCATTGCTGCCCTGGTTACTTTAAAATTACGCTAGCCCCTATTGCTTGAAACCTGCAACCTTTGTGCGCCGTTAAACGGCGACGTACCGCAACGGTGTGCGTTTTTTTTAAACTATTTTTTTTCTTCAAGAATGGCCTCTTCTTCAACAACCCCTGCAACTGATTCTTCCGGCTTCGATGCTCGCCGCATCAAGTGGCTCTTTCTGCTGGGGCATCCCGAGCGTTTCCGCATCATTGATTTCCTCGCTGAGCGCGGGGAGGAAGTGCGCGTGACGGATATTTACCGCGCCTTGGGAATGCAGCAGGCGATTGCTTCGCAGCACCTCATCACCCTGCGTGATCGGGGCGTGCTGACGTCGCGTCCTGTCGGCACCTCGCGCCTCTATACGCTGGCCCATCCGCAAATTGCCGAACTGTTGAACGCTGTTCGCCCCTATGTAATGGCCAACGGTAACGACGATTCGGCTTCGGCCGGCAAAGGCAAAGCCAAGAAATAACTTCCCCCTTATGTCCGCGCCCGCCCAGTCTTCTGTTCAGCCACTGGTTTCGGTTTCGCCCGACGTACTGCCGTTATTGGTCGTGCTGGGAGGCGGTGAAAGTGGGGTAGGAGCGGCGCTACTGGCGCAGGCGCGGGGCTATCGGGTTTTGGTTTCGGATCGCGGCACGTTGCAGCCGGCTTTAAAAGCCGAGTTGCAACGTGCCGCGATTTCGTTGGAGGAAGGGGGGCATTCGGCGACCTGGATTCTGGCCGAGGCCACGGAAATCGTGAAGTCGCCGGGCATTCCGCCCACGGCTCCGCTGCTGGTAGCGGCCCGCGCCAAAGGCATCCCGATTCTTTCGGAGATCGAATTCGGCGCCCGCTACACGGCGGCACGGCTGATCGGCATCACCGGCACGAACGGCAAAACCACGACCACGCTCCTTACTCACCACCTGCTGACGGTGGGCGCCGGAATGCGCGCCCGGTTGGCCGGTAACGTGGGGCAGAGCCTCGCCCGCCAGGTGCTGCACGAAGCCACCGACCCCGTGGACTGGTACGTGGTGGAGTTGTCGAGCTTTCAACTGGAGGATTCCGCCGCGCCGCTTCGGCCAGCGCTGGGGGCTATCCTCAATATCACACCGGACCATCTGGACCGTTACAACTACGAATTCAACCAGTACGCCGAAGCCAAGCTGCGCCTGACGCACGGGATGTTGTCGGACAATACACTGGTATTTAACCTGGATGACCGGGGCATCCGCGACCATTTCCCCGAAGCTTTTTTTCAGGGGCAGAAAGTCCCTTTCAGCCTGCGCCGCCCGTCGCTGTCGCACCACCCGTGCGCGTGGCTGGACCCGGAAGCGCACCTGCTGCATTTTACGCTGCCCGGCCCCGACCAACCCGCCCGGCAGGTTTCTTATGCCGGCGCGCCGCTTGTAGGGCAGCACAACCACCAGAATATGCTGGCGGCGGTGGCCCTGGCCGCGCTGGCGGGCGCCACGGATGAGCAGATGACGCTTGCCCTGCAAACGTTTCAGAACGCTGATCACCGCCTCCAGCCCGTGGGCCAGGTAGCGGGAGTACGTTATCTCAACGACTCCAAGGCGACCAATGTGGAAGCGGCCTGGTTCGCCCTCGACGGCATTCCGCTGGACCTGGCGGCCGGTCAACGGCTCATCTGGCTGGCCGGCGGCACGGATAAAGGCAACGATTACGCCTCGCTGCTGCCGTTGGCCCGCCATAAAGTGCGCGCCCTGATTTGCCTGGGCGCCGACAATACCAAGCTGGAAGCGGCCTTCGCGGAACACGTGCCGGCGATCGTCAGCACCCATTCGATGGCCGACGCCGTGGCCGCTGCCCGCGCCCATGCCCAGCCCGGCGACGTGGTGCTACTGTCGCCCTGCTGCGCGAGCTTCGACCTGTTCAAAAACTACGAAGACCGGGGTCGGCAGTTTGCTGACGCCGTGGCTGAGTTGAATCAGGAAGCGCGGGGGTAGGGTTTGGGGTGTGGGGTTTAGGTTTTAGGGGTTCGCTCTTACCGGGAGATGGACGGATG
>JANPLI010000056.1:0-5542 GCA_031426455.1 Hymenobacteraceae bacterium | reverse complement strand
CCCGGCCCCGGTGCCCCCCACTGCCCCGCCGCCGCCCGAAAGCTGGCTCGCGGCGCACGCCGCGCGGTGGGCGGCGGGGCCGCGGCCGCACACCCCCACCGCGCGGCTAGCCGTGGCGCGGCAGGCGCTGCGGCTGCACCTGCTGACGCGCGAAATCGGGCAGCTACGGGCATGGCTGGCAGGAGCTTGAGGCTGGTCGATCAGCCGTAAAGCGGATAGCCGAAGGGCGCGTATATTTGGCCCGGCTCGGACCACCTTCACCAACCCAAATCGGGCCGGGCTGGCAAAAATTATGGCATTTTCCACCCCACAGTTGAAGACAGAGGGCGAGTGCAACGTCCTGCTGACCCACGGTCAGAAAGAAGTGCAGGGCGCGACCTACCAGGTCAACCTGCTGAGCCACTCGCAGCAGAACGCGGCCGAGACCACTACCGAGTACAACGAGGAGCTGGCCCACCTCAACGATGATATTGCGTCCCTGACCAGCCGCCTGCCCGGTTTGACGGACAGCGATTTCAAGGAAGCGAAAATCAACGAGCTGCGCAAGAAAACCGACCGCCGCGATGAGCTGGTGGCCCGCCAGAAAGCCGAAGGCGCGGTGGCCCTCATCAAGCGCGAGCTGGACCTGCGGCAGGCGCAGGATGCCCTGACCGCCGCCAACGAGATGATCGCGGCGGTGCTGGTGCGTAAGGACGAGATTCTGGCCGGCAACTAAGCGCGCCGCCGCCGGTCGCGGCTCCTCCCCTTTTTTGCGTGGCGCGCCCTGCCCGCCCGCGTTCCTTTCCTCCTTTCTGCGAAGGCAAAGAAGCCCCTGTCGTTTTGCGGCCGGGGCTTTTGCTTGGGGGGGCTTTCGCCCCGGCGGCGGCTGCCGCGCCGGGGCCGGGGCAGCGGCCGGGCCCGGCCACTACGTCCGCACAGCCGGTAGCACCTTTGCACCCGCAATTCCGCTTCGTTTTCCCCCACCAACCAACAACCGCCCGATGTCGAACGCCTTTTTCGCGGTGCCCGTCGCCGTCAACGAACCCGTCAAAAGCTACCGCCCCGGTTCGCCGGAGCGCGTCGAGCTGCAAGCCAAGCTGCGCGAGCTGCAGGGCCAGGAGCTGGACATCCCGATGGTGATCGGGGGCCGGGAAGTCCGCAGCGGCAAAAAGCAGCGCCTGGCTGCGCCGCACCAGCACGCCCACACGCTCGGCCACTTCCACGCCGGCGACGGCACCCACGTGCAGGCCGCCATCGACGCCGCGCTGGCCGCCCGCCCGGCCTGGGCCGCGATGCCCTGGGAGCAGCGCGCGGCCATCTTCCTGAAAGCCGCCGACCTGCTGGCTGGCCCCTACCGCGCCCGCCTCAACGCCGCCACGATGCTGGGGCAGAGCAAGAACGCGTTTCAGGCCGAGATCGACGCCGCCTGCGAGCTGATCGACTTCTTCCGGTTCAACGTCAAGTTTGCGGCGGAAATCTATAAAAACCAGCCCGAAAGCCTGCCCGGCACCTGGAACCGCGTCGAGTACCGGCCGCTCGAAGGGTTCGTGTTCGCGCTCACGCCGTTCAACTTCACGTCCATCGCCGGCAACCTGCCCGCCGCCCCCGCCCTGATGGGCAACGTGGTGGTCTGGAAGGCGGCCAACACCCAGATCTACTCGGCCCACGTGCTGATGGACCTGTTCCGCGAGGCCGGCGTGCCCGATGGCGTCATCAACCTGGTCTTCGTTAGCGGCCCGGCGGCCGGCGAAGTCATCTTCCAGCACCGCGAGTTTGCGGGCATCCACTTCACCGGCTCGACGGGCGTTTTCGACTCGATCTGGGAGACGGTGGGCCGCAACCGGGGCCGCTACCGCTCCTACCCGCGCCTGGTAGGCGAAACCGGCGGCAAAGACTTCGTGATCGCCCACCCCTCGGCCGATCCGCAGGCCGTGGCCGTGGCGCTGCTGCGCGGGGCCTTTGAGTATCAGGGACAGAAGTGTTCGGCCGCGAGCCGCGCTTATATCCCGGCCAGCCTCTGGCCCGCCGTGAAAAAGCGCCTGACCACCGACCTGGCCACCCTGAAAATGGGCGACGTGACGGACTTCACGAACTTCATCAACGCCGTGATCGACGAGAAGTCGTTCGATAAGCTGGCGCAGTACATCGACGGCGCGAAGGCCGACCCGGCGGTGGAGGTTGTCTTCGGCGGCGCCCACGACAAGTCGGTCGGCTACTTCATCCAGCCCACTGTCCTGCGCGCCGATGACCCCAAGTACGTCACGATGTGCGAAGAGCTCTTCGGGCCTGTCCTGACGCTGCACGTCTATGAGGACGCGAAGTGGGAAGAAACCCTGACGCTGGTCGATGAAACCTCACCCTACGCCCTCACCGGCGCCGTCTTCGCCCAGGACCGCGCCGCCCTGCTGCAAGCCGAGCGGGTACTGGTGAACGCGGCCGGCAACTTCTACCTCAACGACAAGCCCACCGGCGCCGTGGTGGGCCAGCAGCCCTTCGGCGGCGCCCGCGCCTCCGGCACCAACGACAAAGCCGGCTCCAGCCTCAACCTGCTGCGCTGGGTGTCGGCCCGCACCATCAAGGAAACGCTGGTTTCGCCCACCGATTACCGCTACCCCTTCCTGGCCGACGATGTGGCTGGCCATGTGCCCGGCGCCGCCCACGAAGGAGCGATCTAGCGCCACCCGGCGCAGGAACCGGAACCCACCGCGCGGGCGGGCCGAATCAGTCGCACCTTTGCGGCTGATTTTGCCCGCCCGCCTGTTTGGAGAAGCTGCTGATGTCGTTGTTTTCCGGCCGCATCGGCGGTCTCTGGCCCCTGGTGGGGCCGCGTACGGTGGCGCTCAGCCGATTGCTGCTGCTGGGGCTGGGGTTGCTTTCTGAGGAAGCCTACGCGCAGCGCGCCAAATCCGCTGGTCGGGCGCAAGCCGCCGCCGTGCGCGGCCTGGATGCGCAAATCGAAAAGCTGCGCCGCGAGTGGGAAGTACCGGGCCTGGCTATAGCTGTGGTTTCCGCCGACAAAGTGCTGTACGCAAAAGGCTTCGGCCAGCGCGACGTCGGCCAGCACCTGCCCGTCACCCCGAACACCTTGTTCGCCATTGCGTCGTGCTCCAAGTCGCTGGGCGCGGCCACGGTGTGCCTGCTGGCCAACGACGGACTGCTGAACCTCGACGCGCCGATCCACGAATACTGGCCCCAGTTTCGGCTCCTGGATGACTACGCCACGCTGCACCTCACGGCGCGCGACCTGCTGAGCCACCGCTCCGGCCTGCTGCGCCACGACCTGGTCTGGTACCACAACCCCACTGTGCCGCGTCCGGAACTGGTGCGTCGTCTGCGCTACCTGCCGCCCGCCGACGAGCCGCGCACCGCCTTCCATTACCAGAACCTCGGCTACACCGCCCTGAGCCAGTTGGTGCAGGAGGTCAGCCCCGGCCACCCGACGTGGGAGGAAGTCTGTCGCCGCCGCCTGCTGATTCCGCTGGGAATGACGCGGACGAACTTCTCCGTCCACGATTCGGAGCGCGACGCCGACTACGCCCGCCCTTACCGGCTGCCCGCGTCGCTGAAAGCCAACGTGCTGGAACAACTGCCCCTCGACGATGTGGACGCCGCCGGCGCGGCCGTCAACGTCAATTCCACGGCCCTGGAAATGGGCCGCTGGCTCCGCGCCACCCTCACCGACGGCACCCTCGACGGCCACAACCTGCTGCCCGCCGAAGCCCTGCACCAAACCCACGAGCCGCAGATGCCCTACGACGTGCGCGCCCCCGACGAGGACGTGTACACCGATACCTACGGAATGGGCTGGGTAATTGGCTCGTACCGGGGCTTCCGCCTGCTGACGCACTCCGGCTCGCTCGACGGCTTCACGTCGGAAATGGCTGCCCTGCCCGGCGAAGGACTAGCCGTAGTCGTGCTGGCCAACCTCGACGATTCGGAACTGCCCCACCTGCTCACCAACACGCTGCTCGACCGCTTCACCGGGCTGCCGCGCGTGGACTGGAGCGCCCGCTATCAGCAGTACAACGACGAGGATGCCCAAATCCTGGCCGAGCAGGATTCTATCCCCGACCCCTTCCACGTGCCCGGCACCCAGCCCGCGCACCCGCTGGCGGCCTACGCGGGCCATTACCGCCACCCCGCCTACGGCGACCTGCTGCTGCGCCTCGATGGCCCCACCGCCGATGTTGCCACCGGCGCGGCCACCGACCAGCCCGGCACTCCGACGCCCCACCTGCACGGCGCTCTCCACGGCCTCACGTTCGGCCTGACGCACGATCAGTACGAGTCGTTCCGAACCAATACCACGCTGCTGACTGAGGTGGGCCCCGAATCGCGCCCCGCCCCCAACCGGGCGGGGCCGGGCAACCCCACGGCCAAGCCGGGGCCGAGTGCCGCCCCCGCCGCCGGGCCGGCTGCGGTTCCAGCCGCTGGGTTGGCTGCCAGCCCCGCTGCTCCCGGCCCCGTGCCCAACGACGCCGCGCCCGTGGCGGCGCTGCGGTTCGTGTTCGGTACTGACGCGCGCGGCGAAGTCAGCACCGTCAGCGCCCGCTTGGAGCCGGAGGCCGAACCCATCGTGTTCGAGCGCATCGTCGAAGCCTGGCCCCTGACCCGCGCCGAACTGGTGCGGTTCATCGGCACCTACGGTCCGTCGGCGGAAGCGTCGTACCGCATCTACCTGCCTCCGAACGCCGACACCCTGCGCGTGGCCTGGCCCGGCCAGCCCGAATACGCCCTGCTGCCAGTGCGCCCCACCGAATTTATCCTGCCGAAACTGCCGGGCTATATCCTGCGCTTCACCCTGCCCCCGAATGTGCCGACGGCGCCCGCCACGGAAATACTGACCATTCAACCCGACGGCCTATACCGCGACCGGCGGCGAGCCGTCAAATAAAGCGGATCAGGCCCGACCACCCAACGACAGGCGGGTCGGTTCCGCGCGGTTCGCGCCTGCCCGTCTTACTTTTGCCCACCGTGCGGACACCGCTTTCCGGCTGACGCGCCTTCCTTTCTCTATGCTTCTACTTCAAGTTCCGACGCCAGTCCCGGCGGCCGTCACCTACGTCCCGGCCGATTTCACGGCCCTCTTCATTCAGCTCGGCGCCGCCCTCGGCTTCGTGGCCTTTGCGATGATCACCTCACACCTGCTGGGGCCGAAGCGCAAATCCGATATCAAAAACACCTCCTGGGAGTGCGGTATCGAAGGCACCGGTCAGGCCCGGACGCCCATCTCGGTCAAGTACTTTCTGATCGCCATCCTGTTCGTGCTATTCGACGTGGAAGTGATCTTTATGTACCCCTGGGCCGTGAATTTCCGCGCGCTAGGCCTGCTCGGCTTCGTGGAAATGATCCTGTTTATGGGCACCCTGCTGGCGGGCTTCTACTACATCATCCGCAAAGGAGTGCTGAAGTGGGAATAGGCGGCAGGTGGGGGGGGGGGGGGGCGGAGTTAGAATTTGGGGGGATATTAAATTTTTAGAAGCGCCTCGCACCAAGCACCTCCCCCCCCGCCCCAAGCACCACGCACCGCCCCCCCCGCACCCGGCCCCCACGACCAAGCCCC
>JANPLI010000055.1:0-80551 GCA_031426455.1 Hymenobacteraceae bacterium | reverse complement strand
GCAGCGCCACGCCCAGCAGCACGGGCCAGAAACCACCCCCGGCGCGGGTCGTGCGTTCAGTCAGGATCGAGCCTTCCAGCGCCGAATGCACCACCAGCGCGCTCAATAACAGGATGGGTCCAAAGCCGCCTTTCTCCTCCGGATGGTGGTGGATATGACCGTGTTCGACGCCCTCCGACGCCAGTTCCAGCAGCAGTTGCAGGAAAAAACCTGCCAGCACCCAATAGCCGACATTCGGCGCGGCCGGCCCGGCCAGCCGTAAGGTATCGGGCAGCAAGTGCAGAATCGTGAGCGAGAACAGATAAGCGCCGCTGAAGGCGAGCATTGGCTTGAGCCAGCGCGTAGGGCTGGTGGGCAGCAGCCGCACCGATGCTCCGGCACCCAGCACGGAGGCCGTCAGCAGCAGCATTGCGAAGAGGATGGACATTCAGCAGAATAAAGCCGGACGCTTCGGGGTCGGGCGTGGAACCAGCGGAACCGCCTGCCCCGTCTGGGCGGGCGACCTCACTTCTTCACTACGTAAATCAGGCGGGGCGATGCGTCGGCGTCGTAAGGCGCCAAGGTATAATCGCCGAAGGTAGCCCGGACGCGTAGGCCCGCCAAAGCAAAGTAAGTTTCTAACTGCGTCGGCGACAAGGCCTGTACGCGTTCCCGAAAATGATGCGGCCGCCCTGCATCGTCCCGAAAATCAATTTCTTTTTCGAAAAAGCCGTCGTGGATCCGGCGGCGTAGCCGGAAGGTGGTGCCGCCGGCCGTTTTTTCTTCCGCCGCTACCAGCGTTTGCCGGACGCGCGAGGTGTTGAGATAGTCGATGACGAGTTCGCCGCCAGGCCGCAGCGCCTCGGCGGCGGCGCGCAGCACGAGTACATTTTCGGCCTCTGAGTCAAAGTAGCCAAACGACGTGAACAGATTCAGAATGACGTGGTACTGCCCGGGTTCGTGCAGCGGCTCACGCATATCGTGGCGGCGGAAGCGTAGATGCGCATCGTCGGAGGCCTGCGCCTGCGCGTAGGCAATGGAACGGGTCGAAAGGTCCACGCCGGTCACATCGAAACCCTGCGCGCGCAGGTAGCGGCTGTGCCGCCCGCGCCCGCAGGCCAGATCAAGCACCCGCGCGCCCGACTTCAGGCGTAGCCAGGCGATGAGCCGGTCCAGAAAATCCTGGGCCTCGGCTTCGCCGTGGGCGTAGTAAAGACGGTGGTAATAATCTGAGTCAAACCACTCGGCAAACCATTCGGCGGGGGGCGAAACCGAAGCGGGGCTGTCCACGGGCAGGGGGCGCGCTACTTGGTCGCTTCCTTCGCCGAATCGGCCGCTGCTTTCGATTCCGGCGTAGTGGTGCGGACCGCGGGCTCGCCGACGGCTGATTTTTGCACGCCGCTGCCGGTAGCGGCGGCTTCACTGGCATGGGTTGGCTCGTGGGTTTCGCCGGATGCTCCCTCGTGGGCGGCGCCTTCGTGAGCAGCCCCGGCGTGGTGCGCTTCGGCGCCATCGGGGCGGTCCTGGGAAGGGTAGAGGCCGGTTTTGCGCGAGCCAGCGGCCACGGCATCCACGGATACCTTTTGGTTGGGGCGTAAATCCGACGGTTCCGACGAGCAGGCGCCCAGCGCCAGGGTGGCTGCCGAAAGCAGCGCGAGCGAAAACTTAGTCATATCAGGCAAAGGCCCCCCAAGGGGCAGGAATGATGCGGTTTAGGGCCGAAAGTTCGGCAGAAAATTGGGGTAGCGGTGCGGGGCAGAAGCCGAACGGGCCATTTCGCCGTCTGGCTACGTGGTAGCGGGTGTCGTTTCGGTCGGCAGCAAGCCCTTCCGGCGGAGGGTGGCCTCCATCAATTTAAGATCGGCGGGCTTGAGGAAAATATCAAACGGCAGGTACAGAAACTGGAGCTCACCGGCGCCCAGGCGCTGCATCACCCGTTGGAAAGCACTGGGCTGCGGCGCCCCGACGGGCGGGCGGGGGTTGAAAGAGAAGATGAACCCGGTCGGGGTGCGTGCTACGCGGTCGAAAAACTCCCATTTCATCTCGGCGCCCTCGCGGTCGTTTTTCTTCATCAGAAAGCGCTGGGCCGAGATTTCGTAGAACACGCGCTCGAATAGCACCTTCGTTTGTTCCAGCTTAGTGACGCCCGCTACCTGCGCTCCCCAGAACAGGACGTGCAGCAGGGCCAGGGTCAATACAATCGTCAGTACCCACCACGAGTGCCAGACCAGCGCTAGGGCTACGCCGAAGCCAGCCAGCGCCACCAGTACCCACCATTGCTTGTGCCAGAGGCGCTTGAGCGCCATCTGAGTGTACAACTCCGGCGTAAGCTGGTATTTTTTGGTGCGAATCGAGCCGGGCGGTGGACCCTGCTGCGGTTGAATGATTTGTTGACGCATAAATAAGGTTTAGGATTTAGAGTCTGGGGTTTAGGGTTTGGGTCTTCGGGTTTGGGACTTCGGATTAAAGGCTAGGTGAGGCGTTGCCTGACCTAAACCCTAAATCCTGACAACTAAACCCTTCCGTCAAAACGCCTTCAGGCTCAGGTCCATCGAGCCGGCGGAATGGGTGAGCGCGCCGACCGAGATGAAATCGACACCGGTTTCAGCCACGGCGCGCAGCGTGGTTTCGGTGATGCCACCGGAGGCCTCTGTTTCTACGCGGCCGGCCACCAACGCCACGCCCTGGCGGAGGAGATCGAGGGGGTAATTGTCGAACATTATTCGGTCGATGCCGCCCGTGGCGAGGGCTTCTTCGACTTCGGCCAGCGTCCGGGTTTCTACTTCGATGCGCAGGTGCTCGCGGTTGGTCGCCTGGAGGTAAGCCCGGGTGGCTTCAATGGCGGGCCGGATGCCCCCGGCGTAGTCGACGTGGTTGTCTTTGAGCATCACCATATCGTAAAGGCCGAAGCGGTGATTGGTACCGCCGCCGATGCGTACGGCCAGTTTTTCGAGCAGCCGGAAGTTGGGGGTCGTTTTGCGGGTGTCGAGCAGGCGCGTGCGGGTCCCTTCGATCAACTGCGTGAGGTGGTGCGTCAGGGTGGCGATGCCGCTCATCCGCTGCATACAATTCAGTAGCGTGCGCTCGGCGGTGAGGATGGCGCGGGCGGGCCCTTCCACAGTGAAGGCGATGGCGCCGGGCGCCACGGGGGTGCCGTCGGGCAGCAGTACGGTCAGTTGCAGGCGCGGATCGACGAGCGCCAGCACGCGGCGGGCTACCTCCACGCCCGCCAGAATCCCGGTGCCTTTCACCAGCAGGTGGGCGCGGTTGGTGGCTTCAGCGGGAATAGCCGCCAGCGAGGAATGGTCGCCGTCGCCTACGTCTTCCGTCAGCGCGGCCCGCAGCAGGGTGTCGAGGGCGGCATCCGTCAGGTAAGCGGGCGCTGGAAGGGGCGACGTACGGGATGAAAGGTCGGGTTGGTGCATCAGTCCACAAAAGTACGGCTCTGGCGCGGGCCGGACCAGCAAGGCCGCTTCCGCAGAATGCGGCCGGGAACGGACCTTTGCGGCCCGCTCAACGCTCTGAAACGAATGTCGCACCGCCATTTTCTCGTTCACAAACCCTTCGGCGTGATGAGCCAGTTTCGGGGCGGCGCCCAGGAGAAGCGCAAGCGCTGGCTTGGCGAATTGTTCGACTTTCCCGAAGGCGCAATGGCCATCGGGCGTCTCGATGAGGCCAGTGAAGGGCTCTTACTGGTGACCACCGACGGCTGGCAAAGCCACGTGGTGCGCGGTCGGGGCGTGGAAAAAGAGTACTACGCGCAGGTCGATGGGTTGGTGACCGACGAAGCCCTCGCCCAGCTCCGGGCGGGCGTCGAGATCAGCGTCGATGGCGCGCCTTATCGCACCCTGCCCGGCCGGGCCGAGCTACTCGACCCGCCGCCCGCGCTCGGGCCGCGCGGGCGCAAGATTCGCGACGAGCGCCACGGCCCCACGTCGTGGCTCACGATCACGGTCACGGAAGGCAAGTTTCGGCAGGTCCGCAAGATGACGGCTGCCGTCGGGCTGCCCACGTTGCGGCTGGTGCGCGTCCGGATCGGCCACCTGCACCTGGGTGCGCTGCCGGCGGGCGGCGTGCTGGAAGTGCCGGATTTCGGATTTCCGGCGTCCGAACGGCCCGCCGAGCCGGCCTGAGCGGGCGGGAAGTCGGCGGCTTCACCACTTCCGGAACACGAAAAACACGGCCAGCACCAGCAGCCCGAACCCCACGAGGTGGTTCCAGGCCAGCCGTTCGGTGCGAAATACGAACACCGTGACGAGCGTGAACACCACCAGCGAAATCACTTCCTGCAACACTTTCAGCTCGAAGAGCGAAAACGGCCCGCCGTCACCCTTGAAGCCCAGGCGGTTGGCCGGCACCTGGAAGATGTACTCGAATAGTGCCAAACCCCAGCTGATCAGGATGATGACCGTCACGCTGGCGCCCACGAACCACCCCAGCCGCTTGAACTGGAGGTGGCCGTACCAAGCCAGCGTCATAAACAGGTTCGAGACGGTCAGCAGGCCGACGACGGCCAGGAGGCGGGGTAGCATAAAGTCAAGCGTTCAAAGGGCCGGCACAAAGGTTTGCGCCCGATTTGCAACTACGCCCATCGCTACCCGTAACTTTGCGCCGTGCTGAACCTGAAGCCCGTTTCCGTTGCTGCTGCCGTAACCGCCCCGCTGGGTGCGGTGGTCGGGGCTGTGACCGGACCGATGAGCCGGGTTTTATCGCACCATCATCATCTGCACGGGCTGCCCGCGCGGATGTTTCATTTTTGACCCTGACCGGCTGGCGTTCATCGCCCGTCGTTTGCTTCAAAAAGGCCATTCGCACTCTGCGGATGGCCTTTTTTCGTTTTCGTCTGTTCATTATCTGTTCGTTTTATTTCGCCTTCGATGCTGCGCCTCGCCATTCAGAAATCCGGCCGTCTGGCCGACGAAACCCTTGCCCTGATCCGCGCCTGCGGCATTGGGTTCGCGCCCACCACCTCGGCCCGGCTCCGGACGAGGGCCACCAACTTCCCGCTGGAACTGCTGTTTCTGCGCGATGACGATATCCCGGCCGTCGTGGCCGACGGCACCGCCGATGCGGGCATCGTGGGCCAGAACGTGCTGGTGGAAGCCGGTTTTTCGCCGCTGCTGCTTGATCCACTAGGCTTCGGCCGCTGCCGGTTAGCGCTGGCCGTGCCGCGCGAAGACGCCGCCGCCGACGTGCAGGCGCTGGCCGGGCAGCGCATCGCCACCTCGTACCCGCGCCTGCTGGCCGACTACCTGGCCACCAACGGCGTGACGGCCGAGATTCACCCCCTGAGCGGTTCCGTGGAAATCGCCCCGAGTCTGGGCCTGGCCGATGCCATCTGCGATATCGTTTCGTCCGGCTCCACGTTGGCTGCCAATGGTTTGCGAGAAGTGGCGACCATCTTCACCTCCGAAGCCGTGCTGATTGGCGCCGCCGCGCCTTCCGCCGAAGCCGCCGCCGCCCTGGCGCAGTTGCGCTTCCGGATTCGCGCCGTGCAGCGGGCACGGCGCCACCGCTACATCCTGCTCAACGCCCCCGATGCCGCCCTGCCCGCCGTGCGCGCCCTGCTGCCGGGCCTGAAAGCGCCCACCGTAGTGCCCCTAGCCGAGCCGGGTTGGAGTTCGGTGCAGTCAGTAGTGCCGGAAGAAACCTTCTGGGAGGTCATCAGCCAGCTCGAAGCCGCCGGCGCCGAAGGCATTCTGGTGGTACCAATTGAGAAAATGATCGGGTGAAAAGCGGGGTGGTAAGGTGATGAGGTGGTGCATACCTACCCCACCACTCACACCACCCCATCACCACCCCATCACCACCCCACCACCCCTACCGATGAACCTCTTCCGTTTTCCCGCCCCTGCCACCTGGCCCGCGCTGTGCGCTCGGCCTGCCGCCGACCCTGCCGCCGAAGCTACCCGCCGCGCCGCCGTGCGAGGTATTTATGCCGACGTGATCGCGCGCGGCGATGTCGCCCTTGCCGAACTGACGCAGCGGTTCGATGGCGTGCCCGGCGCGCCGTTGACTTTTGATTCCGCCGCTATCCGGGCCGCCGCTGCGCTGGCCCCCGTCGAACTGCGGGGCGCTTTAGAAGCCGCCGCCACCAATATCCGCGCCTTTCACGCGGCGGCGCCGACCGGCGACTTTGCCGTCGAAACTCTGCGCGGTGTGCGGGCCTGGGCACGGCGGGTACCGCTGCGGCGGGTGGGGCTGTACGTGCCGGGCGGCTCGGCGCCGCTCGTGTCGAGCCTGCTGATGCTGGCCATTCCGGCGCAGCTCGCGGGCTGCGACGAGCTGGTGATCTGCACCCCACCTGGCGCGGGCGGCACCCTGGCGCCGGCCATTGCGCTGGCGGCGGAGGTGTTGGGCATCAGCCGGATTTTCGGGCTGGGCGGGGCACAGGCCGTAGCCGCTATGGCTGTCGGTACGGCCACCGTGCCGCGCTGCGACAAAATCTGCGGCCCCGGTAATGCTTGGGTGGACGCCGCCAAGCGCCTCGCGCCCGACTATGGCGCCGCCTACGACCTGCCTGCCGGCCCTTCCGAAGCGCTTGTCCTTGCTGACGCCACGGCCCGACCCGCCTGGGTTGCGGCCGATTTGTTGGCCCAGGCCGAACACGGCCCCGACTCGCAAGTCGTGCTGGTGACCGATTCCGAGACGCTGCTGAACGCCGTGCTAGTCGAAGTCGAGCGCCAACTGGCCCTGCTGCCGCGCCGCGCCGTGGCGGCGGAAGCCCTGACCCATAGCCGCGCCGTGTTGGTGCCCGACCTGGCCACGGGCCTGGCCTTCGCCGAAGCTTATGCCTCGGAACACCTCTTACTGGCCGTGGCCGATCCGGGGCCGCTGGCTGCGCAGGTGCAGCGCGCGGGGTCGGTTTTTCTGGGGCACTTCAGCCCCGAATCGTGCGGCGACTATGCCACCGGCCCCAATCACACCTTGCCCACGGGCGGCGCAGCGGCCTACGCCAGTGGCGTGAGCGTCGAGACGTTCACCCGCCGTATCACCTTTCAGGAGCTGACGCCCACCGGTTTGCAAGCCCTCGCGGGTCCCACCATCGCTCTGGCCGAAGCCGAAGGCTTGCAAGCCCACGCCGAAGCCGCGCGGGTGCGGCTGGTGGAGGTGCCGAATGAGGCTGATGCGCAAGCAGCCCAATCGGTTTCCACCGTACAGCCCCAATCACTCAATCACTCAATCACTCAATCACTCAATCGAACCTGGCCCCGCCCGCACGTGGCGGCATTGGTGCCCTATGCTTCGGCGCGTGACGAATACGGTGGACCGCCCGCGCTAGCGGCGCTCGACGCCAACGAAAACCCCCTGGGGGCGCCGGTCGTGGGCGCTGCCTGGGCGCGTTACCCAGACCCGCACCAGCGCGCCTTGACGGCGGCGTGGGCCACGCGGTTAGGCGTTCCGGCGGAAAGTCTGCTCGTCACCAACGGTTCCGACGAAGGGCTGGACCTACTGGTGCGCGCAGGGTGCGCGCCCGGCGCCGATGAAGGCTACGGCGACAGCCTACTGGCCTGCCCACCCACTTACGGGATGTACGGCGTGGCGGCCGCCAGTCATAATGTGGCTTGCCGAAAAGTGCCGCTGACGGCTGACTTTCAGTTGAATATGCCCGCTATTTTGGCCGATGTGGCCGCTGCCGAAGCGTCGGGTCGGCCCGTCAAGCTGCTGCTGCTGACTTCGCCCAACAACCCTACCGGCAATCTGCTGGCACCCAACGCTATCGGCACGTTGCTGAAGGCGCTGCCGAACGTAGTGGTGGTGGTGGATGAAGCCTACGCCGATTTTGCTGACGGCCCGACCTGGGTTGCACGGCTGTCGGAATTCCCGAATCTGGTCGTCCTCCGGACACTTTCCAAAGCTTGGGGAATGGCCGGGCTGCGCGTCGGGGCCGTGGTGGCTTCGGCGGAAATCCTCGGCTGGCTGCGCCGACTGAAGCCACCTTACAACGTGAGCGGTGCAAGTCAGGCGCTGGCCTTGCAGGCCCTGCAAACACCGCCCGCGGCCTTGCAGGGTACGGTATCGGCGGTGCGCACCGAACGGGATCGGTTGGCCAATGCATTGATCAGCAATCGACTGATCGAGCAGGTTTTTCCCTCCGACGCCAATTTTCTGCTGGTGCGGGTGCGCCCCGAAATGCCCGCCCCCGCGCTTTACAAAGCCCTAACGGAGCGCGGCGTGGTGGTGCGCGACCGCTCGCGCGAGCCGGGCTGCGCCAACTGCCTGCGGATCAGCATCGGCACCGCCGCTGAAAACGACCTGCTCCTGGCGGAAATTGATGGGTTGATGTGAGGGATTTGCTGATGGGGTTGATGTACTGATGAGGCCTGAGTATATCAGGCCCATTCAGCACATCCCTCACATCAGTAAATCAATCCCTTACCTCTTCCGTCCGCCCAGTACTACCAGCGCCACGGCACCCACAATCAGCGCCGCGCCGCTGGCCAGGGCGGGCGTGAGTTTTTCACCCAGCACGAGCCAGCCCAGTAGCACGGCTACTACGGGGTTCACGAAGGCGTAAGTGCCCACCAGGGCGGGCGCGGCTACACCCAGCAGCCAGACGTAAGCCGTGAAACCGACCAGCGAGCCGAACCCGATCAGGTAAAGCCACGCCGCCCAGGCACGCGGCGTGACGGTGGCTAGGTCGAAGCCCGTGGCTTCGCCGTGCAGCAGGCCGGCCACCGTCAGCAGGGCGCCGCCGCAGAGCAGTTGCATCGCCACGCCCACCAGCGGGGTAGGGGCTATCGGATTTTCCTTTGAATACAGCGAAGCCCCCGCCCAGACCAGCGCGGCCGTCAGCAGCAGGGCCACGCCCAGCGCGCCGTGCCCCGGCAGCGGTACGGCGCCCGCCCCGGTGGGATGGAGCGCCGCCGGACCACCCGCCAGCACGTAAACCCCCACCAGTCCCAGCGCAAATCCAACCCAGACCAGCGGCCGGGGGCGCGCGCTGACGCCCGTCAGCCAGCCCAATACGGCCAGCCAGAGGGGTACCGTGGCGATCAGCAGCGACGCTAGCCCCGTTGGAACATACTGCTCGGCCAGGGTCACGCCGCCGTTGCCTACCAGCAGCAGTCCGCCGCCGATTATCAGCGCCTTGCGCCAACCACCGGCCGGAGCGGCCGGTTCGCGCCGGACGCCGCGCATCAGCCCGTACAGCACGGCGCCCGCTACCAGCGAGCGGGTGCCGGCCATCAGCAACGGCGGCATTGATTCAATGGCGAGCCGGATGCCGAGGTAAGTGGACCCCCAGAAGAGGTAAACAGCGCCAAAAGCGGCAACGACGAGGGCGCGAACGGGCGGCGCCGGAACCGGCCGGGCGCCGGGTAGGGGGGAAGCAGGCATCAGGCGCCAATGAACTGCTCCGGTGCGGCAGGGTTGCGCGCGGCAGCCATCGGGGTTACTGCCCGCCGCCGAAAAACAGCGACGCGCCTACGCCCAGATTCAGCAGGCTAAGGGAGGCATTCCAAGAGGAATTCGTGGTTTCCGGTCGATTGGGGTTGGTGCCTTTGCTACGGAAATAGCCCAGATTGCCGGCCGTCACGTCGAGGCTGACGCGGGAAGTGGGGAACCAGGAAAAGCCCGGCGTCAGGCTGACACCCAGGGAGGAGCGCTTGAACTCGAAGTTGTTGTAGGAGTAGGCACTGCCTTCCATTTCGCTTTTATCGCGGCTGCGACCAAAGCCCGGCGCCAACGTGGCGGTGAAGGCTGTATGATCGGTGAGGCGAGCGTAGTAGCGGCCGAAGACATTGAGTGTATAGCTGGAGTAAGTGCGCGTGTTTTTGCTCGGATTGTTACCGTACACGTCAGAAATTGTGTTTTCAGCACGACCGGCGCCCAGCCCGCCGCCCAGGCCCACGGCGAAATGGTCGGTCAGGAAATAACCCACGGCCGGGCTGATCGACACCCCCGCGTTACTGTTTTGGTTACCATCGTCGCTGGTGGTGTTGGAGCGGAGGTTGATGCCGCCCGTCAACAACCACTGATGGGCGGTGGGCTGGGCCTGCGCGCGGGCGTTGAAGCCCATAGATAGGATAGTTAAAATCAGCAAATGCTTGACCATAAAGAGGAATTGGAAAATCAAAACTAAGCCACACGAGCTTGCCACGTGCCAAACGGTTCCTGCTAAGGTTTTCGTCTTTCTGCGCCGGTTTCTTTTTCCATCGGCGGTTTCCCCCGCCCGTGCCGACCTTCGTGCTTCCCAGCGGCCTGGGGCTTCCCGTGGCTCACATAGCTACACCCAGCCCGGTCAATTCAGTCAATTCAGTCAATCAGTCACTCAATCGCTTTTTCGTGTACGACGTTCTAGTTATCGGCTCCGGTCCCGGCGGTTACGTGGCCGCCATTCGTAGCGCCCAGTTGGGTCTGAAAACGGCTCTCGTGGAAAAATACCCCACCCTGGGCGGCACCTGCCTCAACGTGGGCTGCATTCCCAGCAAGGCGCTCCTCGATTCGAGCGAGCACTACCACAACGCCCACAAGGCATTTGCTGACCACGGCATTCAGCTCGACAACCTGCGCGTCGATATGAACCGGATGATCGACCGTAAGGCGGGTGTGGTAAAGGCCAACGTGGACGGTATCGCGTTCCTGATGAAGAAGAATAAGATCGATGTCCACCAGGGCACCGGCGCGTTCGTGGACGCCACCCACGTGAAAGTGACGGCCCCCGACGGCGGTGCCGAAACCGTGCTGGAGGCCAAAAATATCATCATCGCCACGGGCTCGAAACCCACCGTGCTGCCGTTCATCCAGCAGGACAAGCAGCGCATTATCACGTCCACGGAAGCGCTGAACATCCGCGAGGTGCCGCGCCATATGGTGGTGATCGGCGGCGGCGTGATCGGGCTGGAAATGGCCTCCGTCTTCGCCCGTCTGGGCGCGCAGGTGTCGGTGGTGGAATTTCTCGATTCGCTGGTGCCCACGATGGATCGTGCCCTTGGCAAGGAGCTTCAGCGGGTGTTGGGCAAGATCGGGATTAAATTTTACCTCTCGCACAAGGTCACGGGTGCCGTCCGCGACGGTGACTCGGTGACCGTGACGGCCCTTAATCCGAAAGGCGACGAGATCAAGCTGGAAGGCGACTATTGCCTCGTGTCAGTGGGCCGCTCGCCCTACACGGCGGGCCTGAATGCTGAAGTGGCCGGCGTGCAGTTCGAGGAGCGCGGCCGCATCCGGGTCGATGACCACCTGCGGACCACCGCCCCGAACATCTACGCCATCGGCGACGTGATTCGCGGCGCGATGCTCGCCCACAAAGCCGAGGAAGAAGGCGTATTCGTGGCCGAAACCATCGCGGGCCAGAAGCCGCACATCAACTACAACCTGATTCCCGGCGTGGTGTACACGTGGCCCGAAGCGGCTGGTGTGGGGCAGACCGAAGAAAATCTGAAAGAAGCTGGCCGCGCCTACAAGGTCGGCTCGTTCCCATTCCGGGCCAGTGGCCGCGCCCGTGCCTCCGGCGACCTCGACGGCTTCGTGAAAGTGCTGGCCGACAAGACCACTGACGAAATCCTGGGGGTCCATATGATCGGTCCGCGCGTGGCCGACCTCATCGCCGAGGCCGTCACGGCAATGGAATTCCGCGCTTCCGCCGAAGACGTGGCCCGGATGAGCCACTCGCATCCCACCTACGCGGAGGCAATGAAGGAAGCTTGCCTGGCAGCGACGGAGAACCGGGCCATTCATATGTGAGCCGGAAGGCGGCTGTTTCGGACAACCTTTTTCTGCTTTTCCGCTGGCATTTGCCCACGAAAGCTGTACCTTTGCAGCCCGATTACCAAAACCAGCCGCGAACCGCCACTGAAAAAGTAAGCTAATCCTTACATCTGCGTAGAAACCATTGGCCGCGCCCCGGATGCTGCATCCCGGCCGAGCCGAGTAGTCTTCACCCGAAAATCTTCCCGCAGCCTTGTCTGACGGCGAAGTCTTCTTACCTTTGCGGTCCCAAAATCGGGAGCCGCTCTTAAGTTTCAATGAATACCGATCCGATTGCCGACTATCTGACACGGGTGCGCAACGCCATCAAGGCCAACCACCGCATCGTCGAGATTCCGGCCTCCAACCTCAAAAAGGAGATCACCAAGGTTCTCCACTCCAAGGGGTACATCCAGAGCTACCGTTTCGATGACTCGACGGTGCAGGGCACGATCAAAATCGCGCTCAAGTACAACCCCCTTACGCGTCAGTCGGCCATTATGAGCCTGCAACGCATCTCCAAGCCCGGCCTGCGGAAGTACGCTCATACCGAGGCACTGCCCCGCGTACTGAACGGCCTCGGCATCGCGATTATGTCGACGTCGAAAGGCGTGATGACCGACAAGGAAGCCCGCAAAGAAAACGTGGGCGGCGAGGTACTCTGCTACGTGTACTAGCCTTCGCGCATCACCTTCTAACGGCTCCCTACTACAATGTCCCGTATCGGTAAATTGCCGGTCACTGTCCCCGCTGGCGTGGACGTGACCATCTCGGCCCAGAACGAAGTCACGGTGAAAGGCCCCAAGGGCTCGCTCACCCAACTCGTGGACCGCGACATCACCATCGAAAAACACGACGGTGAGCTAGTGCTCACCCGCCCTACCGAGCAGAAGCGCCACAAGGCGATGCACGGCCTGTACCGTGCGCTGCTCAACAATATGGTGACTGGCGTCAGCCAGGGTATCACCGTCACCCTCGAGCTGGTGGGTGTGGGTTACAAAGCCACTGCTACCAACAATGTGCTGGAGCTGGCCCTCGGCTACTCGCACAATATCTTCCTAGCGCTGCCGAAGGAAGTGACCGCCACGGCCGTCACCGACAAGGGTAAAAACCCTATCGTGACGCTGACCAGCCACGACAAACAGCTGATCGGCCAGGTGGCCGCCAAGCTCCGTGAGCTGCGTAAAGTAGAGCCCTACAAAGGCAAAGGTGTTCGGTTCGTGGGTGAAGTTCTCCGTCGGAAAGCCGGTAAGACGGCCTCCAAATAATTTAGTCTCCCTAGTACTGCAATGGCGGTTAAGACCTCAGCCGAACGGCGCCAGCGGATCAAGTGGCACATCCGGACGAAAATTTCCGGTACTCCTGCCCGGCCGCGTCTCGCGGTGTTCCGTTCCAATAAAAGCATTTACGCTCAGCTCATCGACGATACGACCGGCACCACGCTGGGCGCGATCTCCTCGACTAAAGTGGGCGGCGAAGGCACCAAAACCGAGTTGTCGGCCCAAGTCGGCAAAGCTATCGCCGCGATGGCGCTGGAAAAAGGTATCACCGAAGTGGTCTTCGACCGTTCGGGTTATCTCTACCACGGCCGCGTGAAGCAGCTCGCCGAAGGTGCCCGCGAAGGTGGTCTCAAGTTCTAATCCTGACTCGATATGATGCGCGATAACAAAATGTCGGTCAAGAACAGCGAGACCGAGCTGAAAGAGAAAGTAGTGGCCATCAACCGAGTGGCTACGGCCACGAAGGGCGGACGTCGTTTCAGCTTCTCAGCAGTGGTCGTCGTCGGCGACGGCAACGGCACCGTAGGCTACGGCCTGGGCAAAGCCAACGAGGTGATCGATGCCATTGCCAAAGGCGTGGACGATGCCAAGAAGAATCTGGTCAAGATTCCCCTCTACAAGCACACCGTGCCCCACCCGATGATCGGGAAATTCTCCGGGGGCTTTGTGCTGGTGCAGCCAGCAGCTGCCGGTACGGGCGTGATCGCGGGCGGTGCAATGCGCGCCGTGTTCGAGAGCGCCGGCATCAAAGACGTGCTGGCGAAGTCGAAAGGCTCCTCCAACCCCCACAACGTGGTGAAAGCCACGCTGGATGCGCTCCTCAAGATGCGCGACCCGGCCGTCGTGGCTCAGCAGCGCGGTATCACCCTGGCGCAGGTTTTTAACGGCTAATTTCCAATGGCACAAGTAACACTCACCCTGACGAAAAGCGTGATCGACCGCCCCGAGCGGCAGAAACGCACGGTGAAGGCACTGGGCCTGGGCCGTATGAACTCTTCCGTGACGAAAGAGCGCAACCCCCAGATCGATGGGATGATCCGCGCCGTCAGCCACTTGCTGACCATCACCGAGTAACTTCTTCACAGCAACCACGATGAACCTCAGTAATCTCCGGCCGCAGGCCGGTTCGGTGCGGGTGTCGAAGCGTCTGGGCCGGGGTACCGGTTCGGGCGGCGGCGGCACCGCTACCCGCGGCCACAAAGGCGCGCAGTCGCGTTCCGGCTACAAAAGCAAGGCGCACTTTGAAGGCGGTCAGATGCCGCTTCAGCGCCGGGTGCCTAAGTTCGGTTTCAACCCGTTGAATCGGGTCGAGTACCAGCCGATCAACCTGGAAACCCTGCAACTTCACGCCGACAAAGGCGTGTTGATGCTCGACCACGCTTACCTGACCAGCAAGCGTCTGGCTACGAAGAACGAAAAAATCAAAGTCCTCGGTACGGGTACCCTGACCGCCGCCGTCGAAATCCACGCACACGCGTTCTCGAAATCGGCTCTGGCCGCTATTGAGGCCGCCGGCGGAAAAGCCATCACGCTTTAGGTTATTAGTTTTTAGTTTATCGTTTTTGGTTTGGACTGCGAAGCTTTAGACTGGAAACGATAAACTAATAACCATAAACGCCCCCGGATGAATAAGCTCATTGCAACGATTAAGGATATTTTTGCGATTGAGGATCTGCGAACGCGGATCCTCAATACGCTGTTTTATATCGCCATCTTCCGGCTAGGTTCTTACGTTGTGCTGCCTGGGGTAAACCCACAGCGCTTACAGAAAGAAGCGCAGGGGGTACTGGGGCTGCTGGATACGCTGCTCGGCGGCGCATTTAGCCACGCTTCGATCTTCGCCTTGGGCATTATGCCCTACATCTCGGCATCTATCGTGTTGCAGTTGCTCACGATAGCAGTGCCGTACTTCCAGAAGATGCAGAAGGATGGCGAGTCGGGCCGCAAGAAGATCAACCAGATCACGCGCGTTCTGACGATTGCCATCACGATGGCGCAGTCCATCGGTTTCGTCGCCACGATTGAAGCCAGCGCGATTATGATCAGCCCGGCGCTGTTCACAATTTCGTCGATGCTGATTCTGACCGCCGGGACGATGTTCTGTATGTGGCTCGGCGAAAAAATCACCGATAAAGGCATCGGCAACGGGATTTCGATGCTGATTATGATCGGAATCGTCTCGCGCCTGCCCGGTGCCATTGCGCAGGAAGCTCTTGCGAAAGAACTCGGTGGCACGCTGATCTTCATTGCCGAACTGGCCGTGCTGTTCTTCGTGGTAATGGCCGTTGTGATGCTAACGCAGGCCGTACGCCGGATTCCGGTGCAATACGCCAAGCAGATCGGGGGGACTACTCAGCTTGCGGGCCAACGGCAGTTCATCCCGTTGAAAGTCAATGCGGCAGGGGTGATGCCGATCATCTTTGCGCAGTCGCTGATGTTCATTCCGGCCATTATCGCCGGGCGCTTTAAAACGTCCAACGATGCGGCTACTACGGTCGTGACCCTCTTCGCTGATTACACCTCGTGGGCCTACAACTTGGTATTCGCGCTGCTGATCATCGTTTTCACGTACTTCTATACGGCCATCAGCGTGAATCCCACGCAAATTGCTGACGATCTCAAGCGGTCGGGTGGTTTCGTGCCAGGCGTAAAGCCCGGTTTCGCTACGTCGGAATTCATCGATGAAATCCTGACCCGTATCACGCTGCCGGGAGCGATTGCTTTGGCATTCATCGCCATTTTTCCGGCTATCGCCTTGTTGTTCGGCGTGACGCGCGAGTTCTCGCGGTTCTTCGGGGGCACGTCGCTCATCATTATGGTGGGCGTGGTACTGGACACGATGAACCAGGTAGAATCGTACCGTCTGATGCGCCAATACGACGGGATGATGAAGTCGGGTAAGCTTAAGGGCGTAGCAACTCCTGCTGCGGCTTTTGCGGCCTCGCAGGCTTCGTAAATCCTGTTTCCTGCGTCGTAATGCTGCTTTACAAGACCGAAGAAGAGATTGAACTGATGCGTGCCGCTGCCAAAGTATTGGCACGGGCGCACGGCGAGGTCGCTGCTTTGATCCGGGAGGGCATCACGACAAAGGAACTGGACACGCGGGCAGAAGAAGTCATTCGTGACTTCGGAGGTCGGCCGTCGTTTAAAGGCTACAACAATTTTCCGGCAGCCCTCTGCATTTCGACTAATTCGGTCGTCGTTCACGGATTTCCGAATCAGTACAGCCTTAAAGGCGGTGATATCGTCTCCATCGATTGCGGTGTTTATTTGAACGGCTACCACGCTGATTCGGCTTACACTTATCCGATTGGAGACGTAAAGCCGGAAGTGCAGGCGTTGCTCGACGATACCAAGGCTGCGCTCTACGTCGGTATTGAGAAAGCCATCGCGGGCAACCGTCTGGGTGATGTCAGTGCCGCCATTCAGCACTACGTTGAGAAGCGGGGCTATGGGGTTGTTCGCGAACTGGTTGGGCACGGAATCGGGCGTAACTTGCACGAAAAACCGGAAGTGCCCAATTACGGTAAGCGCGGCAGCGGCCCGCAGCTACTGCCGGGACTGGTGCTGGCCATTGAACCGATGGTGAATCTAGGTACCAAGAATGTCGTCCAGGAGCCGGACGGCTGGACAATCCGGACAAAAGATCGCAAGCCTTCCGCTCATTTTGAACATACGGTGGTCATCCGCAAGGAAAAAGCCGAGATTTTAACCTCTTTCGAGTACATCGAGCAAGCCTTAGCGCAGCACGTCTAGCGTTTCCGTCTTCCTCTGCCGACTTATGCCGAAAACCGATTCTATTGAACAGGACGGAACGATCCTGGAAGCCCTCTCCAACGCGATGTTCCGCGTCGAATTGCAGAACGGCCATCAGGTGATTGCGCACATCTCGGGTAAGATGCGGATGCACTACATCAAAATTCTGCCCGGCGATAAGGTGAAACTGGAAATGTCGCCCTACGACCTGAGCAAAGGGCGCATTGTGTACCGATACAAGTAGTTTTTGGTTTGTGGTTTTTAGTTAAACAAGGGCAACCAAAAACCAGAAACCGTAAACGATAAACTTTTACCCGCCGTGAGGCGGTTTTTTCCCGCCCGCTTAAAAGCAGCAGTACGAAGATGAAAGTCAAAACGTCCATCAAAAAGCGTAGCGTGGACTGCAAGTTGGTTCGTCGTAATGGTAAACTTTACGTGATCAACAAGAAGAATCCCCGCTACAAGCAACGTCAAGGGTAGTTCCCCACACAAAGAGTAAAATGGCTAGAATTGCAGGTGTTGATATCCCGGATAATAAACGGGGTGTAATCTCGCTAACGTACATCTTCGGCATCGGCCGGAACCTTGCCGGGACGATCCTGGAGAAGGCCGGTATCAGCGAAGACAAGAAAGTGAAGGAATGGTCAGAGGCGGAAGCCACTGCCGTCCGGAATATTATCGCCGCCGAACACAAAACGGAGGGAGTGCTGCGCTCAGAGGTACAGTTGAATATCAAGCGTTTGATGGACATTGGCTGCTATCGCGGTCTGCGTCATCGCAAAGGCTTGCCGGTGCGTGGGCAACGCACGAAAAATAACACGCGAACCCGTAAGGGCAAGCGGAAGACGGTGGCCAACAAGAAGAAGGCAACCAAGTAAGGCGTAAACCGACTGTCGGCCAGCGGCAATAGCTACTGAGAAGTACCTATTGCCGTTAGCCGCCGCTCAAATTCAGCACAGCAGACCAATGGCCCAAGCAAAGCGTAAAGACAAAGCCAAGAAGCGCGTGGTGGTGGTGGAACCTGTCGGTCAGGTTCACATCAAGTCCAGCTTCAATAATATTATCATTTCGATCACCAACAACAACGGGCAGGTCATCTCGTGGGCTTCAGCCGGCAAGATGGGCTTCCGTGGCTCGAAAAAGAACACGCCATATGCTGCCCAGATGGCAGCAACGGACTGCGCTAAAGTGGCCCACGAGGCCGGGATGCGTAAGTGCGAGGTGTTCGTAAAAGGCCCCGGCGCCGGTCGCGAATCTGCGATCCGTACGGTGCAGAACGCGGGCATCGAGGTGACCGTGATCCGTGACGTGACGCCGATGCCGCACAACGGCTGCCGTCCGCCGAAGCGCCGCCGCGTGTAATCCACGCCTCGCGCTTCATCTGAGTTTTGTTGTTATCGAATTAAAAAGAAGAGTTTCGGAGAATGGCACGTTATACCGGCCCGAAATCCAAAATTGCCCGTCGCTTCGGGGAGCCGATCTTCGGCCCGAGCAAGGCCCTCGCCAAGAAAGCTTATCCTCCGGGAATGCACGGCCGCGGCCGCCGCAAGAAGCAGTCGGAGTACGCCGTCCAGTTGATGGAAAAGCAGAAAGCCAAGTACATCTACGGAGTACTTGAGAAGCAATTTGCCAACCTGTTCGACAAGGCTGCCCGTCAGAAGGGCATCACGGGTGAAAACCTGTTGGCCCTGCTTGAATCACGCCTCGACAATACGGTGTACCGCCTGGGCGTGTCGCCGACGCGCCGTGGTGCCCGTCAGTTGGTGTTGCACAAGCACATCACGGTCAATGGCGAAGTGGTGAACATTCCGTCGTACCACCTGAAGCCCGGCGACGTGGTGGCGGTGCGCGAGAAATCGAAGTCACTGGAAGCCATCACGACCTCTCTGGCGGGCCGCAACGCCCGCGCTTACGTGTGGCTTGAATGGAACACGTCCGAGATGAGCGGTCGGCTGAACCAGTATCCGACGCGCGATCAGATCCCGGAGCGTATCCAGGAGCAGCTGATCGTCGAACTGTACTCGAAGTAAGGAAGCCCCTGACGCGGCTCCGGCCCTTTCTGCGTGCGTGGAAAGGGCCGGAGTCGGCGTTATGTTCGGGCAGAGATGTTTTTGGTTTGTAGTTTATAGTTTTTGGTCGTTCGTTTAAATCGCGAACAAGCAACTAAAAACGGTAAACCATAAACTAGAAACCAAAAAAATAAACAAGACCTTTCTTTTAGCAAATGGCCATTTTAGCTTTCCAGATGCCCGACCGCGTCGTGATGGAGAAATCCGACGACTTTCGTGGCACGTTTGAATTTAAGCCGCTCGAAAAGGGCTACGGCGTAACGATTGGGAACGCCCTGCGGCGTATTCTGCTGTCGTCGCTCGAAGGATATGCCTTCACTTCGGTGCGGATTCCGACGGTGCTGCACGAGTTCTCAACTATCGAGGGCGTGGTGGAGGATGTGGCCGAAATCATCCTCAACCTGAAGATGGTGCGGTTGAAGAAAATCAACGAGGCCGTGGAAGACCGCGTGACGGTTAGCGTCAGCGGCAAAGACACGCTGACGGCGCGCGACTTCAACGCGGCGATGATTGGCTTCGAGGTGCTGAATCCGGACCATATCATTTGCCATCTGGACGCCAGCAAGTCGCTGGAACTGGAGCTGACCATCGCCAAAGGCCGGGGCTACGTGCCGGCTGAAGAGAATAAGGCGAACGACTCCGTGATCGGTGTTATTGCGATCGACTCGATCTACACGCCGATCAAGAACGTCAAGTACGCGGTGGAAAACACCCGTGTGGAGCAGAAAACCGACTACGAGAAGCTCGTGCTGGATATCCAGACCGATGGCTCGATTCATCCGGAAGAAGCGCTGAAAGGCGCAGCCGCGATCCTGATTCAGCACTTCTCGCTGTTCTCGGACCAGACGATGCAGATTCAGGCGCCCCGTCCGGTGGAAACGCTGGCCGTGGACGAAGAGACGATGGCGATGCGCAAGACGCTGAAAACGTCGCTGGAAGACCTCGGTCTGTCGGTGCGCGCTTACAACTGCCTGAAAGCGGCGGAAGTGAAGTCGTTGGGCGAACTGGTGAAGCTCGACCTGTCGGAGATGATGAAATTCCGCAACTTCGGCAAGAAGAGCCTGACGGAGCTGGAAAATCTGGTGGCCGAAAAAGGGCTGACGTTCGGAATGGACGTGGCCAAGTATCGGCTGGAGCAAGACTAATTGGGAAGCCGCAAGCGGTAAGCTTCAAGCTGCACGGCAGCCGGAAGCGTTTGCTTGCCAGTCGTTCATTTTTAAAATCATCGCAGCTCGCAGCTTGAAGCTGACGGCTTGCCGCTTAGACCATTATGCGTCACGGTAAAAAAAATAATCACCTGGGCCGCACGGCCTCGCACCGCAGCGCGCTGCTGTCGAATATGGCTTCCTCGTTGATCCTGCACAAGCGGATCTCGACCACCGTGGCGAAAGCCCGCGCGCTGCGCGGCTTCGTGGAGCCGCTGATCAATAAATCCAAAACCGACTCGACGCACTCGCGCCGTACCGTGTTCAGCTACCTGATGAACAAGGAGTCGGTGAAAGAGCTGTTCGACGATGTGGCTGGCCGCGTGGCCAACCGCCCCGGCGGCTATACCCGCATCATCAAGCTCGGCGAAAAGCGCCTCGGCGACAATGCCGACCTGTGCGTGATTGAGCTGGTGGACTACAACGACTTCACCGTCGAGGCGGCCACCGAAGCCCAGGAAGCTAAAGGCCGCACCCGTCGTTCGCGCCGGAGTTCCGGTAAAGGCGCTGCTGCGGACGCTACCGTCACGGAAGCGCCAGCCGCCGATGCCGCTGCTGCCACCACGACCGACGCGCCGGCTGCGTAAGCTGCCAGTAACGCTAAATAAAGAGAATGCCCACCGAAGCTTTGTGCTTCGGTGGGCATTTTTGTCTTAAATTCGTTTCTAAATAACCGGCAAAATGGACAATTTTATAGGTAAAATGCCGCAACTGTTCGCCTTAAACGTGACAATTGTTCATTGGCGCGGCCCGTTCAAAATAGAAGAACTGGGCAGGATTGAATGCAGTAACGGACTGTATATGGTTACAGGTCGTGCTAAGTACCAGAAGAAGGCCTGGGTCAAGTATTTTGGGATTACCGAAAAATCTTTCAAATCGCGCTTAACAAATGGTTCACATCCTACCAATCAGGGAATTCGACCTGAAACTAAAGAAATTTGGATAGGCCAAATTGTGTATCCGATAGGCTACACTCGTGATTTGCTTGAATGGGTTGAACACTGCCTGATTTACATTTGGCAGCCGCCTTTGAACACTGCAAAAAAGCTAGTTCCCTTTCGCCCTGTATGTCTGATCAATCAGTGGTTTCATCCAGAAGAACCGCCTGTTCAGCGTAAGATGCGACCTGATGTAGTTAAAAATCAGCCGGATGTTATGTGGTATAACAATGATATGTGGAGGACAGGCGATCTGAGCGATTGGCACAAACGGTAAAAAATTATTTCGCCAAGTGTCACAATGCCTAAGACATAAAGCCACCTCGCTCAAGTGGTCTTTGCTAGTTTAAATTAGCTTTTATTATCCCACGCTAGCTCTGCCGGGCCTACCTCGGCAATTGCAGCCGGGCGTAAGCTGTTTTCTCCTGATAGCCCACGTAGAACGGGTAGGCCAGTAGCAGGTTTTGCTCATCGGCCCACCGCACGGCGCGGATTTCCCAGCCTGTGCGGCGCCATTGCAGCACCGGCTCTTGCTGCGCGTTGAGTTGCCAGACTTCCAGGCCGCCTTCGCTCCGGCCCAGGCGCATCGCGCAGGCAAACTGTTGGTTGGAAGGGGAGAAGATAGGGTAACCGGGTAGCTCGTGCTGTTTGCCGGTTTTTTGGTCGATCAGGCAATAGAAGACATAGTCGTTAGTGCCGCCTTCGATGAGCCATTGGTGAATCTGGGGTAGTGCTTTGAGGAAAACGTAGTGCGTGTCGTCCATTACGTCGTCGCCGGACGCGATACCGGTGGTGAGGGTGACGACCGGCCCGTCGCTGGGGTGCAGGATCAGTTTATTCCCCTTGCGGACGACCCGTTTGTCTTCGTCGGCAAACTGCTTGCGCTCCGAAAAATCCCGCCGCAACGAGTTGATCAGGCGGGGACGGGGGGCGTTTTCAAATTCATTTCTATCCGTAGCGAGTACCCGAACGACTCCGCCGGGCAGTTGGAGCGTGTCGGGCGGGGCCAGCAGTACAAGGAAATGAGCGAGCAGAAGGAGCACCGGGTAGCCTGGGAATAATGGGGCAAGTCACAAGGTAGCAGGAAGCGGCCTGATAATGCCGAGCAGAGGCGCCTGTTGGGGGAACATAGCCAGACGGCCGCTTTTGTCCGAAACCCACTTGCCGCCCGGCCGGTTGGGGTGTTGTAATTTTGGGTTGTCAAAACCAACCCTGACCATCAACCTCTTTTCGTACCAGATGTCTTCGCAAGCTGACGTTCTCTCGCCCGCCAAAACGGCTACGGCCGCGCGCCGCCCCGGTTCTACCAATGCCAACGGTTTTACCGATTATTTTGACCTCGACGGGCTACTCACTGAAGAGCACTTGCTGGTGCGGCAGAGTATCCGCGACTTCGTAAAGCGCGAAATCTCGCCCAATATTGAGCAGTGGGCCCAGCAGGCGCATTTTCCAAGCGAGATCGTCCGCAAATTCGGCGAGGTAGGGGCGTTCGGCCCCACGATTCCGGTGGAGTACGGCGGTGGCGGGATGGATTACATCTCCTACGGCCTGATTATGCAGGAAATTGAGCGCGGCGACTCCGGAATGCGCTCCACGGCCTCGGTGCAGGGGTCGCTGGTGATGTTCCCGATCTACGCCTACGGCTCCGAGGAACAGCGCCGCAAGTACCTGCCCAAGCTGGCCTCCGGCGAGTGGCTCGGCTGCTTTGGCTTGACGGAGCCGGACTACGGCTCGAACCCCGGCGGAATGACGACCAATATCAAAGATATGGGCGATTATTACCTCCTGAATGGCGCCAAGCTCTGGATATCGAATTCGCCGCAAAGCCAGGTGGCGGTGGTCTGGGCCAAGGATGACAACGGCCGTATCCGGGGCGTTATCGTGGAGAAAGGGATGGAAGGCTTCACGGCCCCCGAAATTCACAACAAGTGGAGCCTGCGCGCCTCGATCACCGGGGAACTGGTGTTCGATAACGTGAAAATCCCGAAGGAAAACATTCTGCCCAACGTCGATGGCTTGAAGGGCCCGCTCTCGTGCCTCGACTCGGCGCGTTTTGGCATTGCGTGGGGCGCCATCGGGGCGGCCATCGATTGCTACGAGTCGGCGCTGAAGTACTCGCTCCAGCGCATCCAGTTCGACAAGCCGATTGCCGCTTTTCAGCTTACGCAGCGCAAGCTGGCCGAGATGATCACCGAAATCACGAAGGCCCAACTGATGGCCTGGCGCCTGGGCGTTCTCAAGAACGAGGGCAAAGCCACCACGGCGCAGATTTCGATGGCCAAGCGCAACTCCGTGGATATGGCGCTGCACATTGCCCGCGAAGCCCGCCAGATTCACGGCGGAATGGGCATCACCGGCGAATACCCGATTATGCGCCATATGATGAACCTGGAATCGGTGATCACCTACGAGGGAACGCACGATATCCACCTGCTGATCACGGGGATGGACGTGACGGGGATTCCGGCGTTTAAGTAGGAAACCGGGCCGATTTGGTTGTTATTTGCGTCCGCTTCCGGCCTTTGCCGGGGGCGGACTTTTTTTATGGAGCCATACACGTTCTCCCAGCAACTGACGGAGGAGGAATATGCAAAGCATTCATTCGACCTGCTTCCACAGCGTAGGCAGTTGGTATTTCTTCTTGGCGCGGGTTTGGTGCTAATCCCTTGGGCATTTTGGTCAAATTTTCACGAAAACTTAGCTGGTAAAGGCCCGGTGCTCTTCCTGGTTTTCGCTACGATAGGGATTTACCTCCCCTTCGGCTTCCGACAAGCTGTAAAGCGCGCTTTTCGAGCCTCAACCTTCTTGCGTAATTCTGTGACGTACACCATTACCAATGATGGGGTAGAGGCCCGAGGCGTTGGGGCAAGCTTTCAAGTCGCGTGGGACGTGTACAAAACACAACGGGAGAAGGAGGGAATGGTGCTGCTGTACAACGCTTCTGGAGTGGCTATTACTTTTCTCAAAAAAGAACAATTCACACCCAAGGCGCTCGATTTCATTCGTTACAAGTTGCCGCCGGCGTAACGATCTGAACCCCTAGACTCGATTCGCTAGTTACTCTCACTCAATGCGTACCTCCATCCTGTCCACCGCCCTACACCCGCAGATTCACCGCGACGCGCAGGGCCAGCCCACGGCCGTCACGCTGCCCTACGCGGAGTTTGAAGCGCTGCAAGCCAGCGCGCAGGCCCACGCGGCAGAACTGGAAAAGCGCCGGGCGCAGCGGGTCGCCCAGCGCGCCGCGCGCAAGGAGCGGCAGAAACAAATGGTGCTGCGCGACTTGCGGGAGGGGTTCGCGGAGGTCCGGGCGCACCAGCGGGGCGAAATTGAGATGCAATCCATCGAAGACTTTTTGGCTGAATTAGCCACCGAGGATGACCCCGCTGATTAAGCCGGGCAAACGGTTCAAGCGGGAGTTCAAGCGGCTCAAACGCAAGTATCGCTCGTTGCCCGATGATGTAGCTGGTCTGGTAACAGAAATCCGCTTGACGCCTCAACTCGGCGAACCCCTCGGCAACGACTGCTACAAAATCCGCTTGGCCATCAGCAGCAAGGGGCGCGGCAAAAGTGGTGGCGCCCGCGTCATCACGCACGTTCTGGTGGCGCGGCTGGCCGAAGACCCCACGACGGTGTACCTGCTGGCGATTTACGATAAATCCGAAATCGCCAGCCTGAGCCGCGAAGAGATTGATGCGCTGGTGGTACAGGTGCGGGGCGAGCCTCAGTAGTTGCCTACGAAGGCACCTGCAATATCCGCCTGCTGATCAAGGGGATGGACGTGACGGGGATTCCGGCGTTTAAGTAGGCCTGGGCCGATTTGGCTGTTATTTGCGTCCGCTTCCGGCCTTTGCCGGGGGCGGACGTTTTTATGCTGCCTTACACATTTACCCAGCAGCTTTCGGAAGCGGAATATCGGGGCGCGTTAAGGCAGTTGCACCGCTGGCTCAAACGCGTTATTTTGCCCTTACCGGCTGTGGTGTTGGGGCTGCAGAGTTGGTACTTAGGCGAGCCGATCATGCTATTTGGGGCGGCTTGGATGGCGCTGGTAGCGGGATTGCTCTACCGATTTCCTGTGCCGAGTCTTAGTTGGCGCTACCACATAAACCCGCTGCTGCATCAGTCAGCAACGTACACACTGAGCGAACGTGGACTTGATATCGTTGGCGACAAACAAAGTTGGGCAGTAAGATGGGGGCAGTTTCGCGCACTGCACGAAACACGCGATTTTTTGTTTGCCGATATCTTGCCGATTGGAAAAATGGTGTTGCGCAAGGACCGACTCACACCGCAGGCAATAGAGTATTTGCGGGCGCACTCGCAGGGTTTTTTTGGGCAGTCTGAGCGTACTTACGATTCCTGACATTCCGTTTCAAGCGCGCTACGCCACTACCTTGAAATGCGGGGAGCTGATGGCGTTGGCGCGAGGTATTGCTTTGCTGGTCTGAAAATATGCGCACCCCTCGCGCGTCTGTCCACTTGATGACGCGCAAAAACTTTCTGAAAACCGCCGGTGCGGCCGGTGCGGCGGCGGTACTGCTCCACGAAAACCTGCTCGGCCAAACGGCGGCGCCCGAACCTGTATTGACCGGCTCGCTGCTGCGCCCTGCCCGGCGCGTGGGCCGTAAGTTTCTGAATCCCGTGCCGACGGAAACCATCCTGCCCGGCACCACCTGGCAGATGCTGCGCGCGTGGACTGGCGGCGACGAGGAGCGCACCCCGGCGGCGCCCATCGGGCCATTTCGCACCGACCCGAAGCACTATGCCAC
This sequence comes from Hymenobacteraceae bacterium, assembly GCA_031426455.1. GTDB lineage: Bacteria > Bacteroidota > Bacteroidia > Cytophagales > Hymenobacteraceae > JANNMJ01. The sequence continues at coordinate 54,864 of JANPLI010000055.1, read as the reverse complement.
CGCGCCGGTCAGTGGGTTGCGGCTGACCTGGTTCGGGCATTCGAGCAGCCTGCTGGAGATCGACGGGATGCGGCTGCTGCTCGACCCCGTGTGGGGCGAGCGCGCTTCGGTGACGGAATGGATGGGGCCGAAACGCTTTTTCGCGCCTACGCTGGCGCTGGACGAGCTGCCCCCGCTCGATGCCGTGCTGATTTCGCACGATCACTACGACCACCTCGATGCGCCTACCATCAAGGTGTTGGCGGCGGGAACGGTGCCGTTTTATTGTCCGCTGGGGGTGGGCGAACACCTGCGCGACTGGGGCATCGGGGCGGACCGAATTCACGAACTGGACTGGATGGATGAGGCCGTCATCGGCCCGAACCTGCGGCTGGTGGCGCTGCCCACGCGCCACGGTTCCGGCCGGGTGAACCTGCCGAATCAGACGCTCTGGGCATCGTTTGCGCTGCTGGGGCCGCAGCACAAGGTCTATTACGGCGCCGATTCAGGGCCGTGCGAGGCGCTTTTCCGGGAAATGGGTACCGCTTACGGCCCATTCGACCTGACGATGATCGAAATCGGCGCTTACGGCTCGCAGTGGCCGTTTATCCATCTGGGGCCGGACCACGCCGTAGAAACCCACCAGGCGCTGGGCGGCGGGCTGCTTTTGCCCATCCATTGGGGGCTGTTCAACCTCGCTTTTCATTCCTGGCGCGAACCGGTGGAGCGGGTGCTGGCCCTGGCTAAACCGGCGCGTATTCCGTTGCTGCTGCCGCCGCCCGGAATGCCGGTGAACCTGACGGCCGACGTGCTGGCCAACGGGCAGGTGACGCCCTGGTGGGCCGATGAGACTGAGTTGCTGAGTGACTGAGTGACTGAGTGACTTTTTTGACTGAGCGCCCCGCCTCGTTACGAAGCAGGACTGGAGCACTCGCTGAATCAGGGCTTTTCGAGCAGATAGTTGGTTTCGTAGTAGTCTTTGCCGCCACTGACGGTCGTCATCTGGTGTACGGTATAGCCTTCGGCGCGCAGGGCGTTGAGGCGGCGTACCTCGGCCTGCCGGAGCGGCCCCAGCCGGCGCTGGACGGCATCGAAGGTGCTGGTGGGGAAGGGGACGGCCTCAAATTCTTCGGTGCCGTCCGGACGGATGGTAATGAGCGCGGCTTCGGGCAACAGCTTGACCCCAACGTATTGCACCCGGCTGATGAGCAACAGATAGCTGGTGGGCGGCGCCGCGCCGGCCGTTTGGGCAGGCGTCAGGCCAGGGCAGAGGACAAGGCAGAGAAGGAGCGACCCGGTGAGGAGGAGCGAAGGAATTTTTTTCACGGAAAAACGAGGATTAGTCGATAAAAAGCGTCCTTTCGGGGTAAAAAGCCGTCTTGGCGCATCGGTGAGGATATCTTCACGCTCCTTCACGCTCCTTCACGCGTCTTTACGCCCGTTTGCGCAAGTTGGCTTTTCTTTTTCGGTCGATGGTTTTCTCTTTTGCCTGCACTGGCTGGCGCCGCGCCCTGCCGTGGGTACTAGGCGTACTGATGCACATTTCTGCTCAGGCGCAAAGCTGGGTAGGCATCAGCGCCTCAAATTACAACGGTACCAATGGGCTGGCCCTGAACCCGGCCAATATCGCCGATTCGCGTTACCGAACCTACGTGAATCTGTTGGGGGGCGATTTCAGTTTCTACAATACGTACCTGACGCTGGATGCCCCGTATTCCGCCTGGCAACTGGCCCGCGACCGGGTGCCGGGCCGCTACCGTAACGCCGAAGGCGAGATCGTCTTCAAGCCGGAGTACCTGCGCGAATCCCTCAACGGACGCGCTAAATACGCCTCTATCAGCGCCGAAGTGCGTCTGCCGACGCTCTTTTTCAGCTTCGGTGCTCAGCAGCAGCAAAGTGTGGCAGTGGGTAGCCGGGTCCGGGCCCTGGTGCAGGGGAATGGCGTGAGCGAAGAGGTGGCCCGCCTCAGCCGTTACGGCCTCTACAAAGCCGACGACCTGGGGCTGGCTTTCAAGGCCTTGCAGGACAATCGGTTCGCCATCAACCTGAACGCTTATCAGGAATTCGCCGGTACCTACGCCCGCACGCTGACACCCAACGCGCGTCATTTTTTCAAGGCTGGCCTGACCCTCAAATACCTCGTGGGGCTAGGCAGCGGCTACATCAACAACCAGGGGCTGGGCTACACGGTGTACGAAGGCGATAGTATTCAGGTCCGCAGTCGGTCGCTGACTTACGGCTACACCGACTATAAGTACTACGACAACGACTTCAAGATCAGTAATCTGTACAATAAAAACCGCCTGGGTCGGGGCCTGGGGCTGGACCTGGGACTGGTGTACGAGTTTCGCCCGGACCACGAGAAGTATGACTATGTGATGGACGATGAAACCCGCGCCAACGAGACCGCCAACAAATACCGCCTTCGGCTGGGCCTGGGGCTGACGGATCTGGGCCGGGTGAAGTACGACGCGCCGGCCTACGTCAGCGCCTCGCAGCTGGCTGCCACAACGACCCTGCAACTGGGTTCGCTCGATACGCTTTCGTTCCGCAACCTGCGCTATGTAGATGCGCTGGTGCAGAAGCTGGTGGGTGTGGAGGGCCGCACCACGTCGTTTAAGTCGCAGTTGCCGCGCGCGCTGAACCTGTCGGCCGACTACCACCTTGGCCGGTCCTGGTACCTGGGCCTGCTCTGGCAGCAGAACCTGCTGGGCCGCTATGCGGTGGGCGCGCGCACGTTTTCGCAGCTGGCCCTCACGCCGCGTTTCGAGCGGCGGCGGTTCGAGGCGTCGGTACCGCTGATTCTGGCCAACGACTACCGCTCCCTACAGGTGGGCGCAATGCTGCGGTTCAGCACGTTGTTCGTGGGATCCGACAATTTGGCGGGTCTGTTCGGCGGTACCACCTTCCGGGGGTATAACCTCTACTTCGGGGTTGGCATCGGGCTGAAGCGCCGCGCGCCGAAGGATCACGACAACGATCACGTGTCGGACCGGCGCGATGAGTGCCCCGACCTGCCCGGCGTCTGGGAATTTAAGGGTTGCCCCGACCGCGATGGTGACCACGTGGCCGATGCTTTCGACAACTGCCCGGACGATCCCGGCCTGGTGAAGTTTAAAGGTTGCCCCGACCGCGACGAGGATGAGGTGATCGACAAACTTGATGAGTGCCCCGATACGCCGGGCCTGGTGGCCCTCAAAGGCTGCCCCGACCGCGACGGCGACGGCATCCGCGACGGCGACGACCGCTGCCCCGAGCAGGCGGGCCCCGCCGAGCTGCAAGGTTGCCCCGATCGCGATAAGGACGGCGTAGCCGACCTCGACGATAAATGCCCCGATCTGCCCGGCCCGAAAGACCATTTCGGCTGCCCCGATACCGATGGCGACGGCGTGTACGACAACACCGATCAGTGCCCGACGCAGGCGGGCCCGCCCGAAAACGGCGGCTGCCCCTGGCCCGATGCCGACGGCGACACCGTGCCCGACAAGGACGATGAATGCCCGCAAACTCCCGGCACCGTGGAAAACCGAGGCTGCCCCGTGCTGGAAAAAGCCCAGCAAAAAGTGCTGAACACGGCGTTCGCGAATCTGGAGTTCGAGTTCCGGAAGGCCATCATTCGGAAGAAGTCGTACCCCGGGCTTGATGCCCTGGCGAAGTTGCTGGTCGAAAACCCTGCTTTCCGGCTGCGCCTGGCGGGGCACACCGACCAGGTTGGCACCCCCGCGTTCAACCTTAAACTGTCGCAGCAGCGCGCCGATGCCGTCAAAACCTACTTGCTGAAACGCGGGGTGCTGCCCGCCGATCGGATTCTGGTAGAAGGCTACGGGGCGACCGTGCCGCTCGATACCAATATCACGGCCGCCGGTCGGGCCCGCAACCGCCGTGTGGAGATGACGGTGCTGTTTGACTGAGGACGGAAGTTGCGCCCGCCCGTTTTTTGGTAAAAAACGGTGTGCGTCCGTCCGGTTTGAGCTTCAAGTCGTGACAGTCACCCGCTCCTACTCCTTCTCGCGGTCGGGGAGGGTGCCGGTTTTGAACGCCGCCTGTTCGGCAGCCAGAAGCTGCTGCTGAGCGGGGGTTAGCTCGTTGGGCAGGCCGTCGAGGTCGGGTTGGCCGGCATCGACCCAGGCCGTGTACCAGAAGGCGCCGACGAGTCGGATGGCGCGCCGCATCTGGCGCTCGACCTGCCCGCTGAGGGCGCGGTGGTAGGCTTCGGCGAATGGCCGGGAGTAGGTGCGAATGGTCTGGTTATTCCGCTCTTCGTAGCCGAATTTGCGGTCGTCGCCGAGGCGGGCGCTGACTTCGCGCTCGAACCGGAACACGGAATCGGCGGCGCGGTGGGCGGAAATGACGCCGTCCCAGACGGCCAACTGGGGTTTGGGCAGGTAGCCGACGGGGCCGACGAAAAAGTCGTAGCGGCTGATGAGCAACTCCGGCAGGCGGCTTTCCCAGAGGCCGTGGATGCCACGCTGGTTGGTGAGTTGGCCGTTGTAGTTCTCGCAGGTATGGAGCGGGACGCAGGCGTCGCCGAGGTAGTGGCCGAGGTCGGCGGAGAGCTTCAGGATTTGGGGCAGGTCGCGCGCCTTGAAGGCTTCCGTGAGGCGGAATTTCATCAGAAACGCGTGCCACGGTACGATGCCGTAAGCCTTGAGGGTGTCTTCGCCGACGAGAGTGACGGCATCCTTCCAGTAGCGGGGCAGCTTCCAGGCGGTGGAGTCGGAGCGCACGGCGCGGACGTAGGCCTTGGCATCGAGGTCGATGTAGTGGCGCGGGGCTTCGTCAGGCACCACGGTGCGGCGCGAGTCGGGGTCGGTGGCGTGTTCGGTGAGGTACACCACGTGGCGCTTGTAGAAGCCGATCATTTCCGGCGGCAACGTGAAGACAGCCAGTCGGTTGATGCGCTGATGCGCGAAAAAGCCCCACGCGGCGGCGGCGGGCGCCCGCAAGGTCAGCAGCACGAGCAATAGCAACGGGAGGCAGCCGGGGCGTTTCACGGGGGTGGGGGCGAAGGGAATAGGTGCTTCGGTGCGAATATAAAAGACGGTCGCACGGTGGGGGCGAAACCCGTGTAAAACCATCAGGCCCCGACCGGACGAGTGTCCGGCCGGGGCCTGATGGTTTCGGGTAGTCCAGGGGCTTACTCCGACGAGCGGGCCTTGCCGGACCTCGGCGCCGCTGCCGGGGTGGTGGCGGGCAGGAGGGTTTTGCTGCCGTACTTCTGCTTCAGCACGGCCTCGATCATTAGCCGCTCCTGTTCGTTGCGGCTGCGGGCGGCGGCGGCCCGGTCTTCGGGAGTAGGCGGCGCCACCGGCGATGTGGTGGCCATCAGCGGCGGCACCGTGGTGGCCTCGCGGCGAAGTTGACGGATGTTTTCGCGCCGGGCGCGTTCGGCGGCGGCGGAGTCGCTGGCAGGTACGGTGGGCTTGTCAGTGGCAGCAAAAGTGGCCGGGCTACTGCATAGGCAGAGGGCAAGCAGGGTTGGAAATTTCATTGCTTTGGAAGGAAATGGGTGATCGCTGCCAGAGATAGCGGCAGGCATAGGGTACGATGTATGTTACGGAAAAGTGTCAGGTTTTAGACGTATCCGGCTATTGGAGGGGCCATATTGGGCATTTTTAACGCCGAACGCCCCGCTACCGGGGCGGGTAGCGAGGCGTTCGGTGGGGGCGGCGTATCGGTCAATTGACCGGCGACGGGCTGGCCTTTTGCGGCTTGCGGCCAGCAGGGAGTTGGGGCGTGACGCAGGCTTTGAGGCGGGCGAAGGTGTAGTCGTGGGTTTCGACGGGGTCGACTTCTTTGTAGGCCTTCTTGCCGTCGGCGATGCCGCGGGCGGTATCGCTGACGGCAGAAATCGTTGAGCACCTGGAGGTTTTTCGGCACTCGAAGCTCGCCCCTCCTAGGGTGGTCGCCAGTGTTAACTGGTTAAAGATCAGTTTCTGTAACGGGCCGGCGTCTATAAACTAACCGACTACTGCGTTAGCCTCCCCGTGCGAGTGGCGCATCAGCCAGCGGACACCGGCTGGCCAATGGCGCAACCCGCCCACTACGGCTTCCGTCAGGGCGGCGCCGCCAAATCCAGCCTGGACCAGCCGGCCGATGCGCAGGCGCGTGGCAAACGCACGTTGCCACGCGGCCGTGTAGCGGGGTGCCAGTTCGGCCCGGGTGAAAGTGCCGCGCAGGAAGGCGTCAGTCAGTTCCGACGCCAGGCGGGCACCGTGAATCGCCATGGCCATTCCGTTGCCGCACAGGGGCGCAATCAGGCCGGCGGCATCGCCGACCAATAGCGCACCGCGTTCTACGCACGGCTTGGGAGCGAAGGAAATCTCGTTGATGACTTCGGGCTGGGCGTAGCGCTTTTCGGTAGTCTGGAAGATGCGCCGAAGGTGCGGGTTTAGGCTCAACGTATTGGCCTCGAGCGCCGCTATGGTGCCGCCCGCTTTCTTCAGGGCTGCGCGGGTGGTGAGGTAGCAGCAGCAGAAACGGTCGGTTCCTTCGATGGCCGAGATGCCCGCGTAGCCGTCCGGGAAATTGTGGAGGGCAATCAGGTCGGGCGGCACCGGTTGGCCCGCCAGGTGCCATTTCACGCCCACGTAGGGCGAGCGCTGGGCGAAGAACTGTCGGTTGAGTGTCCGGTCGAGGCCGGAGCGTTTCCCGAAAGCGGCAATCACGGTGCGGGCCGTCAGGGTTTGGCCGTCGGCCAGGGCCACGCGGAAGGCGTCGAGGGCGGGGTCGAAGTGATAGTCGGCGACCGTGACGCGCTCGCGGCAGTCGGCGCCGGCAGCGCGGGCACGGCCTAGTAAAAATTCGTCGAGGGCGTAGCGGCTTACGCCGAAGCCGCCCAGGTCGAGGGAAGCAGCCAGCTCACGGCCCGACGGTGCCGTGATCAGCAGCCGGGTGATCAGAGCGGGCGCCAGGGCGGCGGGATCGGCGCCGAGGGCGCGCAGGTAGGGCAGCACTTCGTTCGAGACGTATTCGCCGCACACCCGGTGGCGCGGGTAGGCGCCGCGTTCGAGCAGCACCACCCGATGGCCCGCCCGGGCCAGGTGCAGCGCCGCCGTCAGGCCACCCAGGCCGCCGCCAATGACGGCGCAATCCACGTCAGCCGCCGAAGAATGAAGCATTGCTGGGTAAGGCATAGATAGGCAAAAGGGACAATAAACCAGCAAAAAATGGCATTCGGGCAAGAACTTTACGAAAAAAACGGCGTAATTTTGCAAATCGTGGCTGACCAATGTACTTTTAGTTCGCCTAACCAGCCCGCTGCTCTCAACCAAATCAACCCGACATCGTTATCAGCTAGTCACCTGCGTTGATGCGAGTCCATTTTTTCTGGCTTTTCTTCCTCTTCTGCTGATGCTTCGACTCCTACTTAGCTTATTCCTGGTTGCTTGTTTGGCCTTGGGGGGGCAGGCGCAAAGTTTGGCGGAGCGCCCCGCCGCCAGCGGCGATGAGGCCCGCACCGTAACGGTATTTCCTAACCCCAGCGCGGGCATTCTCCATATCACGGCCACCGGCTTCGACGGTAAAATCGAGCTGCGGCTGCTGAACGTGATTGGTAACGTGGTGTACCGCGAAAGCCTGAACGAGACCGAAGCCCGCTTCAACCGGACGCTCGACCTTGGCGAACTGGCAGCGGGTCTGTACTACCTCAAAATCGAAAGCGGTGCCCATTCCGAGATGCGGAAAGTGGTCATCCGCTGAAATAAAACAGACGGACCTTTTACCTGACGCCCCGCTCCGAACTACTTCGGAGCGGGGCGTTTTGCTTAGCCTGGAAGGATCGGTTGCGATCACCTCCGGCGCGCGGCCCGGTCATTGGGCGCCTCGGCGGCTGATGTGTCCCGGACGGCTTGATCGCCCGCCCGCTGCCCGAGCTTAGCCACCATATCTTCCAGAATGGCCTGACCGTAGCCGATGCGGTTGGCGTAGTCGAGGCACAGCGCGTACTCACGCTCGTCGATATGGCCGTCCTGCATCATCATCAGCACCAGGGTCTGCAACTCAAAAGTGCGTTCGAGGCCCGTTTCCGGAATCACGAAGGTCAGCCCCGGCAGGTTGTCGATGATCGGTTGCACGTCTTCGGCGGAAAGCCGGAGCTGGTCGCCAATCTGGACCAGAAAATCGCCTTCCATCTGGTCGAGGTGGCCGTCGGCGGTAGCTACGAGCAGCAGATTCTGAAAGAAGTAAAGGCGTTTCTGGCGTGAATCGAGCAGGAGGGTAGTGGTCTTGGCGTTCATTTCAGCCGGGCAGGTAGGCGCCAGAGGTAAGAGCGCCTAATGTGCCTCAAACGGCCGGGTTGGGCGGGGGTTGCCGGGAGCAGGCGCCGTCATTTGTTCGTCTCTTTCTCTTTTTTCTTGCCGAAAAGCCGCCGAAAGAAGCCCTCTTTTTTTTCTTTTAGCACCACGTAGCGTAGCGAGAAGGCGGTGGAGTTGTGGAAACGCTCCGGCCGGTTGGCGCTCAGGCTGGGCTGCCAGTCGTAGGCAATGACGAGCGGAAAAATCGGCAGTTTCCACTCCACTCCCACTACGGCCGTGCCGCCGTAGAAGGTGCCTTGGCCCTGGGTATCACCGATATGCGGGCCGAGGCCGGCGTACAGATTCAGGGCGTGGCCCAGCAGCCCGGTGTGCTGGCGGGCCAGCAGCGTTAGGGTCAGGTCGTTGGCGGCGGCCGAGCCGATGGCTTCGAGCGTGGTGTGTTCCAGCAGGCGCTGCGTAATGGTGAGGCCTACATCGGGGCGGCCGAGCCGGACGCCCGCCGCGAGGCGATATTTCTGGGCGAAGGCGTTGGGTGTCAGTAGTCCCAGGGTCAGGACGAAAATCAGCGGAACGGTCAGCAGGCGGCGCAGACAGGCTGGGCGGTGGGCACCGCAGCGGGCACGGAAGGCAATCATAGGGGGCAAAGGTCGGTAAGGGAAGAAAGGCGACCGTCTGACCAAACGCCGGGCCACCCATTTACGTATGCCGGCCAGCTATAACACCTCGTCACGCTTCGCGTTCTTTTGCGGACCTTTGCGCCGCTTTTTCGCGCCCGGTGCCCTGGCTGCGCCGCGCTGCCCCACCCTTCGACCTCTTCTTCAGCGTGTACGTCAACCACGTCGCGCACTACTTCCCGCAGGAAGTGGTGTCCAACGACCACTTCACCCGCCTCAACGGCCTGTCCGATGAATGGATCAGCGAGCGCACGGGTATTCGCGAGCGCCGCAAGGCCGGCCCCGACGAGGATACCAACACGATGGCCATTGCCGCCGTGGAAGCCCTGCGGGCCGGGGCGCCGTACCCGCTCGATTCCATTGATTGTATCGTAGCAGGCACTTACACGCCGCACGATACCATCGTGACCATCGCCCACGCGGTGCAGCACTACGTGGGGGTGCCCGATATTCCGGTGGTGAGCATTTCGTCGGCCTGCTCGTCGCTGCTAAACGCCCTGGAAATCGTGCAGGGCTACTTTGCGCTCAACAAAGCCACCCGCGCGCTAGTGGTAGTTTCGGACCATAATACGGCTTACAACAACGAGTTGGACACGGTGGCGGGCCACCTTTGGGGCGACGGTGCAGCGGCGCTCCTGGTATCGAAAGAACCCGTTGGGCCGAACGATTTGCGCGTGATCGACGTGCTGACCGGCGGCGCCGCCACGGTGGGCAAAGCCACGACGGGCGTCACGCTCAAGCCCGTGGCTAAAGGCATCGTGATGCCCAATGGCCGCGACGTATTCCAGTGGGCCTGCCATTATATGGCCCAGGTGACGCGAACCATTACGGAGCGCAATGGCCACACGGTGGAGGAAGTAGCGTGGCTGATTCCGCACCAGGCCAACCTGCGCATTTCCCGCAACGTGGTGAAAGCCTTGGGTTTGGCCGAGGAAAAAGCCCTGTCGAACATCGAATACCTGGGCAATACGGGCTGCGCGGGCGCGGCCATTGCGCTGTCCGAGAATCGCGCTCGCCTGCAACCCGGCGACCTGACGGTGATCACCGTTTTTGGGGGCGGCTATTCCTACGGCGCGGCGCTGTTGCAGGGGTAAAATAGGTTTTGGTTGTTAGTTTTTGGTTGGGACGGCTTGGCGAGCCGATCTCCGGTGAAAAACGGGTTCGACAGGCACGGGTAGTTCACGCGGCATAAGGGGGAAAGTGTGGCGCCTGCCCGCCGGATAAAGGGTGCTTTTGGGAGAAAGCAAAACAGGAAAGGGATCAGGGCCGTATGAACGCCCATTCCCAGCCGGCTGGCTGGGGGCTTTTCCTTCCCCGCATTTTCCTTCAAAATGAAAAAGTTATTTCTTTCACTGGCGTTTGCCAGTGCCACCATCGGCAGTGCCGCCGCGCAAGGTTTCACCTATGGCCTGAAGGCCGGCGCTAACTACAGCAACCTCTGGGGCAAGAACGCCCCAAACTCCAACAGCTACAAGATCGGTTTCGTGGGCGGGCTAGCGGCTAACTACGCCTTCAACGACTTCGCTTCGGTCCAGATTGAGGCCCTGTACTCGAACAAAGGCTATAAAGTGACTGAGGTGGAAGTCAACGGCCCCAACGGCGCCAAGTACAAAGCTGAAGGTTCACAGACCATCAACTACGTGGACTTTCCGATTCTGGCCCATATCAATGCCGGGCCGGTGTTTTTCGAAGCGGGGCCGCAGATCGGGATCAAGACCGACTCGAAAATCAAGAGTAATTTCAAGGTCAAGGACGCCGCCGGTAACGTGGTGAACGAGGGCAGCAGCGAAGCCGACCAGGACGCCATCATCGGCTTCAAGCGGATCGATAAGAAGACGGGCGGCATTCCGTCGTTCGACATCGGCATCGTGGCGGGCCTTGGCTACAATATCACCCCGATGTTGAGCTTCGGCGTCCGTTACAACGCCGGACTGAAAACGCTGGTCGATTCCAAGAACGTCGAAGCTGGTAACGAGGCGCGCGTGTTTAACAACGCCTTCCAGGCGCAGCTGGGCTATATGTTCGGCTCGAAAATGTAGGCAAAACAGCTTCGGCTGACGGCCCGGCGGCTTCCCCTTTACTGGGGAAGCCGTTTTTTTGTGCCCGCGCTGCCCGGAATCCGTAACCTGCCGCCGGGGTTGGGGTTGAAGGGCGGTGGCTGCTGCTGACCACCCCGTTTCGGACCGATAGCCCCGCTGTCGGCCCGTTTGCTATTTTTCTGCCCGCCCAAATCCGCCTGCCGTGACCGCTGCCGACCTGCTGCATCTGTACGAAAACGACCCCGAAATTCAAACCATCGCCAGCCGGCTGGGTGCGCGAGCGGAGGGCAAAACCGGCTCCCGGCTGCACCTGAAGGGCCTCGTTGGTTCGCAGGACGCCGTGGTGGTGGCCGCGCTGCACCACCGCCACCCCGACCGGCATTTTGTGCTCATTCTGCACGATAAGGACGAGGCCACCTACTTCGCGTCTGACTTACAGCATCTGTTGGCGCCGGGCCAGGAGGTGCTGCTCTTTCCGGCTTCCTACAAGCGCGCTTATGCGCCCGACGAAACCGAAAATGCCAACGTGCTGATGCGGGCCGAGGTGCTGAACCGAGTGAGCAGCCTCAGCCCCGGTTCCGTTCCCAAAGGCGAGGGGAGCCTGACGGCTGCTGCTACGCCGCCGCTCCCGGAACGGAGCGGCGGGCAATTGATCGTGACGTACCCCGAAGCGTTGTCGGAAAAGGTCATCAACCGCCAGAGTCTGATTGCCAATACGTTCAGTTGTAAGGTGGGCGAGAAGCTGGACGTGAATTTCCTGACCGAGTTGCTGACGGAATACGACTTTGAGCGCGCCGATTTTGTGTACGAGCCGGGCCAGTTTGCCGTGCGTGGTGGCATCGTGGACGTGTTCGGGTACGCCAACGACCTGCCGTACCGCGTCGAGCTGTTCGGCAACGAGATCGAATCGATTCGCACGTTCGACCCCGAGTCGCAGCTTTCGGTGGAAATCCGGGACCGGATGAGCATCGTGCCGAACGTGCAGACGCGGCTGCTGACCGAGCGGCGCGAATCGCTGTTCGAGTTTCTGCCCGCCGCGCAGACCATCTTGTTTGCCAAAGACATCCGCCAGACGCTGGACGTGGTGGACGAGCAGTTCGAGCGCGCCGAAACCGCTTTTCGGGCGCTGGTGCCCGAAGGTGGCATTCAGATCAGCTCGGACCCGGAAACGCTGTTCGACACCCAGAAATCGCTCAAAAAGCACTTCGACCGCTTCCCGGTCGTCGAGTTCGGCAAGCGGTTTCATTATCAGAAGGAGGCCGAAACGTTCGGCTTCACGGCCAAAGTGCAGCCGTCGTTCAACAAGGATTTCGGGCGCCTCGTCAAGCACCTGCACGAGGCCCAGGCCAAGCGCCTGACGCCCGTGATTGCCGCCGACTCGATGCGTCAGATCGACCGGCTGCGGACCATTTTCGACGAACTGGACCACGACGTGCGCTTTCAGCACCTGACGGTGGCGCTGCGCGAAGGCTTCGTGGACGAAGACCGCCGCCTGCTGCTGTACACCGACCACCAACTGTTCGAGCGCTTCTACCGGGCCGAGGAGAAGAAGAAGTTTTCGAAGAAGAAAGCGATGACGCTCAAGGAGCTGCAAACGCTCCAGCCCGGCGATTACGTGGTGCACCAGGACAACGGCATCGCCCGGTTCGCGGGCCTGACGAAGATCGAGATCGGCGACCGGGTGCAGGAATCGGTGCGGCTCGTGTTCCGCGACGACGACATTCAGACCATCCCGATTCATTCACTCCACAAGATCAGCAAGTACAGCGGGGCCGAAGGTGGCCCACCGCAACTGTCCAAACTAGGCTCGCCGGAGTGGGAAAACCGTAAGAAGGCGGTCAAGAAAAAGGTCAAGGATATTGCCGCCGAGCTGATTCGGCTCTACGCCAAGCGTAAAACGGCGCCCGGCTACGCCTACACGCCGGATTCGTTTCTGCAGGCCGAGCTGGAATCGAGCTTTCTTTACGAAGACACGCCCGACCAGGCCAAAGCCACCGAGGACGTGAAGCACGATATGCAGCTGCCCCACCCAATGGACCGGCTGGTGTGTGGCGACGTGGGCTTCGGCAAGACCGAAATCGCCATCCGCGCCGCCTTCAAGGCCGCCGCCGACGGCAAGCAGGTGGCCGTGCTGGTGCCCACCACGATTCTGGCGATGCAGCACTTCAAGACCTTCCGCGACCGGCTGGCACCGTTTCCGGTGACCGTCGATTACGTCAATCGCTTCAAAACCGCCAAGCAGACCAACGAAACCTACGCCCGCGTGGCGGCCGGCAAGGTGGACATTCTGATCGGCACCCACGCCCTGACGAACAAGAAAATCAAGTTCAAGGACCTGGGCCTGTTGATCATTGACGAAGAGCAGAAGTTCGGCGTCAAGACGAAGGACAAGCTCAAGGAAATCAAGGTCAACGTCGATACGCTGACGCTCACGGCCACGCCGATTCCGCGCACGCTGCATTTTTCGCTGATGGGCGCTCGTGACCTGAGCGTGATTGCCACGCCGCCGCCGAACCGCCAACCCGTCACCACGGAGCTGCACGTGTTCGAAGAGGCGCTGATTCGGGATGCCGTGGCGCGCGAGATCAAGCGCGGCGGGCAGGTGTTTTTCGTGCACAACCGCATCGCCGACATCGACGAAATGGCGAACCTCGTGCTGCGCCTCGTGCCCGACGCCCGCGTGACCTACGCCCACGGCCAGATGGACGGCGAGAAGCTCGAAAAGCGGATGATGCAGTTCGTGGACCACGAATTCGACGTGCTGGTCAGCACGAACATCATCGAGTCCGGCCTCGATATTCCGAACGCCAACACCATCATCATCAACCGCGCGCATATGTTCGGCCTCTCCGACCTGCACCAGATGCGCGGCCGCGTCGGGCGCTCAAACAAGAAAGCCTACTGCCTGCTGCTGACGCCGCCCGTGGCCGGGCTGCCGTCCGACGCCCGCAAGCGCCTCAGCACGCTGGAAGAATTTTCGGACCTCGGCGACGGCTTCAAGGTGGCAATGCGCGACCTCGACATCCGGGGCGCCGGCAACCTGCTCGGCGGCGAACAGTCCGGCTTCATCAACGACCTCGGCTTCGAGACCTACCACCAGATTCTGGATGAGGCCGTGCAGGAGCTGAAGGAAACCGACTTCAAGGAGCTTTTTATGGGCACCGAAGCCGACAAGCTCGCCGAAATTGCCCGCAAAAATCAAAGCCGGGAGTGCCAGATCGAGACGGACTTACAGCTGCTGATTCCGGACACGTACGTGCAGAGCGTGAGCGAGCGCCTCCAGCTTTACGCCCGCCTCGACCGCGCTAAGAACGAGGCGGAACTGGGCGCCATCCTGACCTCCATCGAAGACCGTTTCGGCCCGCTGCCCGCCGAAGTCACCCTCCTGGCCGACGTCGTGCGCCTGCGCTGGCTGGGCTGCCAGGTGGGTTTCCAGCGCCTGACGCTCAAGCGCGACACCCTGAAAGGCTACCTGCCGGCGGGCGCGGCGCACCAGGAATTCTTCCAGGGCGAAGGCTTCGGGCAGATCCTGAACTACGTCCAGACCCACCCGCGCACCGCCGCCCTGAAAGACCGCAAGGAGCAGCTCATCGTCAGCGTCCAGGAAGTACCAAGCCTGCACCGGGCGATGACGGTGCTGCGGGAGATGGGCGCCGCCGTGCCAGCCATCTGACCGGTCCAATCGCACATCAGCCACTTGCCCGCGCGGGTAAGTGGCTGATGTGCGATTGACGCGAGCGCCGCTTGGCGGGTGTTCAGCAGCCCGTCTCGCGCGTCAGCTCGACCATCGTGCGCCGAAAGCCGGCGCGGGCAAACAGCCGCTGCGCCCCTTCGTTGCGGTCGGCGGTCGAGAGCACGATTTGCGGTGCCCCCAACGCTTCCAGCGCCGCAAGCGCGGCCGTGAGCAGTTGGTGGCCGATCCCGCGCCCGCGCTGGGTTGGCGCCACGACGAGATCATACAAAACGCCCGCCGCGCCGCGTAGGGCCATATAATCCAGCTCCTCAACGCCGGCGTACGCGTAGCCCTGCACCTCGCCGCGCCGCTCCGCAACCAGGACGATGACGTGCGCCTCGCCAAGCTGGGTGCGGAGGAACGAGGCGTACCCTTCCGCCGTCCCGGGGGGGGCGGCGATGAACCGCATCGGGTCGTAGGCGTGGTGCTCCCGGACGAGCTGCGCGCCGAGGCGGCCCAGCGCGGGCAGGTCGGCGGGCGTGGCGGCGCGAATCGTGGTGGCGGGTTCGGCGGCGGGTTCGGCGGTTGAGGGCATTGCGCAGTTGGTGCGGGGGGCGGGCATCGGGCGCGTCGGCCTTACTGCCCCAGCGAAGCGTTATCGATCACAAAACGGTACTTCACGTCGCTGCGCTGCATCCGGTCGTAGGCTTCATTGATCCGCTGAATCGGGATCAGCTCAATGTCGGAGACGATGCCCTTCTCGGCGCAGAAATCCAGCATTTCCTGCGTCTCGGCGATGCCGCCGATGAGCGAGCCGGCAATCGCGCGGCGCTTGAAAATGAGCGCCCCCACACTGGGCGAGGGGTGCGGGTGTTCGGGTACGCCCACCAGCACCATCGTGCCATCCCGCTTGAGGAGGGCCGTGTAGGCGTCGAGGTTATGGCTGGCCGCCACGGTGTTCAGGATAAAGTCGAAGCTGCCCTGGTGCGCGTTCATCTCCTCGGCATTGCGCGAGACGATCACCTCGTCGGCACCGAGCGCGTGGGCGTCGGCGCGTTTGCTGTCCGAGGTGGTGAACGCGACCGTGTGCGCGCCCATCGCGTGGGCCAGCTTGATGCCCATATGCCCCAGCCCGCCAATGCCCACGATGCCCACCTTCGAACCCGGCCCCACCTTCCAGTGCCGCAGCGGCGAGTAGGTGGTAATACCGGCGCACAGCAGCGGCGCCACGGCCGCCAGTTGCTCGGCCGGGTGGGTGATTCGCAGCACGAACTTGTCGCTGACCACAATGCGCTGCGAGTAGCCGCCGAGGGTGTGGCCGGGGGCATCGGCAATCGGCGCGTTGTAGGTGCCGGTAAAGCCGTTGTCGCAGTATTGCTCCAGCCCCTCGGCGCACGCGGGGCAGTGCTGGCAGCTATCCACCATACAGCCGACGCCCACCGTGTCGCCGACCTGGAACGTGCTGACGTCAGCGCCAACCGCTGTCACGCGGCCGACAATCTCGTGGCCGGGGACGCACGGGTACCGCGTGCCCGCCCACTCCGAGCGGGCCGTGTGCAGGTCGGAATGGCAGACGCCGCAGTAGGCGATCTCGATTTCCACGTCGTGGGCGTGGGGCTGGCGGCGCTCGATGTCCAGGGCTTCGAGCGGTTTGTCGGCAGCGTAAGTGCCGTAGGCTTTGGTGGCCATAAGTTGGAATGGTGGAGTAAATGAGGGTAATGAGGGGGCTGCGTTTGCGGCGTACGACGCCCATGTACGGCGACAACCGGCAGCGGGTGGTAACGGCCGTTACGCGGCGCCCGGTAACCGGGCCGCCGACCGCCTGTTTTTTCTGCTACCGGTCAAGTCGCGCGCTTCGGGGGGGGCGTAAGACGGGCGCATCCCCATACTGCCCAGGCGGCGGGCGGTTCGGCTGGTGAGGCATACGCCGTAGCAGGGCTGGTGGATACCTCCGGGTGACAATTGCTCGCTCCCTAGTCGCTACCCGCGCACCGCCGCCTTGAAAGACCGCAAAGAACAGCTCATCGTCAGCGTCCAGGAAGTGCCAAGCCTGCACCGGGCGATGACCGTGCTGCGGGAGATGGGGGCGGGGGTATCGGCGTCAGTTTAGCGCGGTTTCGGGCTCGCTGTGCGCGACCCCGTGTTCAAGACTCACAATCGGGGTCACCGTTCGGTAGAATCCGCCCGGACAACGCTCCCCTGCTACCCCGTAGGGGTCACCGTTCGGTAGCAACCATCCCCCACAACCAGCAACCTGCGACCCCGAAGGGGGCACCGTTCGGTAGCAACCAGCCTCACAACCAGCAGCCTGCGACCCCGAAGGGGTCACCGTTCGGTAGAATTCGCTCGGACAATGCTCCCCTGCGACCCCGTAGGGGGCACCGTTCGGCATCGCACCGTACCCGGAGTCCGAAACCGCTCTAATGCAACTTGGTGCGCGGAATTGTTGTAAATTTGTAGCGAATCTGGACGGGTGCTCGACGCCCTAGTAGGATTCCCCCGGGGCAGCCAGCTTGGCTGTCCCTTTTTTTGTGCTTACCTCAAAGCTGCACCACGTGCAGCGGGTGGCTTCGGCTGGCGAAAGGATTGATAACGGCACGCAGGCGCTCATAAAAGCGGTGGCCACCCTTCTTTTTCATATAAGCGTTCGGCTCGTAGAGTTGGCGCGCGCAGTAAGCGATGACATCAACCAACTGGTGCAGGTAGGAAGTCGCCGAGTTCTTTAGAAACGGGTCCTCGATCACGTATTGCAGCGTCAGGTTGCGGTACCCGGCGCCTAATTGTTGCAGGTTGGTTTGATTGGGCACCGGATTGTAATGCCGCATCTTCCGCACCAGGGCCGTCAGCTTCTTTCCGTCGGTATTATCGGGTATCAGTAGCCCGCGCTGGTTAGCGAAACCACCGGGGAAGTTCTGATGCTGGATGGTGTTTTCAAACCGTTGAATGAGCGCCTGCCAAGCAGCCTCGAATACATCGTAGGTTGCGGGCTTAGTCGTCTTGTTAACCACCACCGTGATTACCTGTAAGTCGGTTCGGCTCCCGGCCCAATCAATGCATTGCTTCAGGATGTCCAGTCGGTCGTTGCGCTTGATTCGCACCAGTTCGCCCGGCTTATTGATGAAATCAACGGCGTGAATCTCCTCGCGCAGCTTCAAGCCTTTCGTGGCGCGCAGCGTTTGCCGAAAAGCCACGAAATCAGCCAGCACCGTGCGCCAATGGGTTTCGTGGACGATAACCCCCGTCAGCACGAAAAACCTGGTTGGGCTACGTTGCAAACCCGTGTCACCGCTCTCATCGACGTACAATAAATACATAGCGTAAAATGATCAAAAAACGTTAGCTGGCAGTGCGCTGGGTGCCATCGCAATCATCTGTACTTCACCCTCGTGTTGATTTCCGCGCTCAGTGCCGTCAGCTCACTGAGTGCCTCTCGCCACTTAGCAGCAGTTCTCGAAAAGTCACCGGCAGTGCCCTCATTAGCGAATCGTATGTTACCTAGAATTTTACCAGCTTCTACAACTTGACCGATAAGCTCCGGCGCCTCGGTGCGCGTGTGCAAGTGCTGGTGAAGAAACGCCTTGAGCGGTTCCCGAAACATAACTTCGACCATCCTCAGATCAGTCCCTTCCTCGTTGGTGTGGTTTTTCGCTACCTCATTGAACAACCGGCGATACTCAGTTAGCCCGCGCTCAAAATCTGTCTCCCGCCCCGCTTGGTGTGCCGCCAGCCACAAGGCTCCAATACTACGGTTAACGGTGTCCAGCAGCGCACGATAGTCTTGCTCACGCGCGTTCTGTTCGATTCGTGCCCTGGCAAAAACCTGCTTAGCTTCTACCGACTGAGCAGCGAGATAATCAACCTTGCGGCAAATGCCGGTAAAGTCTTCAACAGCTTTCTCGCTGAAACCGAATCGGTCCAGATAAGCAAAAAAGTAGTCCTCATGGGCAAAAGAAGAGTTGAATCTTTGGAAGCCTGTGTCTGGCACGATCACCGGGAAGGGCATTCTCGCACTGTTGGCCATTAAGGCTGCCGCAAATGTCTCGTAGTGTTCGGCTTGTCGAGTCGCCACCTTTATTACGTCCCTCAATTGGGCCGCGAAGTAGGCGAAGTTCTTCCTGATTAGGGTCTCCTTGTCATTCGCTGCATCTTGTCGCTGGTTCTGTATTTCACGCTTAGCAACCCAAAAAGCGCCCAGCACACCGACGGCAGCTCCAATTAGTGCTCCGGCTGAATTAGCTAATAGATCCGACCATAACGAATCGTCGCCCGTCGTAACTGAAACAGAATGTGACACGATGCGCCAAACCTCAGCAGCTCCCATATTTATTTAACTTATCAGCCCCTCACCACCACTGAAAACAGTTTGCGATGAAGGGCTGACCTTAATAAACTCATCCTCTTACGAATACCGCACCTTCATCAGCCCCTTGTGCAGCACGCTCCCTTTCCCCATCTCCCCGGCCACGTGCGACTTCATCGCCGCCACCCGCTCCCGTAGCCCCCCGGGCCCTTCCACCAGCCGGTTCCGCTCCCGGATCGCCGCGTTCAGCGGCTGCAGTGCCTCACTGATGACCGTGTTCTGGGCGCTCAGTTGCTGCAGGAAAGCCTCGAACGCCGCCACCGTCACCAGCGCGTTGCCGGTCTGGTAGTTCGTCGCCGCGTCCTTCATCACCCCCAGCACTTCCTTGCCCTTTTGCAGCAGCGAGCCAAAGCTCAGCTGCGCCTGCGACGTCGGCGCCTCCTCCGCCGCCGGGTCCGCGCCATCCGCCACCTCCTGCTGCTTAGGCTTGCGGTAGTTGCGCATCTCCTGCCCCAAACCCTGCACCTTCAGGTAAGCCGTCGATTTCTTGCCATTCAGGTAGCCGCCCAGCACATCGCGCACCATCGCCGTGCGCTTGATCAGCCCCTCCGCCCCGTGGTAGAGCGCCACCCGCTCGTCCTGCGCGGCATTATACGCGGGGGCCAGCTCCGCCACCTGCGTGTTGGCCGCGGCCACCTCCGCCAGAAAAGCCTGGAGCGCCGGCTTCGTAATCAGGGGGTTGTTCTGCGGGT
Organism: Hymenobacteraceae bacterium; assembly: GCA_031426455.1. Lineage (GTDB taxonomy): Bacteria > Bacteroidota > Bacteroidia > Cytophagales > Hymenobacteraceae > JANNMJ01. The sequence goes on along the minus strand of JANPLI010000055.1, from coordinate 35,192 downwards.
CATAGCCCGCCTCGTCCTTCACCAGGTCATACAACGCCACCCCCTTCGCGTGGCGCTGCCCATACGTGCGTTCCGAAGGCGCGGGCGCCTTCTTGGTCTTGGTGTCAGCCATTGTGGTCAAGTAGAAAAGTTGGATAACAAGCCCTCGGCTCTCAGCAGCCGCGGTAAAAGTAATCCGCTTTTCCAAAAGCCCCTCTTCCGCTATCCTAAACTAGACCGTTCTCCTTCCTGGCTGCGTCATTCGCCCCACCCACGGCCCCCAATCGGCCCCCCGTGGCTCGCCCACGCCACCTATCGACCGGCCCGCGCCCTCAGTCGATTTACACCCGGCCACCCGCGATGCGCCCACGCCCCGCAACGATTCGCACCCGGCCCTCCGCGATTTGCCCGCGCTTTGTGTCGATTTGCCCGCGCGCATCCGCGACCCGCACACGTCCACTATCGGTTTACACGCGGTCACTATCGACTGCTTTTCAACTGCCGTTGGTTTTCCCATTAGCGCCCGCTTTCCCCCGGTGCTTGCCGAATCCGCTAGCGGTCCCACTCACCCCTTCCGCCCGCCCGGCACCGTCGGCCGCACCTCAATCTTGCTGGGCAGCGTCCGGGCGGGCATCCGGATCAGGTCCACCACCAGTTGGCCGATGTCTTCGGGCTGAATCTTCCAGGCGTCGGCGGCCGTCACGGCGTGGTCGCCGAATTCAGTAGCCACGGAGCCGGGCATAATCGTGGTCACCTTGATGCCGAGCTTGCGCAGGTCCAGCATCACGGCCTGCGTGAAGCCCACCAACCCGAATTTACTGGCGTTGTAGGCGGCGCCGTTCTCGAAGAAATTGGTGCCCGCCAGACTGGCAATGCTGATAAAATAGCCTTCACTGGCCTCCAACGCCGCCAGCGTGGCCTTCACGGTGTGGAAGACGCCCGTCAGGTTGCTGTCGATGGTGTCCTGCCACTGGGCGGCGGTCATCGTCTGGATCGGGGCAAAATGACCCACCCCGGCGTTGGCAATCACGTAGTCGAGGCGGTCCCACTGGCGCAGGATTTCGGCCACGGCGGCTTCCTGCTGGGCGGGGTCGCGCACATCGGCCGCGAAACCGAGGGCGTAGCCGGGCTGGTGTTCGTTGAGGCGGGCAGCCGCTTCATCAGCAGCGGCCTGGGTGCGGCTGGTAACGGCCACCCGGACGCCGTGGTGGACGAGCGCTTCGGCAATGCCGTAGCCAATGCCTTTGGAGCCGCCGGTAATCAGGGCGGTACGAATCAGGTCTGCCATAAAGAACATGTTCTGCGGCGACAACGACGGCTGCCGACTACGCGGATACCCCTTCAACCCGTCAACGACGCCGAGGGTTACAGCTGCGCGGGTTGCGGCCACGGGCCAGCGGTCCGGGCGACTTCGGTAGCAGGGGATATTTCGACCCATATCGGGCGCCGGCCGGGCGGATGCAGCCGGGCCGCACCGACGGGTACCTTTGGCGACGGTTCCGTCTTCCGTTCGTTGTCTGAGCTTTCTTCTTTTGCCGCCGATGCGTCTTTTGCCTGCCATCCGTTTCGCCACCCCGCTGCTCGCTTTGGTTTTGCTGACGGGCCAGGAACGGGCTTATGCCCAAACTCCCGTCAATAACCCCGTGCCCGCGCCCGCCCAAACCCGGCCCGTGCTGCTGCTCGGCACCGTGCACACCGGCGACGGCCAGACCGTGATTGCCAATGGTGCAGTGGCGTTCAGCGGCGGAAAAATCACCTACGTCGGGCCAGCAAGCGGCTTTACCGCCAACCGCGCCGAGTACGACGTGCGCGAGCAGGCCAGCGGGCAGGAAATCTACCCCGGCCTGATCCTGGCCAACTCCACGCTCGGGTTAGGCGAAATCGACGCCGTGCGCGCCACCATCGACGAAGCCGAGGTGGGTTCCTACAACCCCCACGTCCGGGCGCTGATTGCTTATAATACCGACAACGACATTCTGCCTACCGTCCGGACCAACGGCGTACTGCTGGTGCAGGTCTGCCCGCGCGGCGGCGTCATCAGCGGGCAGAGCAGCGTCGTGCAACTGGACGCCTGGAACTGGGAAGATGCCCAGGTGCGCGAGGGCGACGGCCTGCACCTGAACTGGCCCCGCGCCCTGACCCGCACCGGCATCATCCCGGATTCCATCGTCACGAAGCGCCTCAAGGTCCGCGCCGAGCGCCTGCGCGAACTGAACCAGCTCTTCGCCGACGGCAAGGCGTATCAGCAGCAGCCCGAAGGCCAACGCCCGCAGAACCTGCGCCTCGCCGCGCTGGGCCGGGTGCTGAAAGGCGAGCAGACGCTCTACCTCCACGCCGACGGGGCGAAGGAAATCGCCGAAGCCGTGCGCTTTGCCCGGCGGCAGGGCGTCCCCAAAATCGCTTTGGTAGGCGCTGAAGATGCCGCCCGCGTCCTCGATCTGCTGCGCGACGAGAAAGTGCCCGTCGTGCTGACGCGCCTGCATTCGCTGCCCCGCCGCCTCGACGACGACGTGGACGCACCCTTCCGCCTGCCCGCGCAGCTCCAGGCCGCCGGCATTCCGTTCTGCTTCTCCTACGAAGGCGATATGGAAAACCCCGGCGCCCGCAACCTCCAGTTCACGGCCGGCACCGCCGCCGCCTACGGCCTGACCAAAGAGCAGGCGCTGGCCGCGATGACGAGCCAGACCGCCGCCATCCTCGGCATTCAGGAGCGCGTCGGGACGCTGGCCGTAGGCAAGGACGCCACCGTAATCGTCTCGCGCGGCGATCTGCTTGATATGCGCACCAACCAGGTGACGCAGGCCTATATCCAGGGCCGCAGCCTCAACCTCACCAACCGCCAGCAGGCCCTGGCCGAAAAGTATCGGGTGAAGTACGGGCAGAAGTAAGCCGTCAGCTTCAAGCGGCAAGCCAATCCGCTGATAGACACACTGAAGCTGAAGGCCGAATGCACGGATAATTAGAGCCAGCGCCAGGCGCGGAGGTTATCCCAAATCAAAGGCGGTGGTCCGAAGCGAGGTGATACCACCCCGCCTCGGACCACCGCCTTTCGGTGCGGGCTTTCGGGGCCCTTACTCTACCACCAGGCGGATAGCGGCGCGGCCGGCCCGCACCACATAGACGCCCGCCGGCAGGCCCGTCACGGCGAGGGTAACGGTACGCTGGTCGGGCGTTAGCGCCTGGGTGCGGACCACCCGGCCCAGCGCGTCGGTCACGGTCAGCCCGGTGGCTCCTGCAGTTGGCAGGCTGATCTGCACGGGGCTACTGGTGGCCGGGTTCGGCCACAGGTGCAAGACGGCCGTTTCAGCGGCCGCGGCGCCCGTGCCGAGCGGCGCGGTAGCGGGCGCTACCTGGAGCCAGAAGCGGCCCGCCACCTCGCCGGCCTGCGGGGCCGTGAAGGTGTACGTGGTGCCCACCGCCGCCAGCGGGTGGGTGGTATTCGTCAGCGCATCGTAGAGGCTAACGGCGCCGGTGGGCAGGTTCGCCGCCTGCGCCAGCGTCAGGGTGTAGGGGCCGGCGGCGGGCACCACGGCCAGCAGGGGCAGGCGCTGGGCCGTGGCGAACGATGCCGGGGCGAGGCCGGCGATGGCCAGCTCCTCGCCGTTGGGCGCCAAAACGGCGAGCGTCGGCACGGCGCCCAGGTTGCGGCCGGGGCGGGGCGCGTCGTAAGCGGCATCGACGGCGCCCGTGGCGCCTTCCTGCCAGAAGACGAGCGCTTCATCGGCCACCGCATTCGCGGCGCCGGCCTGTTGCAGGCGGATGCCCAGTAGCGGGCGGGCGTCGGCGGCGGGGCGGAAGTGGGTGGGGTTGGCGTAGCTGATCACGCGCAGGGCATTGGTGAAGGTAAAGCCCACCGACTCGTTGCCGGGCAGCACGCGGGTGAAGAAGCCCTGGCCCATCGGCACCAGGCCGCCGGGCAGCGTGCCGACCCCCGTGCCGCCCACGGTGGCCGGGGCGAGGTAGGTCAGGTACTGGCCGCTGTTGAGGCCGGTGCTGCGGAACACGGAGATCGAGGCGCTCATCCCGGCCGGGATGCTGGCCGTGGCCTCGTCCCAGTCGATGGGCGCGGCGTAGGGGTTGCCCGTCAGGCCCCAGCCGCTCTTCTCGGTGTTGGGGTTGCCGGTGCCCGCACCGGTGCGGGTAAGCGTGAGCGGTACGTTGCCGGTGGTCAGGGTACCGACGAAGTCGGGCGTCAGGCCGCCGGCCATCGCCACGGTGTAGCCCCGGCCGGAGGTCAGGGGATCGGTAGTGGCGGTGGGCGAGTACCAGCCCGTATTGAAGCCCTGATACGCAGCGGTGGCGCCGCCGCGCGTTTCGTCGAAGCCGAAGACGTTGGGGAACTGATTGGCGGGCACGGCCACGTAGGGCAGGGCATTGTAGGCGGCGTTGACGCGGGCGGTGAAGCCGGTGACGTTCAGGTCGGCGACGGTGGTATTGCTGACCGGCGCGGCGAAGTGGCGGTAGCCCACGCCGGGGTTGCTGGCGGGGCTGATGTAGCGCTGCACGGTGACGGTACCGAGCACCCGGCCGGTGGAGGCGTTGACGACCAGGGCGGTGGAATCGGCGTCAGAAAGCAGCGTCAGGGCCCGGCCGCTGGTGTTGAAGTTGACGGGGCCCGCGATTGTCAGCAGGCGGCGCACGCTGGTGGGGTTGGTCAAGAACAGGGTGGCGACGGACGTGGCGGCGGTCAGGTCGCGCACGCGGTTGGGCAGGCCGTTACCGGTGCTGGCGCCGGATCCGAGGGTGGGGCTGTCGTAGCGGTAGGAGGCGGCGCGGGAGAAGGTGCGGGTGCCGGTGACCTGCACGGTGCCCAGCGCGCCGCTGGCGGTGATGCCGAACTCGGAGCAGATGTCGAGCGCGGCGCCGGCGGCGAGGGTGAAGTTGCCCGGCCCGGTGATGAGGAAGCAGCCGTCGTCGAGTTTGCCGCCGTTTTGTACGAGCAGCGTGCCCTGGATGGTGACGTCGCCGCCGAGCGTACCGACGCCCGTGCCGGTGATGGTGACGTTGTGATAGCTGCCGCCGGGAATGGTCTGCGGGCTGCTGACGGTCAGGTCCGGGGCGTTCTCGTTGAGGTCGTTGAGGTTGATGATGACCTGGGCCGAGTTACTCAACTGCGGCGCACCGTTGTCGGTGACGGTCACGAGGTAGCCGAAGCCGGGCGAGATTTCGAAGTCGAGGGCCGCCTGATCATTGACCGTGAGCTGGCCCGTAGTGGCGTTGATGACGAACGCGTTGCCCGCGCCGCCCAGCGGCACCATCGAGTAGGTCAGGCTCTGGCCCGCGTCGGGGTCGGAAGCGCCCACCGTGCCCACCACGGTGCCGTTGGCGCTGTTTTCGTCGATGGTGAACGTCTGTGGGCTGATGGCCGGCGCCTCGTTTACGTTCGTGACGCTGATGGTGAAGGTTTGCTCGAAGAACGTACTCTCCTGGTCGGTGGAGCGCACGCGGATGGCGTAGTTGGGCTGGGTCTCGTAGTCGGGCGCAGCCGTGATGACGAGCTGCCCGCTGCCGTTGATGCTGAAGGCGCCGTTATCAGTGCTGCCCGCCCCACTCACCAGGGAGTAGGTGTGGGTGTCGCCCGCGTCGGGGTCAGTAGTCGAGAAGTTGCCGATGGCGGTGCCGCTGGCCGTGTTCTCAGCTACGCTCTGCGGCGAGAGGCCCACGGCCGTGGGCGCCTGGTTGGTAATGACCGTAAAAGCGACGCCGTTGGAGGTACCGCTGGGGGTGGTAATCGTCACGCTGCCGCTCGTGGTGCCCGCCGGCACGGTGGCCGTGGCGGTGGTGGCCGTGGTCACGCTGAAGGTGGTGGCGGCCGTGCCGTTGAAGCTCACGGCGGTGGCGCCCGTGAAGTCGGTGCCGGTCAGCGTGATGCTCGTGCCCACCGGCGCGCTGGTGGGGCTGAGGCTGGCGAGGGTGGGCGCGGGCGGCTGATTGAGCAGCACGCTCACCAGGCTGCCGCTGAGGCCGACCGACAGGAAGTCGAGGTCGCCGTCGCCGTCCAGGTCGCCCACCGCCAGGTTGTGGGCATCCCCGTTCACGCTCACCGTGGTGGCGGCGCCGAACGTGCCGTTACCGGCATTGCGGGCCACGCTCACGGTGTAGAATTGGTAGTTGCTCGTGAGCAGGTCGAGGTCACCGTCGCCGTCCACGTCGGCCGCCGCCACGCCGGCCGGTCTGTCGCTCAGGGCCACCGGCGTGCCCGCGCTGAACGTGCCGCTGCCGTTGTTGAGGAACACGCCGACGCCGCTGTTGCTGCCGGAGTTGGCGGTGAGCAGGTCGAGGTCGCCGTCGCCGTCGATGTCCCCGATTGCCACGTTGCGGGGGTTGCTGCCCACGTTGTAGTCGGCGTCGGGGCTGAAGGTGCCCGTGCCGTTGTTGCGCCACACGGCTACCCGGTTGACGTCAATGTTCGCGTCGTTAGTGGTGGCTACGAAATCGAGGTCGCCGTCGCCATCCAGGTCGGCCACCGCCACGCTGCGGGGGCCGATGCCCACGCCGTAGTCGCTGCCACCGCCAAAGGTGCCGCTACCGTTGTTGAAGCGCACGCTCACGAGACTGCCCGTACCGACGTTCGAATAGCTGGCCGTCAGCAGGTCGAGGTCGCCGTCGCCGTCCACATCGCCCAGCACCACGCACCGGGGCCGCCCCGCAGTGACCGTCGAGCCGCCGCCGAACGTGCCGGTGCCGTCGTTGAGGCGCACGCTCACGTTGTTACTGTTCTGGTCGCTGGCCGCCACGAAGTCGAGGTCGCCGTCGCCGTCCACGTCGCCCAGGGCCACGCTGTAAGGCTGGCTCCCCGCCGGCACCCCGACGGTGCCGCTGAAAGCGCCGGCGCCGTTGTTGAGGCGCACACCCACCGTGCCGTCGCCCGAATTGGCCGTCAGCAGGTCTAGGTCGCCGTCGGCATCCACGTCGCCCACGGCCACGCTGCGGGGCAAACTGCCCACGGTGAGGTCGGCGACAGGGCTGAAATTGCCCGGCCCCGCGCCCGCCGCCGTTGTGAACTGGTGGATGTGCCCCGCCGCCAGATTGGCGCCCGCACTGCTCTGCGCGGCCGTGGTGGTGGAGACGAACACGGTTTCCCCCGGCCGAAAGTCGGTGGTGGGGTCGAAGGTGATGGTATTGCCGCTGACCGTGGCCGCGCCGCCCTGCGCGCCGCTCATCCGCCCGCCGCGCTGGTGGCTGAAGACCTTGATACTCGCCGCCGAAGCCGCCGCGCCGCTCATCGGCTGATCGAAAGTGATGTCGACGCTGGCAGACGCTGCCGCGTTGCGCAGGTTGCGCGTCGGATTGAGGCCCATTACAGTAGGCGGCGGGTCGGAGGCGTAGGCGAAGAAGTCGGTGAGGTTGCCGGTTAAGCCTTGGCCCGTGCCCACGTAGGCCCGGCCGCCCACCACGAAAGCCGCCGCAGTGAGATGCCCCGCGCCGGAGAAGGCAGTCCGCGCCGTCCAGGTATCGGTGGCGGGGTCGTAGGCCCACCAGTCGCTCAGCGCGGAGGTGCCCGTGTTCCCCGTGCCGTCGTAGCCCACGCTGCCTACAGCCACCCCTACGGCCAGAAATCGCCCTGCGTCTGGAAACGCGGCCCGCGCCACCCAGCTGTTGCTGGCCGGTAGGTACTCGTGCCAATCCGTCGGGAAAGTGTTGCCAGTGCGCCCCAGCCCGGCAAAAGCGCGGCCGTTGATGGTGACGGCCACGGCGGCGCGCGGCGCGGTGCCTGGTAGGTCGGGCACGGCGCCGGTGGCGAGCGGGGCGGCGGTCCAGGTGTTGGGCGCCTGGGCACGGGCGGGCGGGGCCGCGAGGCCGGCCAGCAGCGCGAAGAAAAGGAGGAGACGGTACCGCATAGAGACTACGAGGGGTGGCGGAAATGAAGCCGATGCAAAATTTCGGCTTCTGTGCCTCCGGCCCACTATCCGGCGTGTCCCCTATTCAGATGACACGCGCCCTTACGTTCCGCGTGCCCCACGCGCGCATCCGGGCTGCTGGCGCGGTCTTACATCTTTTGGCATTTGCTGAAAAAATGTAAGACCGGTTCCCGTCTTACATCATTTGGCGTTTGTCGAAAACGGGTAAGATCGGCTCCCGTCTTTCCTCTTTTGGCATTTTTCAGAAAGAGGAAAGAACGACTGGCGTCTTTCCTCTTTTGGCGTTTTCCGGAAATAGGAAAGATTCTGGTTCAGCCGCTCCGTACCGGCCGGTGGTACGGAGCGGCGTACCATTTTCGACCGGCCTTCTGCCTGCGGTTGGGGGTAGCGGTCGGTACTGGCTGGGGCTGGCGTCGTGTCATCTGTTTAGGCGACATTCCCGCTTCGTTGCTGCGCGTGGGAGCGCCGCACCTTTGCATCGTGCTTCCTACTACTGCCCTGCTGTTTCCCACCTCGCCCATCTCCCTGGCCATTGTCGAGGACGATGCGCGCGTCCGGGAGTTGCTGGCCGAGTACCTCGGCCACCAGGCAGAGTTTACCTGCCCCATCGTCGTCGATTCCGTGGAGGCGCTTTGGCGGGAGCTCGACTTGGCGCTTCCGCCGCGCGTGGTGCTGCTCGACGTCAGCCTACCCGGCCAGAACGGCCTGCAGGCGCTGCCTGAACTGCGCCGCCGTCTCCCCGCAACCGATGTCATCATCCAGACGATGCACGACGATGCCGAGCGCATCTTCCTGGCCCTGCGCGCCGGAGCCACCGGCTACGTCATCAAAAGTGCCACTCCGCTGGCCAGCTACAAGCAGGCGGTGCTGGATGTGCTGGCCGGTGGGGCGGCCCTCTCGCCGGGGGTGGCGCGTAAGGCCCTGGCGCACTTCACGCCCACCGTCAGCCACCAGCCCGACCTGCTCAGCGAGCGCGAGCGCGAAGTGCTGCAGGGATTGGTGGACGGCCTGAGCGAGAAACAGGTGGCGCACCGCCTCAGCCTGTCGCCTGCCACGGTCCACACCTACATCCGCCGGCTCTACGAGAAGCTGCGCGTCAACTCGCGCGGTGAGCTGATCGGCAAAGCCAGCCGAGGCGAGTTGTGAATTACGAATTACGAATTACAAAATTACAAATTATGGCGCGGCCTAATTCAATTTATATCGTGTAATTGCTGATTCTTAATTCATAATTCGTAATTAGTAATTCGTAATTCGTAATTCGTAATTCATAGCGGTACGCGCAACGCTACTTCCCACCCGCCTTCGGGGTGTGGGCCCAGGGCCAGCGTGGCGTTCAGCAGTTCGGCCCGCTGCCGCATATTGCGCAGGCCCTGCCCGGCGCGGGCGCTGGGCTTCGCTGCGGCTGCTTCCTCCATCGGGCCTTCGTTCCGCACCCGCAACTCCAGTAAGGCAGAATGGTAGCGCAGCGTCAAGGTGAGCGGTACGGTGGGGGCGCTGTGTCGCAGGGCATTCGTCACGGCTTCCCTGGCAATCAGGTACACGTGCTGGCGCACGGCCGGGGGCAGCGGGCGGGCCCGGTTGGGGGGCAGTTCGGAGGCGTCGAACCGGATTTCACGGTCGGTGGCGCGGCTGCTGGCATCGCACAGATCGTGGAGCCGATCCACGAGCGCGGTCAGGGTATCGGCGGCGGCATCCACGCTCCAGATGATATCGCGGACGGTGTTGGCGGCGGCGCGCGAGTCGTCCACGAGGGCGGCCAGGCGGGCCGGCGGGGCGGTGCCCAGCACGTTGAGCATCTCGGCCTGCATCATCACGCGGGTCAGCAGCGACCCCACCTCGTCGTGCAGGTCGGCGGCCAGCCGACTACGCATCGCCGTATCTCGCCGGGCGCGGCGCTCGCGCTCGCGCTGCCACGCTACCACCAGCGCCACCAGGGCCAAGGCAGCTGCTGTCCAGGTAGTGGGGCGGCGCCACCACTCGGCCGTCACGGTCAGGGGGAGGCGCAGGTGGTTGGTGGCCAGTATTCCCTGGCTGGTTTCGGCCCTGATTTCCACCGTGTACGTGCCCGGCAGCAAGCCTTGCAGGCGCAGCAGGGGCGTGGTGCCGAGCGGCAGCCAGCGGTCGGAGAGCCAGCCGCGCACCCGGTAGAAATAGCGCGCCTGGGCGCCGGACTGAAAATCGGTCAGGGCCAGGTGCAGGTCCACCACCGGGTGGTTAGGGCCCAGATGCAGACTGGGCAACGGGTCGGCCGCCAGCCGATAGTACGTCTGACTGGAATCGGCGGAAACGCCCAGGGCCGTCAGGGCGGTCAGCACGAGGCGCGCCCGCCCGCGCGCCAGGTTCGGCACCTGCCGCGGGTAGATGCGGTGCAGCCCTGCCACGCCACCCAGCAGCAGGGAGCTATCGGTGGGGTCGAAGTAAGCCGCGCGGGCGTTGAACTCATCGGACAGCAGCCCGTCGGCCAGCGTGAACACGGCCAGCCGCCCCGTGGCCGGCACGTAGCGCACTAGCCCCTGGTAAGTGCCCAGCCACAGCGCCCCGCCGGGCCCGGGCGTAATGGTGGCCACCGAAGCGTTAGGCAGCCCTTGCCCCACCGAGAGAGCCGTGTGGGCGTTGCCGTCGGGCGTGATCAGCACCAGCCCGTGCGCGCGGGTACCCACCCACAGCCGGTTGGTGGCCGGATCGGCGTACAGGCACCGGGCGCCGTCGCCCGCCACCCGGTGAGGGGCCGGGGCGGTGGGGCCATAATGGCGGCGCTCGCCGGTGGCCAGCGTCAGTCGGTCAACGCCCTGGGGCATCGCTAGCCAGAGGTGGCCGCGGCCATCGGCCCAGAGGTCTTCAATGGTCTGCCCAACCAGCGGTGCCGGTAGCGTTGCCGACTGGCCAGGCGGGCGGTAGGGCCGGAAGGTAGTAGAGGTGGAATCAAAGCAGTAAAGGCCCGTGCGGGCACCCCCCCAAATCAGACCCGTGGCGCCATCCCGGCACAGGGCGCGCACATTGGCATCGTCGCGGGTTTCGGCCGTTAGCTCAGTGGCAAGTATCGGCTGAACTCGTCCCGTGACGGGGTCCAGCGTCACGAATGGCCCGCCGGTACCGGCCAGCCAACCCCGGCGGGCAGCGCCCACGCGGGCCGGCACGATGCTCAACAGCAAAGGGGGCTGCCCATCCGGCAGGCGAGCCGTCGGCCAGGGGCGCAGCGGGGCAAGAGGCGAGTCAGCAGCCTGCACCAGTAGCCCGACTTCGTAGGCGCTCACCAGCAGCCGGCCATCGGGTAGGCGCGTGGTGGCGCGGACGCTGTAGGGCTTGCCGTTGGCCAGGGCCAGGGGTTGGATGAAGGCCGCTGCTCCTGTCCGGCGCCAGGCGCCGCGCACCCCCGTGTCGAACAACCACCAGTTGCCGGCGGCGTCGGTGCGCAGGCGGGCGCTCCAGCCGGCCGTGCGCCAGGCCGGCAGCCCCAGACTGAAGCGCAGCCGGGGCTGCGGATCGGGCGCGGCCGTCCAGCGCAGCTGCCAGACCCGTTGCTGCGTGAGCAGCGCCACGCTGGTGTCGGTCCGGATCAGGTCGCAGTTCGATTCCGGGCCGGGGGGTGCCCAGTGCGGCCCTGGCAGGAGGCGCCCATCGGGACCGGTGCGGTAGGCGGCGCGTTCGCTCAGGAGCCAGACGCGCCTGGTGGGGTCGGCTACGGGCAGCATAAACCGGTTGGGGTGGTGCCATTCGCCCAACAGTTGGCCGTCGGCCGTCAGGTGGCGGGTGCGGCCCCGGGCTTCCGAGAGCCAAAGGGTGCCGTCCGGCGCGGGCCATACGTCCAGGCGTGGCGCGGTGGCCGTCAGGAGCGGCCCGACGGGCTGGCCGGCCAGGGTGTACGCGCGCAAACCGGCGCGGTCCTGTGCCACCCACACGTGGCGGCGGTCCGGGGTCAGCGCCAGCCCGTCGATCAGGTGCGACGTGGTGCCGGCCTGCGGGTAAGGCAGCGCGACCAGCACCCCCGCCGTCGTGAAACGGAAAGCCCCCGCTTCCGTGCCCAGCCAGAGGGTGCCGTCCGGGGTAAAAAGCAGGTGGTGGCAGGAAGCCGGCGGCAGGGGCGGGCCGTGCCGCCGCAGGGCGTTGAGCGGTACCAGGGTCGTGCCGTCGTAGCGGTACACGCCGTCGTCGGCGCCCACCCAGAGCAGGCCGTCGGGCGCGCGCACCAGCGTGCGCAGGGCCAACCGGCTGAGAGCCGGGTCGGCGAGCCAACCGGCGGTGGTTTGGGACGGCTGTGGGGGCGGGGCCGCCGCCAGTAGCCCACCGCTGCCTGGCAGGAGACGGAGCCAGGCCACGGCCAGCGCCCACCCCATTAGCCACCGGCGGCCGCTGTCCCTACACGCGTTATATTGCAGGTGGCTCACGGCGCAAGTTAAGTACGCGTGGCACTGTCGGTTTCTGTAGGGAGATGGAGATGTAGCCAGGAGTTCCGCCCCGCAGTAGCGCGGTTTGGTGAGAAGTTTTTACTTTCGGAGCTGTCCGCCTTTAGTGCCTCGCCGCTTTTTTTGCTTCGGAGCGGAGCCCCTTACTACACATGCTGCGGGGCGGAGCCCCTTGCTACACTGATGCATCCTTTCGCCCCGCTGCTTCATTCCACCCGCATACACACCTTCACCGTGCTGCCTGGTGATGTGGCCGACTTTACGGCCGAGGGTGGCGGCCTCGTTCACCCGGTTTGCAGCACTTACCGCCTGGCCCGCGCCGCCGAGTGGGCGGGGCGCCTGTTTGCCCTGGAACTGAAGGAAGTAGAGGAGGAGGGCGTCGGTACGCACGTCCACCTGAACCATCACGCGCCGGCCTTTACGGGCGAAGAAGTCGTGGTCCAGGCCACGCTGACGCAGGCCGCCGCGCCCCCGGACGGCACCCTGACGTGTAGCTTTGTGGCCCACGTGGGCGCGCGGCTCGTGGCGTCCGGCACCACCGGTCAGCGCATCCTGCCGCTGGCGAAACTGGCCGTCGCGTTCGCCCGTCCGTAAGCGGGGCGAGCCGTCACCCGCCCTAACCTCCAATGGCCAAACTACCTGTTAAAGACGCGCCGAAGCCGGTCAATATCGTCAACCGGCGGGCGCGGTACGAATATGCCATCGTCACTACCTACGTGGCGGGCATTATGCTGCAAGGCACCGAGATCAAGAGCATCCGCGAGGCCAATGTGCAACTGGCCGATGCCTTCGCGGTCTTCGCCGCCGATGGTTCGCTCTGGATCAACCAGATGCAGATCGGGCGGTATCAGCAGGGCACTTACAATAACCACGAGCCACTGCGCGCCCGCAAGCTGCTGCTCAATAAGCGCGAGCTGAAGCAGTTGCAGAACAAGTCCGGCGACCCCGGTATGGCGATCATCCCGCTGCGCCTGTTCGTCAGCGACCGGGGCTTCGCGAAGCTCGAAATCGGCCTGGGACGCGGCAAAAAACTCTTCGACAAGCGCGACGACCTAAAAGCCAAAGACGCCCGCCGCGAAATGGAGCGGGGGGAATGAGTGACTGAGTGCGCTGAGTGACTGAGTGATTGTTGATAATCACAGTCGCTCAGTCACTCCGTCCCACTCAGTCACTCAGTCAATCAGTCACTCAATGCCCCACGGCCTCTGCCCCTTAAGCATCGTTCCGCTGCGCGCCGAACCCTCGGACCGCGCCGAGCAGGTGTCGCAGGTGGTATTTGGCGAGGTGTACGAAGTGCTCGAAGTGCAGCCCAAATGGCTGCGGATTCAGCTCACGCTGGACGGTTATGCGGGCTGGATCGACGCCAAACAGCACCAGCCCATTGCAGAAGCATTCTATCAGGAATGGCTTGCGGCAGCGCCCCACCCGCGCACCCTCGACGTGGTGGGCGTCGTGGCCGACGACCACGCCCGGACGCCCGTGCAGCTCGGTTCTATTCTGCCGTTTTTCGATGGCCTGACCCTGCGCCTCGGCCCCGCGTCCGCCGACAAGCGGTTCTACAATGGCTTGGCGACCAATCCAAAACTGCCCGTGCCGGAAGGGCTGCTTTTGCGCGCCGCCCAGCTCTACCACCGGGCGCCGTACCAATGGGGCGGCAAGTCGGTGTTTGGGCTGGATTGCTCCGGTTTCACGCAGCAGTTATTCGCGCTAGTCGGTATTCAGCTCCCGCGCGACGCCCGCCAACAGGTGCACTGCGGGCACGAAGTGCATTTCGCCACTCAGGCCCGGCCCGGCGACCTGGCTTTTTTCGACAACGCCGAAGGGCGCATCGTCCACGTCGGCCTGATTGTGCCGGACCAGCAGATTTTGCACGCCAGCGGCGAAGTGCGCCGCGACGACTTCGACCACAACGGCATTTTCAACCGCGCGCTTCAGCGGTATTCGCACCAGCTTCGCGTCATTCGGCGGGTGTTCTAAGGGGCCGTAGCGCGACTTTCAGATCGTGCTGCGGTTGCGCCTACTGGCCCACTTCCTTCACCGTTTCCACGAAGCACCGCACCTTGTCGGGGTCGGTATCCGGGTACACGCCGTGCCCGAGGTTGGCGATGTGCGGGCCGCCCTCGAACTGCCGCAGCATCTGGCGGGTGGCGGTGCGTACGGCGTCGAAGGAACCGTAGAGGCTGGCCGGGTCGAGGTTGCCTTGCAGCGTGACGGCCGGGCCGACGGCCGCGCGCACCTGCTGAGGCGACTGGTGCCAGTCGAGGCCCACCGTCCGGACGCCCGGCAGCGCGGCCAGTTCCGCCGTAGCGAAGAAGGCGCCCAGCGCGAAGACCGTCACGGGCACGGCAGGCGTGCCGGTCGCCGCATCGGCGAAGCCAAGCGCCGCCGTGATCTGGGCGATGTAAGGCAGCGAGAAAGTGCGGTAGGTTTCCGGCCCCAGAATGCCCGCCCACGAGTCGAAAACCTGCACCACATCGGCGCCGGCGCGCACCTGGGCGCGGAGGTAGTCGATAGTGACATAGGTGATGCGCTGCAACAGGTCGTGCGCCAGCGCAGGGTTTTCCACCAGCAGGCGGCGGGCGATGCTGAAGGTTTTCGAGCCGGAGCCTTCGACCATATAGGCCAGAATCGTCCAGGGGGCGCCCGCGAAGCCGATCAGCGGGATACCCGGATGCCGGGCCGTAAGCGCCTGCTTGGTCAGGCGCAGGGCGGCCATCACGTAGCCTAGGTGTTCTTCGGCGGCGGGTCCGCGCAGCGCGGCTACGTCAGCAGCCGAGCGGATGGCCTTCGGAAAGCGCGGCCCCTTGGCCTCGATCATCTCGTAGGGCAGGCCCATCGCTTCGGGCACCACCAGGATGTCGGAGAAGATGATCGCCGCATCGACGCCCAGCAGCTCCACGGGTTGCAACGTGACTTCCGCGGCGAATTCGGGCGTCTCCACCAGTTCCTTAAAGCCGCCCATCCGGGCACGCACGGCGCGGTATTCGGGCAAAATGCGCCCGGCCTGGCGCATCAGCCAGACGGGCGGGCGGGAAGTGGTTTCGCCGCGCGCGGCGCGGAGGAATAGGTCGTTCATTTAGTCACTAGTCACTACTTAAAAAACCGCTTTCAGCCCGCTGATGATGAAGCTGACGCCCAGGCTCAGGGTGATGAAGGCCATAATGCGCGAGAGCGCTGCCAGGCCGGCTTTGCCCATTACGCGGGTCAGGCGGACGGAGAAGGAGAGGATCAGGAACGATACTGCCGAGACGCCGATGATGGCCAGCAGAATCAGCAGTAAGTGGCTGATGGGCAGCTTCTCGGTGAACAGGCCGATGCTGACGGCTATCGAGCCGGGGCCGGAGAGCAATGGCATCGCCAGGGGCGTGAACGAAATATCGGGCTTGTGCTGGGAGTCTTCGACGACCGATTTCGATACCTTGCCGCCGCCCGTGGAAGTGCCAGCGTTGATCAGGTCGAAGCCCGATTTGAGCAGCATCAGCCCGCCCGCGATGCGCAGGTCGTGGATGCGTAACCCAAAGAAATTCAGGATGTACTGGCCCGCCAGGAAGAACGCCGCCAGCACGAGCGTCATATAAAAACACGCGCGTAGGGCAATGCCGCGGCGGCGGTTGGGCGAGTCGCCGTCGGTCAGCGTCAGGAAGACCGGCATCGCCCCAAACGGATTGACGACCGAAAACAGCGCCGAGAAAGTGCCCAACAGAATTTCCACGGGGCAAAGGTAGCGGCGGTGCTTCGCGCCGCCACCCGCCACAGCAACACACCAGCGTAACAGCAAGGCGCCGGGCCGCCATCCGGCCGTAGTGAATGCCGCCCGTCCGGCGACCTTTGCCGCCCGGAACCGGCGGCGCCGGCACAGCACCCCGACGTTACTTCTTTTATGCTGACACTTGGAATCCTGGGCGGCGGCCAGTTGGGCCGGATGCTCTGCCAGGCGGCGCTGGACCTGCCCGTCCGGACCCGCATCCTCGACCCCGACCCGCACTGCCCCGCCGCCCGTTGCTGCGACGAGCTGGTGACCGGCGACTTCGCCGACGAAGCCGCCGTGGTGGCCTTCGGCGCGGGCTGCGACGTGGTGACCATCGAGATCGAACACGTATCCGTAGCCGGGCTGCGGCGCCTGCAAGCCGCCGGCACGGCCGTTTACCCGGACCCGGCGGCGCTGGCTATCATTCAGGACAAGGGCGCGCAGAAGGCGTTTTTCCGCGCGCACGGCCTGGAAACGGCCGATTTTCAGCTGACCGAATCGCGCGCCGACCTCGCGCAGTACGTCGCCCGGAATCCGGCGCTCCTGCCCGCCTTTCAGAAACTGCGGCGCGGCGGTTACGACGGCCAGGGCGTCTGCCACCTGCCCGATGCCGCCGCCCTGGCCAATGCCTTCGACGCGCCCGCCGTGCTGGAAGCCCGCGTAGCCGCTGTCAAAGAGCTGGCCGTGGTGGTGGCCCGCGCCGTGGACGGCACCACCCGCGCGTTTCCGGTGGTCGAAATGGCGTTCGACCCGCACACGCACCTCGTCCGGACGCTTTTCGCCCCGGCTGCCATCTCCGCCGACCTCGCCGCCCGCGCCACCGCGCTGGCCGTGCGCACCTGCGAGGCGTTCGGCACCGTGGGCCTGTTGGCCGTGGAGCTGTTTCTGACCGCTGCCGGCGAGTTATTGGTGAACGAAGTAGCGCCGCGCCCGCACAATTCCGGCCACCACACGATGGAGGCCAACGCCACGTCGCAGTTTCAGCAGCACCTGCGCGCCGTGCTGGGCCTGCCGCTGGGCGATACTGCCTCCCGCGCCCCGGCCGCCGCGATGGTGAACCTGCTCGGTGCGCCGGATGGCGGCGACGGCCCCACGCACGTCGGCGGGCTGGCCGAGGCGCTGGCCGTGCCCGGCGCATACCTACACCTTTATGGCAAGGCCCGCACCCGTCCGCACCGCAAGATGGGCCACGCCACCGTGCTGGCTGCTACGGCCGCCGAAGCCCAGGCCGGCGCCGAAACGGTAGCGCGGGTGCTTCGGATTGCCGCGACCAGTCGCGACTAACTGGCGCACCGGGGCAGGGCTGAAACGGCCTTCCGCAGCCCCCAGCCGGCTGGTCGGGCAGCGGGGCGTTACATTCGCTCCCGATGACTACTCCCGTCGATACTTCCGCCGCCACCGCCCCGCTCGTGGGCGTGATTATGGGGTCTATTTCGGACCTGAAAGTGATGCAGGCCGCCGCTGATACGCTCGCCCAGTTAGGCATTCCGCACGAAGTCACCATCGTGTCGGCCCACCGCACCCCGCACCGGCTGGTGGAATACGCCGAAAGTGCCCGGCAGCGGGGGCTGAAAGTGATCATCGCCGGGGCGGGCGGCGCCGCGCACTTGCCAGGGATGGTGGCCTCGTTCACGACGCTGCCCGTGGTGGGCGTGCCGGTGAACTCGTCGAACTCCATTCGTGGGCTGGACTCGATTCTGAGCATCCTTCAAATGCCGCCCGGCGTGCCTGTGGCCACCGTGGCCGTGGACGGCGCCCAGAACGCCGCCCTGCTCGCCGCTCAGATGCTGGCCCTGCACGACCCCGCCCTGACCCGCACCCTCGACAAGCACCGCGCGGGCCTGCGCGACAAAGTGATGCGCTCCGTGGAAGAGCTGCGCCGCGGGCTGGACGAGGCGGAGTAAACCCCGCGCCACTGCACCTTTACCCGCATCTTTGCCCGGATGCTGCTTGCCCTGCTGCCCGAAACCACGCCCGCCGCGCTGGCCCTGCTCTGCGCCTTTGCTTTCGCCGCCGGACTGGTCGATGCCGTGGTGGGCGGCGGCGGGCTGATTCAGGTGCCCGCCGCGCTGGTGCTGCTGCGCGGGGTGCCGATTCCCACCATTCTGGGCACCGGTAAGACCGCCGCGCTGGTGGGTACCTCAGCGGCGGCGGTGCGCTACGCCCGGCAGGTGGCGTTGCCGTGGCGCTCGTTGCTGCCGGCGGGGCTGGTGGCAGCAGGCTGCTCGTGGTTGGGGGCGCGGGCGGTGTCACTGCTGAGTCCGGCGCTGCTCAAACCGCTGCTGCTGGGGCTGTTGCTGGCGCTCTGGGCCTACACGATGGCGAAACCCACGCTCGGCGCCGACCATCAACCGCGCTACGCGCCCGCCACCGAACGCTGGGCGGTGCTGGCCATTGCCGTGGCACTGGGGTTTTACGACGGCTTTTTCGGCCCCGGTACCGGCTCGCTGCTGGTGTTTGCGCTGGTGGGCTGGCTCGGCTACGACTTCCTGCGTGCCTCGGCCTCCGCCAAAGTCATCAACGTCTGCACCAACCTGGGCGGCTGGCTCTACTTCGGCCCCACGCACCAGGTGCTGTGGGCCGCTGCCCTGCCGATGGCCGCCGCCAACCTCACCGGCTCGCTGGTAGGCACTCGGCTGGCGCTACGCGGGGGCAGCGGCGTGGTGCGCATCTTCTTCCTGGTGATCGTGGCCGTGCTGATCGGCCGGCTCACCGGCGAGGTGGCCGGGTGGTGGTAATGAGGAGGGTGGAAGGGTTTGAGGGTGGGAGGGTTTGGAGAGTTTGAGGGTGGTTTAGCCGTGCAGCGGCGTAACCCGTGCCAGTTGCTGGACCAGCGTAAGGTAAAACGACATCTGCCGGGAAAGCGGATATCCCGCCGATAAAGCAAACTGCCCCTCCTGCGAGTAGTCGCGGGAGGGGCGGTTTGCTTTATCCAACGCCCGCCACGCCCGGCGGGGAAGGCGGGCGCAGAGTGTCCGGCATCAAGTAAAGGGCGTCGAACATTGCGGCGGCTTTGCGCAGCAGGTCTGGGTCGCGGGCCAGGGCCTGGCGGTTGAGCAGCAGGTAGGCGCTTTCGCCGCCGAAGTCCTCGTGCTTCCATTCCGTACTGGGAAAGAACGTCAGCATCAACTGTGTATAGATCCGATAACGTTGCGTATTGGCCTTGTCTTCACCCGGTTTGGGTGATCCAATGAAGGTGCAGGATGCCAAAGGGTCACGCTTGATAACATACAGCATCACCCGGATGCAGGTGTGGATGATACGGATTGCTTCAGCGGCTCCCCGATGCGTTTGATGTTGATACCGGCGATCAGCATCTTTTGTCCAACGGTGCTTTTTGAGGTAAAATTTGACCGCGTACACGTGGTGGGCGTAACGCTCGACCTGCGCGATATAATGATCGCCGTGCCGGGTTCTGAATGGACACAAATAGGTCTCAATCAAAAAACCACCGGGTAAAGGTGGCTTTTCAAGTAGAAATCGGAACGGATAGCCAGCGCCAAGAATGGAGGCCATCAGACACGTCCGCTCATTATGTCGTCCATCGTGATGTATTTGTACGCTTTGCTACGACGAGCTTCCTGTTCCTCTGTCGTAATGTGGCGAAACTTGGCCGCCGTCGCCTCGCCGGGCAACAACTCGCGCGTGGTAGCAGGGGCAGCCGCTTCGGTGGCGGTTGGGCTGAGGTGCTTTTTGGGTTTCATAATGCTGCTGATGAGGCGGTGACGCGGCAAAGATACCGCGGCCATTAACGTGGGCTGATGGTGGGGTGGTTCGGTGGGTAGCTCTCCAGAGCCGGCAGTGGCGCCGTTCTGTTTTACCTTGCAGGGTGCAGAAGCTCGGTGAGGTTTACGACGTCAGAACGACACCTGACAAGTTTATCTATGCTTTCGTGAGCCAAGGCCCCAAAGGCGCGGTTACGAAACTGGTCGCCTTTACGGAAACGGAGCAAGCAGGCCTATTCAATCTGGGCTTCGGTGATTACGACCCAATGACCGGCGAGGTAAACGACCTGGCCGTTACGGATAACGGCGACAGCCAAAAAGTGCTGGCGACGATCGTCCAGATCGTGTACGCATTCACCGAGCTGATCCCGGAAGCGGTCGTGGTGGCGTTCGGTAGCACCCCTGCTCGAATGCGGCTTTACCAAATGGGCATCTCATCTCAGTTGACGGCCGCCCAAACTGATTTCTACATTTGGGGGTTGGTCGCCGACAACTGGTTCCCGTTCGAGAAGAATCAGCCTTACCGCGCTCTGCGCGTAAAACGTAAAATAGGAGCGTAATGAAAGCCTCGTCTTCCCGGCAAGTCAAAAAACTGCCGTCAGGTTTTACGATTGATCCGGGGCTGGCGCACCTTCAGGGCCGCAACCTTTTTCCCCGGAAGCTGGCCGAAGCCAATGCCTTGTTGGCAGAAGCTGGTTCGCCAGAGGAGCCGGCACCGTCGAAGCCGGTAGCCGCTGAATCAAAAGCATCGGCACTGCCGATGAAGCCTTTGCGTGTGCAGCCCAAGCGGGCGGCGTAGCGGCTAAGCTACCGCCCTAATGAACCCGGTAAACCCGGTGGCGGTCAAAGAAAACCGGCTCCTGTTCGTTCACTTCGCTGCCCAACGCCGCGCCAGTGTCCGGAAAAGCGGCATCTGGCGACGAGCCGCGAAGTCCGTTATTTCGTCCAGAAGTGCGGCGCGGCGCGCCACCGTTGGTCGGGTCGCCAGTTCGGCCAGCCAGTCGAAGACGGCGTAATAGTCACCGAACCACTCGTAGGTGGCCAGTAGCTTCGTTAGTTGCAGTCCAGTGCGGGCGGCTCGTGCTTCGCTTTTGCGTCCGACCCGCGCCAGCGCCGCTACCCGAAAAGCGCGGCGTAGCTCGTTGAATACATTGCCGGTCAGCGTGGTCAGTTCCGGATATTGGTGTTCCGTTTCGGTGTACCAGTCGAGCAGGTCTTGCCATCGCTCGGTCAGGAAAAGCCCTTCGGCCACGTAGTAATGGAACCCTGCTGGAAAGAGGTGGTACGTAGCCGGAAAGTCTGCCGCCTGGGCCGAATCGCGCGGTACTTGCCGGCCCTGCGCTACCAGCCCCGCCAAATCCACCGGCGGCCCGGTTGCCAGAAAATGCGCGCTCACCATTTCCGTAAACGTCCGCCGACGTTGGAAATGATCGGGTTTGCATTTGGCGATGGCAATTGACCGTACCTAAAAGTGGCCCGCTAGTCGGTCCTCCTGACGGCCAGGGTGGTGAGGCCCATAGCCGGGCACAACAAGGGAAAATACGACTATTGTGGCTGCCGCCACCCACCCCACCGGTCGCAACAAAACGATAATATTGCCCCAAACCGCTTTATTTCAGCTGACTATGAATTATTTCCAGGAAAATGCAAGAATAAATTTGGAAACAGGGGGGGGGGGGCGATACATTTGCTCCGGTCAAACGCCAGATAGTTGGCGCTCAACCGTTACTCTTCCTCCGGGCTATGCTGAATCGATACCTTTGGCCCCTGCGGGGGCTGGTGCTGGGGTGCGCGCTGGTCACCTTTTTCCTTACTGCCTCGGCCCACGCCCAAACCGGGCGTTTTATTTGGCAAACCCAGATTGGGTCAGCAGCCGAAGAAGTGTCGCTGAATCAAATGATCCGCTGCAGCCGAGGCGGCTATGTGGTGGTAGGCGGGATTCGAGATACGACCGTTGTTTTTCTGCAACGCCGCACTTTCGCCGCTAAACTCAACGAACAAGGCGTCGTGGTATGGCGCACGATCCTGGGCACGGGTGGTCCCAATTCCGTTGCCGAAAATCGCTCGGGCCAGTTACTGATTGCCTCTATGCTGGGCACTTATACGGGGCCAATCGGCGATTCCGACGCGCAACTGGACTTGCTCGACCCCAACGGGCAGCCGGTCTGGAGCTCCCCCTACCGTAGCGCCCAGTTGGATGCCATTTACGGGCTGCAAACCGCCAACGACGGGCAGTTGGTGGGCTGCGCCGACCTACTGGGCGCCAAAACCGTCTTCAAGATGGATAGCCTCGGTGCCGATATCTGGCGAACGACCGTGCCTTACGACAATGCCTCTGATGGTCAGATCGTCAATTTGCTTCCAGTACCGGGTAGAGGTTATGTCGTATCAAATTATTTTTACAATAACCAGACGCCTTTCGGTTTTCGTGGACGGCTCGTTTCACTAAACGAGAATGGGGCGGAGCAGACCCGGCGGCGGGCAGTGTTTACCGGGCGCCGCAGTGCCGTCACGCCCGCTGGCGACTGCCTGTTCGCGAGTTACCAACTAACCAAAACCACCGCTCAGGGTGATTCGCTCTGGTCGGTGCAGTATCAGTACCTGGGTAGCGCCAAAGCGGTGTACCCACGCCCCGACGGGCGTATCGCCGTGCTGGGCGAATACTACAACCCGGTTTTCCGGGCCACCGATCTGGCCATCGCGGAACTGGCCCCGGACGGCGCGCTGCTGACCGACACCATCTTCACCCGCCACCCCAGCGATGAGTACGCCCTGGACCTGACGGCCGACCCAGCGGGTAACTACGTGGTCTGCGCCTCCACTACGCGTGGCACCCACGGGGCGGCGGCCGGGCTGGTGTTCAAGGTGCGGCCCTTTTCGCGCCTGTTGGCCGCGCCCGCCGATGCTGGCAGCGGTACGCTGGCAGGCCTGGAACTGTGGCCCAACCCGGCCACCACCGACCAGGTGCAGTTGCGCGGCCGGGCGCTGGCCGGCGCCACCGCTACCCTGCGCGACGCGCTGGGCCGGGTGGTGCGCACCTATTCTTTTGACGCTACAGCGGCGGACGCGCCGCTTTCGCTGGCCGGGCTATCTCCCGGTCTCTATCTGTTCACCCTGACGGCGGCCCCGACGGGCGGTGGGCTAGCTATCCGCACCTGGCGCTTGATCCGGCAGTAGGTCTTTCTGATGAGGGGCGGTCGATTTGCCCGCACTCGCATTTTTCATCTATTTTCATTTTTAGTTTATGAGGCAGTTTTTATTGCGTCGTTGGGCCGCTGTGCGCGGTTCGGCGACTACTGGGGCCTTCTGTGCCCTGGCCGGTGCCCTGAGTACGGCCCCTTTGGCAGCTTTCGCCCAATCGAACGCCCCTGTGCCAGGGGTATTCGCGGATGAATTTATTGCCCCCAGCCGCGTTGCGCCGGTGCTGAATTGTTTCCAAAACGCTGACGGCACGCTGATGCCGGTGCCGGCGGAAGCGCCCGCCGGGTCCATTTCATCCTTCGGCGATGCAATGACACCGCGAGGGGATACGCGGTGGCTGGTGATCTATGCGGGGTTTGACGCTGATAACGTGTCATCAGCTTCGGGGATCTCGCAAGACAACGCTGACCCCGGCAATCCCTGGCCGCAAACCGATGCCGTGAACACGGCTTGGGGCAGCGCCCTGCCGCGCACAGCTTACAACAACACGTTGTTCTACTCGAACTACGCGCAGTTTTCGCCTACCGATCAGCGGAATAACATTTCCAACCAGCTCTACCAGATGTCGCGCTTTGCCCCCAACGGCGCGGCGCCGTTTCGGGTCATCGCCGAAGCCCTGCCGCAGCGCATCAACGTGGCGCGTGCGCCTACAGCAGGCCAGCACAACTTCGGCTACTACAACCAACAACTCTGGAATCGGGTCAAAGCCGTGTACCCGTCCTACGACTGGGCGCGTTTCGATGGGCGCACCAACGCTCCTAATTTCTCGTCCGACAATAGTATCAGCCCACCAGACGGCAAGCTCGACTACGTGTTGATCATCTGGCGAGTAGTACCCAACGGTAATTTGACGAGCTTGGGCTATCCCGCCCTTGTCAACGACGGCGCCCAGATGGGCATCCCCACGACCACCGGCCTGGTGGGTACCAACGGCCAGACCTACGACGCCGACGGCTGGAGCGGCGGCTATATCCAGTACGGCCCCGGCGATGGTCTGTCTCGCAGGGGCTTCGGCCACGAGTTTGCGCACAGCCTCTACCGCAGTACCCATTACAACGGTGCCAATGGTGTGGTGGGGCCACACTTTCAGAGTAGCTTCGGTTGGGGAATGATGGATGGCTCGGTCAACTCCTGCATCAATGGCTGGGAGCGTTGGTACCTGGGATGGAGTGCCCTCACTACTGGCCCCACCGCCGTCAACGCCAACCTCGATGGCCCGCAGAATCTGACGACTGATGGTCTCTACACCCTGCGCGACTACGTACAGACCGGTGACCTGATGCGTATCCGCATCCCGAACACCAACCAGTACCTCTGGCTCTCGAACCACACCAGCAACCACGCGCTCAACCAGCGCTATGATTTCACCACCGATGGGCAGGGCAACGTGATGGCTGGCGCACCATTGGGCCTGCTGGCAATGGTTGAAGATATGCGCACCCCCACCCAGAACACCATCATCGGGTACTATGACCTGGACCGGGGGGGCGCGTTCCGCCCAATCTCGTCGCGCGGTAACTTCGACTATACCCCCAACGGACCGCTCTCGACCTGGAATAACTACATCTACGGCAACCGGTTTTATGACCTGATCCGGGGTGAGGCCAACGCCCTGGGCGCGCAAGGCGATATTCAGCGTTTTCGCTGGGATACTGATGGCAACGGCACCATCGCTTACAGCGGATACCACGGCAACGGCACGACCCGCAACGAATCGACCTTGAACGGGATGATGAACGGCGTACTGATGCCTGCTTATCTGGGCACCGATATTGCCTTTACCCAAGTTGGTCAGAAGTTGGGGATGATGACCAACCCCGCCCTGACTCCGCACGTGGTGTACGATGCGGTCCAGAACCGCAACGCCCCGATCCTGTTGCACGGCCTGTCAGTGCGCATCACGGCCAAAGATGCCGCTACGGGCACCCTTACGGTGCAGGTCCGTTTCAATGATACGGATATGGGACAGTCGCAGCGTTGGTGCGGCGATCTGGTGCTCGACGATATCCCGAACGCCCCCTACGATGTGAACGTAGCGGCGGCAGCTACCCTGACGCTGGACCTAAGCAGTACGGCTGCCCGGACCACGATCAACCCGCTAACGAACGCCTTCACGAACTTGACGACGCTGGTGTGCCGCACGGCTTCGGTGCTGCGGCTGGCGCCCAGCCCGACGACGGTAGTGCCCGGCGGCGCGCTGATGGTCAAAAACAAAAGCACGCTGACGTTGCAAAGCGGTTCGTTACTCGATATTCAGAACGGCGCCAAGCTGACGGTGGAATCCGGCGGTACGGTGATCGTGGAAAACGGCGCGCTGCTGCAAGCCGTGGCTGGTGGGCTGGTACAGGTGGACGCGGGTGGGAAAATCATCGTCCGCAACACCGACCCCGCCAAAGGCCTGCGTATCGCCAACGGCGCCCGCCTGCTGGTGACTGGCACTGGCCAGGTGGTGGTAGAAACCGGCGCCCGCCTCGACCTGCTGGCTACGCCCACCGCCGCCACCAGCGGCCTGACCTTGCAGGACCAGGCGTCCGGCCTGGTAGTGCGCGGCACCCTGGCTACGGCTGCGAACGTCGATTTCACGTTCTTCGGCAAAGGCAATATCACCTTCGACGGCACCGCCGCCACCCTAACGCTGGGCAGCGGTAGCCGCTGGCTGCAAACGGGATTCCTGCGGACCACCCGCGTGTACGAGCTCACCAACGGCGCCATCATCAGCGTCACCACGCCGGAATTCAACCTGAACACGGGCCAGATCAAGTACGGCGCGGGCACGTCGCTGACGGTGATCAGCACGGGTACCGCCACGCTCAACAACGTGGACCTGGCTGGCCTTGCCACCGCGCCCGCCACGACTCTTCTCACGTGTCAGGCGGCTGGCATCGTCAGTGTGCAGAATACGCAGATTCGCGGCGCTGCCAATGGGCTGAATCTGACGGGCAGCTATCCGTCGGCCGTGTTGCGCGGTGTTCAGATTGCCGATGTGACCAACACGGGCATCCGATTGGGGTCCACGGGCAATGCCCAGGTGGCAGCGAGTTATATCAACAACTGCCGGATCGGCGTCGAGTCGGCGGCCACTACGCTGCGGCTGAACGAGAACACCCGTTTCGCTGGCAACCGTGAGGCGGTGGTGGTGCCCGGCACGGCGCCCACCACGCTGGTAATCGGTGATGTAGGCTGCGCCTGGATCGCGAACAGCACGGTGGCCGGGGTGCGCGGCACCAACGTGACGCTCAGCATCGATGCCATCACGAACCAGGGCGCCAACCCAACGCCCCAGATCAACCGTTTCGACGGTAACCCGCTGATCTTCGATTTGTGCTACACCAGCGGCCGACCCGCCAGCATTTCGGCGCGCGGTAACTATTGGGGCGCGGCCCTGCCGGTGGCGGGCACCAACTACCGGATCGTGACCTGCGGCACCACCACGCCCCAGACCACCCTCGTGACGACGAATGCCGTGACGTGCGCACCGGTTTCGTGCGCCTCGTGCGTCAATAATCCGGGTGGCCGGCCGGCGCCGGGAACCTCCAAACCGGGCATCGACGAGGTGGCTGCTGCCGCTGCGCCGCTGCAACTGGTGCCCAACCCGGCGCCGCGCGGCGCGGTCCGGCTGGTGATGACCGAGCCAGCTTCCTATCAGTACCGCGTGGTGAACAACCGGGGCGAAACCGTGCAGACGGGCCAGTTCACGGGTACGGCCACCGAGCTGACGACCACCAAATGGCCCGCCGGCGCCTACCGCGTGGTGCTGTGGCGCCCCGACACGGGCACCCGCACGGCGCAAACGCTCGTGGTGGAATAGCCGACGCGAGACCGTCGTTGCGAAAACCTTGATTACCGCCCCCGGTCGCCCTGCGGCCGGGGGCGGTTTGGTGTTGAAGGCAGGGCCGCAGGTTTAGCCGTGCCAAGTCGTGCTGGAAGTCTCCGCCTTCCGGCCTCTCACAGCCGCGCTAACGTGGGAAGTCTGGAGACTTCCGGCACGTTGTGGCACGAGTTACGGAGCTTCGCTCCTAAACTCGCGCCAGGGGCTACTGCCCCGGCGGGGGCCCGAAGCCCGGCGGGCGCTGGCCGCCGGGGAAGCCGCGTCGCTCGCCGTCGGTGCCGTTGTCGGGGGTGGCGGCGGGCGCGCCGCTGCCGCGTCGGATATTGTAGGTGAACATCACCATCAGGTAGCGTTGCAGGATCGTGGCGCGCTGGTCTTCGACGTAGGCCTCGGTGATGGTGCGCTGGATGCTCTGGTTCTGTTTCAGGATATCGAAGCAGTAGAGTTTCAACTCGCCGCGCTGGCCGGGCAGGATTTTCTTGCCGATAGAGGCATTCCAGAGGACGTAGTTCTGGTTGAAACCCGCAGTTAGCCCGGAAAAGAGCTGGTGGCTGACATCGGTCTGGACCGAAATGCCCGGCCCCACGATCCAGCTTAGGCGCAGGCCCGTGGACTGATTGACATACTGATTGTCAGCCGTTTTGCGCAGCGTGTTGGTGACGCTGGTGAACGCCGTGTTCGAGGTCAGGGTGAAGTCGAGCTTCTCGCTGATGTTCGAGGCCAGCGTTACGCCGCCGCCCAGCACCGGCGACGACGCGTAGTTCAGCCCGCCGTTCACCAGCCCCGGCGTGCGCGTGTACACGGCCGAGGCGTTCAGGTTCAGGGTCGATTTCAACGCCTTCAGCGGCAGACCGTACGACGCCAGCGACCGCACCGCGTAGTACCCGCTCAGGTTCACGGGGCGCGTCAGTTGGGCGCCCGGCGGCAGCACGAGCGTAGGCGAAATCCGCAGGCTATCCACGGCTACCACCGTTTCGTTGGTGATGAAATATTGCGTGACCGAACCAGCCAGCAGTGCAAAAAACGAAGTGGCCCGCTCCGGATTCGCCGCCGAGTAGCGGGCGAAAAGCCGGTGCTGGTAGTCCTGCCGCAGGTTGGGGTTGCCGGTGGTGAGTTGCAACGGGTTGCTGTTATTCACCACCTGCTGCAACTGCGTGATGCTGGGCGCATTGGCTGAGGTCTGGTAGTTCAGCCGCAGGTTGCGGTTGGCCGTGAGCCGGACCCGCGCCTGCGCCGAGGGCAGCAGCGAGTAGAAGGTGCGGTTGAGGTCGGCGGGCGCGGGAAAGGTCTGGTCGCCGGCGAGTTGGGCGCGCTGGCCCGTAACGCCCGCGCTGGCCTGCATTTTCCGGTCGTTATAACGGTAGCTCAGGCCCGCGCCGTGGGTCGTATAGCGGTTCGTGAAGACGCTGCTCAGGGTGGTGTCGAGGCGCGTGTACTGGTCCGTAAGCGGCTCCCGGTTGAAGGTTTTTTTGTCCGATTCATTTGGCGCCACCGAGAATGCATAGGTGCCCTGCACCTGCCCGTGGGCGCCTACCGGCTCGGTGTAAGCCAGGTTCGAGGCCAGCCCCCAGCCGGTCTGGGTCAGGTCGGCGCGCTGGTCGAGCGAGTCGCGGGCGGGTTCGCCCACGGCCAGGCCCGTGCCCGAGCGCAGCGTGGTGGGGCCGGTGCGGCGCGTGAGCGTAGGCGTGGCGCTGAGCGAAAGCGTCCGGCCCCGCTTGCCGCCGAACCGGTGGCTGTAGAGCAGCTCGCCGCCGAGGTTGAGGCCCGTCAGGTCGGCGGTGTAGCGGCTCCGGACGGTGCTGCCGAGGTCGGCAGCGGTGCGGGTCTGGCCCAGTAAGTCGTTGGTGGACTGATTGATCTGCACCGACGCGCGCGGCGTCCAGAGCAAGGTATTGGCCGAGTCGAACTTGTGTTCGAGGCGCAGCGCCACGCGGTGGTTCTGATTCTGACTGAGCCGGGTGGCCGTTTCGTCGTAGCGCGGGGCGGGGCTGTCGGTGCCCGTAAGGCTGGGCAGCACAAACTGACGAGCCAGCGTGGTGCGGGCCACATTGTCAGCGTAATTAAAAAAGTACGAGGCCGTCAGATTGGTGTTGGCGCCCAGCTTGTCGGTGTAGTTGATGCCCGCCACGTGGGTGGTATTGATGCCCCCGCGCTGGTTCACCAGAAAATTGCCCGCACTGCTGTTGCCGCCGCCGGGGCCACCGCCGCCGCCGCCGGGGCCGCCGCGTCCGCCGCCGCGCCCGTTGGTGGAGCCGCCGCCGGGTTGAGCCGAGGCACTCACGACGCCGAGCAGGTCGTCGGTGCCGAAGTTCTGCTCGTTCACGTTGTTGCTCTGGGCCAGGACGGACACGCGCCGGTCGCCGTCGAACGAGTTCAGCGCGACGCTGGCGCGGTAACGACCATCGGGGGTGCCGGCGCCCGCCACCACGCGCCCAAACTGGCCCGTGCGGTACTGCGGCTTCGTGACGATATTGATCGTTTTCTGGGTGTTGCCATCGTCGAACCCCGAAAACTGGCTTTGCTCGGAACGCCGGTCGAAGATTTCGACCTTATCGACGGCCTCGGCGGGCAGGTTTTTCAGCACCGCGTCGGGGTCGTCGCCGAAGAACTGCTTGCCGTCCACGAGTACTTTCTGCACGGCCTCGCCCTGGGCCTGCACCTTGCCATCGGCGCCCACCGTGATGCCGGGCATCTTCGTGATCAGGTCCTGGGAACTGGCGTCGGGGTTGGTTTTGAAGGCGTTGGCGTTGAGTTGGGTGGTGTCGCCGCGCTGCACGGCGGGCGGGGTGCGGCCCGTGACGGTGGCTGCGTTGAGTTGCACGGCGGCGGCGCGCACGGGCAGCGTACCCAGGTCGCGGGTTTCGCCGGGTGCCAGCGTCAGCAGTTGGCGGCTGGTGCGGAAGCCCAGAAACGAAACGCTCAGGCGCACGGCCCCGGCGCGCGGCGCCAGGACGTTGAAACGGCCGTCCGGGTCAGTGGCGCCGCCGGTGCGAACGGTGGTGTCGGCCATCAAAACGAGTTGCACCGTAGCCCCGATCAGTGGCTCGCCGGTGGTGCCGTCCACGGCCCGGCCCTGGACGCGCGGCGGCGCTTCCTGCGCCCGTACCAACGTCAGCGGCCAGCCAAGCAAAAGGAGCAACAGGCAGGAACGGTAGGCTTTCGACATCAGGAGCGGATAAAGTACGGATGCCTCAGACGGCCAACCGGGCGGAATGTTCAATGGCCTCCGTAAAAAAAAGCCGCCGCGCAACCGGAACGCCCCCACGCCGCACCTTTGCAGCGCGCCGGGCGAAGAGGTTGTTTCAGCCCCCAACCCCTAAACCCTAAACCCCAAACCCTAAACCCTCCCCTGGATGCTCGTATCCTCTGCCCGTTACGCCCCGCTGCCAGCCGACACCTACACCGGCCACCGGGCCCGTTTTGCCGAACTGCTGCCCGCCGGCGCGCTTTGCGTCCTGACTTCCAACGACCTGCTGCCCTCGAACGCCGACGGCACGGTGGGTTTCCGCCAGAATGCCGACCTGTTCTACCTCTCCGGCATCGATCAGGAGGAAACGATCCTGATTCTGTTCCCCTCGGCGCGCGAGGAGAAGCACCGCGAAATTCTGCTGGTGCGCGAGACGAGCGAGAAGATTCTGGTCTGGGAAGGCTACAAGCTGACCAAGGAGCAGGCCCGCGAGAAGTCCGGTATCCAGACCGTGGCCTGGGCGCACGACTTTGAAACCGTGCTGCGCCCGCTGCTGGCCGAGGCCGAAACGGTGTACCTGAATCGCAACGAGCACCTGCGCTCCTCCAACGAGATGCAGACCCGGCAGGACCGGCTGATTCAGTGGTTCCAGGCGCACTTCCCGTTGCACCCGCTGCGCCGCGCCGCGCCGCTGTTGCAACGCCTGCGGATGGTGAAGTCGGCGGCGGAAGTGGAGCAGCTCCGCGAAGCCGTCCGGATTACCGATGCCGCTTTTCACCGGCTGCTCGGCTTCATTCGCCCCGGCGTGATGGAGTACGAGATCGAGGCCGAGATTCAGCACGAGTTTCTGCGCCGCCGTTCGCGCGGGCCGTCCTACGGGTCGATCATCGCCAGCGGTGCCAACGCCTGCATCCTGCACTACGTCGATAATTTCCGCAAGTGCCAGGACGGCGACCTGCTGCTGCTCGATTTCGGCGCCGAATACGGCGGCTACGCGGCCGACCTCACGCGCGCCATTCCCGTCAATGGCCAGTACACCGAGCGCCAGGCGCAGGTCTATGATGCCGTGCTGCGGGTGCAGAAATTCGCTATCTCGCGGCTGGTGCCCGGCACGGTGGTGCCGGAGTATCAGAAGGAAGTCGGCAAAAAAATGGAAGAGGAGCTGATTGGGCTGGGCGTGCTGAAGCAGGCCGACGTGGACCAGCAGCCCGAAGACGCGCCGCTCTACAAGAAATACTTCCCCCACGGTACCAGCCACTTCCTGGGCCTCGACGTCCACGATGTGGGCGATTTCCTCCGCCCCCTCGAACCCGGAATGGTGCTGACCTGCGAGCCGGGCATCTATATCCGCGAGGAAGGCATCGGCGTCCGGATCGAAAACGATATCCTCATCACCGCTGACGGCAACGAGGACCTGATGGCGATGATCCCCCGCGAGCGGGCCGAAATTGAAGCGCTGATGCGGGCGGGGTAAGGCACCAAACGAAGCGCGCCCGACTCAAACCGAGCCGGGCGCGCCATTGAATCAGTAGGGGAGGCGTGGCTTATAGCTTCGGCATCGTCAGTTCCTGGCCGGGCTGAATCATATCCGGATTTTCGCCGATCAGGCCTTTATTGGCTTCGTAGAGCGCTTTCCACTTCATTGCGTCGCCGTAATGAGCTTTGGCAATTTTGGAAAGCGAATCGCCGCTTTTGACGGTGTACTTATCCGTAGCGACAGCCGGCGCGGGCTTGTTCAGAAAGTCGGGCGTTGGGCTGGCAGCGGCCGGACGGGGAGCGGGGGCAGGCGCGGGCGTCTGCTCGCCTTTTTTGAGGAAATCGAAAAGTCCCATTGAAAACGGTAGGGTTGGAAAGGGGGGATTGGCAAAAGTAAATTCCGACCCGGAGTCGGCCTTCCGGGGCCTCTACGCGGCCGGTGGCGTGGGGTTGTTGCGCCGGGCCGCTCCCGGAGCGGCCGGCTCCTGGCTCAACCCGTGCCGCCCGTCCCCCGTAAGGACGGCCATAATCGCCGCCCGGCCGTAGCTTGCCGGTCGCTTTTGGCCAACTTCGTTCGTTATTCCCCCTTATTCCCTCTCTGATGATGCGTTTATCCCGCGTTCGCCCCTCCTTGTTGCTGCTGGCCGTGCTGCTGGCGTTTTCCTCCCTGATGGCCGCGTGTAGCTCCGAAGGCAAGGTCGGCGAAGCCAATCTGCTCTACGGCGACGCCTCAAAAAAATGGGAGCTGGACAAAGAAACCAACGGCGGCGGCGACAAAGTGGCCCAGGACGAAGACAACCAGACGTTCACGTTCTATTCCAGCGGCCAGTACAATATGGCGACTTCCGCCGAAACGATGACTGGCAAATTCCGCTTCGATCAGGCCACCAAAAAACTGACGCTCGAAAGCGAAAGCGGGATGGAAAGCGCCTTCAGCGTGACCACCCTCACCAGCGACCACCTGACCCTGACCGCCCCCGACGGTTCGGCCATCAAGCTCAAAGCAGAGTAGAAAACTGCGCTACTTACGGCCTTCCGTTACCGCTCCATCGCCTTATTGGTGGTGGAGCGGTTTTCTTTGTGCTTCATTTTCAATTCTCCAGCCGATGCGCGGAATCCTTGCCCTCTTTTTTCTGGTCCTGTTGCCGCTGACGGCTGCCCGCGCCCAGCAGCAGATCGACACCACCGGCGGGCGCTACTACCAGCCGCTCTTTCCGCAGATCACCGTTACCCGGGGCGTGGCTTACGGGCAGGCGAGGAATGTACAGGGCCAGAACCAGACGCTGCGCTTCGACCTCTACGAACCCACCGGCGACCCCCTGGCCCAGCGCCCGCTCATCATCTTCGCCCACGAGGGCGGCTTCGTGGGCGGCACCCGCAACGACGCCTTCAGCACGGCCTTCGCCACGCACTTTGCGCGGCGGGGCTACGTGGTGGCGTCCATCGACTACCGGCTCCAGTTTTTTCCGCTCGATACCGTGAACCTGGCGGCGGCGGCTTTCCGGGCGATGCAGGATATGCGCGGTGCCATCCGGTTTTTCCGGGCCGATGCGGGCGGCGCCAATCAGTACCGCCTCGCGCCGGACTTCATTTTCACGGCTGGCTCGTCGGCGGGCGGCGTGATGGCCCTACAGGTGGCGTATCTGGATAAGGACGGCGAGATTCCCGCTTACCTGGCCGCGCAGGTCGCGCAAAGTGGCGGGCTGCAAGGCACCAGCGGCCCGGCGGGCGTCAGCAGCCGGGTGCGGGCCACGGTGGGGCTATGCGGTTCGCTGGGGCGCCCTTATTGGCTGGAAGCGGGCGATGTACCGGTCTGTTTCGTCCACGGCACCGCCGATGGCGTGGTGCCCTACGGCCGGGGGACGGCGGGCGGCGGGCTGCCGCCGCTGCGCTCTTACGGTTCCGGTATTTTGGCGCCGCGCGCCACCGCGCTGGGTGTGCCCAACGTGCTGCGGACCCTGCGCGGCGCCCCGCACGTGCCCTACAACGGTACCACCGCCCGCGCCCTGGCCTACGCTGATACCACTTTCCGCACCGTGCGCGACTTCCTGCGCCCCCTGCTGACGACGGCCGGCCCCAACGGCATAACGGCAGCAGAAACCGCTTTTGCCCCAGCCGAAAGCTGGCCGGTGCCCGCCACCACGGCGGTCCGCCTCCGTTGGTCAGCGGAAGCGGGGGCCTTCACGCCGCGCGAAGCGGAGGTGATCGACGTCACGGGCGCCGTAGTGCGCCGCTTTCGCTGGACTGCCGCCGAGCAGGACCTGCCGCGCGGCGCCTTGCCGGCCGGCACCTATCTGGTGCGCGCGCCCGGTGTGCGCGGGTTGCGGGTGGTGTTCGAGTAGCGGCGGCGTGTCGCGCCGCTCCGATGGAGGGCGGTTTCAGCCACATATGCGAACACCGAAACCGGACTGCCGAGGAGGGTAGTCGGACTTCGGAAGGGAGCGTTCAATAAAGTGTGTCAAAGGGAATCGGGTCGGTGTCGGCGCACGCGTTGGTCGAAGAGCAAGGTGAGCTGTTGGAGGGTGGCGGGCCACTGGGGCAGGGCTTGGGTCCACTTGGCCATCAGGCGCTGGGTGAGCAGGTAGAGCAGCTTCAAGAGCGCGGTTTCGCTGGTAAATGCCCCCTTGGTCTTGGTCACGGTGCGCAGTTGGCGGTGAAAGCCTTCGACCGTATTGGTGGTGTAGACGACGCGGCGAATAGCGGGCGGGTAGTCAAAAAAGCGGGTCAGGCGCGTCCAGTTGCGCTCCCAGCTCTCGACCACGAGCGGGTACTTGGTACCCCACGTCTCGCCAAACGCCGCGCGGGCCTGCTCGGCGGCCGCCAGGTTCGGCGCCTGATACAGGGGCTTGAGAGCGGCCACGACCGCCGCTTGGTCCTTATGGGTGACGTAGCGCAGCGAGTTGCGCACCTGATGCACCAGGCAGAGTTGCACGTCGGTGTGCGGGAAGAGCGCTTCAATCGCCTCGGCAAAGCCGGAGAGGTTGTCGATGCAGGCAATCAAGACGTCCTCCACGCCGCGGGCTTGCAAATCCGCCAGCACCGTGAGCCAGAAGCGGGCGCTTTCGGCCGCGCCGACATAGAGGCCCAACAGGTCCTTGTGGCCCTGTAGGTCGACGCCGAGCACGGAGTAGGCGGCTTTGCTGACCACCTTGCCGTCCTGGCGCACCTTGAAGTGGATGGCGTCGAGCCACAGGTAGGCGTAGCAACTGGCCAGCGGCCGGCTGCGCCAGCTTTCCAGCAACGGCAGCACCTGATCGGTGATGGTGGAGAGTGTGGCCGCACTCACGTCGAGTTGATAGAGATCGGCCAGGTGGGCGCGAATCGCCTCATAGCTCAAGCCCAGGCCGTAGAGGGCCAGCACTTGGTGGTCCAGCGCGGCGCCCAGCGTCGTCTCGCGTTTGGCCAGCAGCTGGGGCGAAAAAGAGCCGTCGCGGTCGCGCGGTACCCGGATGGGCAGGGGGCCCTGCAGCGTCTTCACCACTTTGGCGGTGTGCCCATTGCGCCGGTTGGGGCGGGTCTGCTCGACGTGGGCTTGGGCTTCGCCGCCCAGCAGGCCTTCCATCAGGTCGCGCAGCAGCGGGGCCAGCAGGTTATCCGCGCCGGTCAGGCGCGTATCGCCGGCTTGCAGACGCGCCATCGCCTGCTGGCGGAACGTGGCGTAATCAAATCCGCTCGGAGCGGGGGCGGCCGCAGGGGCAGCCGACAGGTCTTTCTTTGTTCGAGGCATGGCTGGTCAAGGTAAGCAGTAGGAGACTTGACACACTTCCTTGAACACTCCC
>JANPLI010000054.1:0-10537 GCA_031426455.1 Hymenobacteraceae bacterium | reverse complement strand
CTGAACTGGGTCGCTACCTGCGGTAGCGTGCGCTCGGCGGACTGACAGGCGGCCAGCACCCGCTGCCGCAAATCCAGGGAGTACGCTTTCATCCCGCCAATTTACGACCTGCCCTGTACGATGACCTGAGAACCGCTTTAAGTCTCGCAGTGCGAGTTGGCCGACCACCGCCACTTCGTGTCGCTGTGCGTATTCAACTCGCTACGCAAGTCGCTGCCGCTCTTCAACCAGCCGGTCGAGCAAGCTCCACTCGCTCACCGAGGCCACCTACCTCTTGTCATGGTCGGGCGTGGAGTGCTTAGCGTTCATAATTGCGCTAGATGTGCCGCTGCCCACCACGTTAAACGTCCTATCGCACCCTCGGTCGCTACGAATCGTCTGCATGGCCTAGTCGAGGCGCGATGCAGTTCAGATCACTGCGGAGATCTAGAGATCAATCCATCGTCCACCACCGGGTTGCCGCTCAATATGCTGGGCCACACTGTACGCCGGGTAGCCCTGACTCCAGGGCAGCGCACGGTTGGGCTGCCGCTCGCGGGGCTGGCGCCCGGTTAGTTTATCTGATGCAGACCGGTGCTGCCACCCGCCGCCAAATTATGGAGTAGGCTTGGCCCCAATGCTTTCGGGCGAGGTTCGCCCGGCTAGCGGAGCATAATCGCCCCGATCTGCGCTTCGCTGAATCGGCTCTTTCTCATCGGTCCGCATTGGGGTGGGGAAAATACCCAACACTCTACTTTTTAGCTTGACCCGGGTTAGGGGGAGTTTACAAAATGCATATTCCCTGGCTACTGGTTCGTGCTAATGCAAGCCTCAGAATCGACACATACATGTTCCGGAGTAATCGTACTACGGCGTAGCTTTACTGCCTGACTGCCACTCAGTCGACCAGCCTCTATGTCAGCACAATATGCTGTATGGCGCCTACTATCAGTAGCTGCGCTGCTTATCGGACTACTTAGTCCAGCTTTGGCGCAGCCCACAGGCTACTGCGTCCGCAATCTCAGTCGCTCTCCTTCTATCTCCGACTGCCAGATCATGCGGGTCACTATTGCTGGCACAACACTCCACACGACGCAGCGGTTGTGTCAGGTGGTCAATGGCAGCGCCTACTCGCTGTATCCCGCCATCGACTCGGCTACGACTGCTCTGCAAGCTGGCCAGGTGTACCTGCTTGGTATCCGCTTGCCGTTTAACACTTACGCCGTTGCCGCTTGGCTCGATGCCGATCAGAGCGGCACCTTCGATTCCGACGAGTACACCCTAGTGGCTCGCTCGGCGCCTAGCCGCACGCTAAACGAAGCGCCGTTGCCGGTTCCCTCTACTGCCTTGACCGGTCCCACGAGGCTCCGGATCCGCACGGCACCTGCCATCTGGCCCCACCCGCTCTTCTCACCTACTGCAGCCTGCGAGCGAGTATTAGATGAGGGAGAAACCCGTGACTACATCGTGACTATTGCCCCCGCCGCGCCTCTTAGTCCAAACCTGACACTGTCGGCGCCTTACTGCGTGGCACCCCACGCGAGTGGGTGCGGTGCGGGCATCATTACGGAGGTTCATTTGGGTGATACCGACTTGCAGCTGCCTTCTACCTGCGCCCTCGATGGTACCGGCAACGCTTATACCGCCTACCCGGCCGCCGGTCGTGCCACGGCGCGCGTGGTGGTCGGAAACGCTTACACCCTTAGAGTCCGCACCGATGTGCCAGTAGGCCTGGGGGCATGGGCAGACTGGAACCACAACAACCTGCTAGAGCCCACGGAGTGGCTGTCACTGACAGCTAGCGGTACCACCGCCACAGCCACGGTGCGGGTGCCCGCCACGGCGCTGCCTGGCCCCACCCGGTTGCGGGTGCGGTCGTGGCCGGGCGGCTTTGTAGCTGCGGCCGACGCTTGCACCGCCTTCGGCGGGGGCGAGACCGAGGACTACACCCTAATAATGCTGCCTGGCAACCAGCCAGCGCCTAACTGGCAGTGGGTACGCCAGATCAACGCGCAAAGCCTCGATGATTACGGCCGCTCCATCGTTACCGATGCCGCCGGCAACCTGCTAGTGGCAGGCCAGTTTACGGACACCGCCCGTTTCGGGACCGAGCCGGGTGCAGCAATGCTAAAGACCCGCGGCTCGGGCGATGCGTTCGTGGCTAAATACACCCCAGACGGTACGCTGCTCTGGGCTCACCGACTTGGCTCGTTTGGCTCTGAGCTTGCGTGGGCTGTTGCCGCTGACGCGGCAGGCAACGTATACGCTGCTGGCGTGCTCAATGGCCTTGCCACCTTCGACAACAGTTCGCAGACGCTCTCCGCCACCGGAGGCTTTTTGGTGTCGTATGCGGCTGGTGGTGCCCTCCGCTGGGCCCGAGGCTTGGGCGCCACACCGCGCAGCCTCGGTCTCGACGCGGCAGGCAGCGTATACTTGGCAGGCACGTTTACGGGCCGAGCGACTTTTGGTAGCGTCGTTCTCAACGGCACCAGCCCCAGCGCCAACCTCTTCGTGGTGAAGTACAGCTCGCAGGGCGTGGCGCAGTGGGGGCGGCAAAGCACTGGTACCGGCTCCACCACAGGGCGGCAGCTGACGGTGTCGCCCGGCGGGCAAGTGATGGTAGGTGGCTACTTCTACGGCACCGCCAACTTTGGGAGCACTGCCTTTGTGAGCGGTACCGGCGCGAATCAGTACTCGGGGTTTCTTTTACGCTACGACCCAGCCGGCACCCTGCGGTGGGCCCGACATTACTACGGAACCGGCGAAGTGCAGGTGCACGCTGTGGGGGCACGCCCAGATGGCGGCACCTACCTGGCCGGGCGCTTTACCGATTCAGCTTCTTTCGGCGGACTCCGCATCGCGCGCCCCCGCTCTTTCGGCACCAATATGTTCGTGGCGCACATTGATTCGAGCGGCGTGGCCCGGTGGGTGAACGAAGCCAGCGGTAACAACGTGAGTCCGCAGGTTGGCGGTATTGCAGCGGGTCCCGACGGCAGTGCCTACCTGACAGCCACTACCTCCGGTACCATCTACTTCGATACCACTGCCGCCCAAGTCACAGCGCCCTCGCTGACCCAGACGGTGCTTGTGGCCAAGTACGACCCTGACGGTACTCACCAGTGGGTAGCTTTGGGAGGGGGTGGCAATAGCGACTTTTCCAGTGGCAGCACCGGCAATGCCATTACGGTCGATTCGGCATCGCACGTGTACGTAACCGGGGCGTGGGGCGCCGAACTGGACCTGGGGGAGCATACGCTTTGGTCGTGGTTTGGCGGGGCTGATATCTACGTGGCTCGCCTGGGCGCTGACTGTGGCTCGCCTCGTCTGCGCGTGAGCGGAGGGGGCGCCTGCGGAGGGGGTGGCCTGCTCACCCTAACGGCGAGCGGTGTCCCGGCAGGTGCTACCTACCAGTGGCGTGGTCCGAATAGCTTTGTGTCTACAGCCGCCGCGCCACAATTGCCAGCCATAGCCTCGGCCGCCGGGCGTTACACCCTTACCCTTACTGCGCCCGACGGTTGCGCGACCTTCGCGGCCCTAACGGTGCGTGTCGAGGCTCGACCTGCCGCCCCGCAGACTGTGGGGGCTAGTCGGTGCGGCCCGGGGGCAGTTACGCTTACAGCTACCGGAGCTCCACTTGATGGGGCCTACCGCTGGTACGGGCAGGCGGCGGGTGGTGCGCCAATCAGCGGGGCCGCTGTCGCCAGTTTCACTACTCCTACCCTGAGTGCCACTACCACTTACTACGTAAGCGTCCTCACGCCTGGTGGCTGCGAAGGTCCGCGCACAGCGGTAGTGGCGACTGTGACCCCCGGCCCGGCCCCCGCTCTCGCTGCCACCGGCCCTACTACAGTCTGCGCTGGTCAAGCTGTGCTACTGACAGCCACCAGTGGTGGTTCCGGCGCCACGTATCAATTTCTGCTCAACGGGGTCCCCATCATCGGGACTACGGGGGCTACTTACGCGGCGACTCAACCGGGTACTTACACCGTGCAGGCGACGCTGGGAATATGCGTTGGCACCTCAGCAGTAGGCATCAGCGTGGCGGTTGCGCCACTGCCTGTCGCGCCCGCGGGTACGCCGACGAGTCGGTGTGGCACCGGTGCAGTCACGCTCACGGCCGCGGGCGCTCCGGCAGGCGGCAGCTATCGGTGGTATACTACACCTTCAGGCGGCACCGCCATCAGTGGCACTACCGGCGCGAGCTACACTCTGCCAACCCTGATTACCACCACCACTTACTACGTAAGCGCCCTCACAGCTGGGGGCTGTGAAGGTCCGCGCACACCTTTGACCGCTACCATCAACGCGGTGCCTGCCGTGCCCATCCCCACCGGCGCCAGCCGGTGCGGCCCCGGAACGGTCACGCTCACAGCTGCGGGTGGGCCTGCGGGAGGTGCTTATCAGTGGTACTCTACGGCGACGGGCGGCACTCCAATCGGAGGTGTTACCGGCGCCAGCTTCACCACATCTGCTCTGAGTGCCACCACCACTTACTACGTGGCGGCCGTGGGTATTAGCGGCTGCGAGAGCGTGACCCGCGCGGCCGTCAGCGCCACAATTAACCAGCTGCCTGCTGCTCCTGCACCAGTAGGGGCTACCAGATGCGGACCCGGAACGGTAACGCTGTCGGCGACGGGCGCTCCGGTCGGCGCGTCCTATGCGTGGTACCGTACGGCGGCGGGCGGCTCAGCGATTCCGGGTACGACCGGCGCCAGCTTCACCACGTCGAGCCTGAACGCTTCTGCGACTTATTACGTGAGTATCATCGGGGTAGGGGGGTGCGAGGGGCCGCGGGCGGTCGTGACCGCTATGGTTGAGCCGGTGCCGGTAGCGGCTATTGTGGCGGGCGGGCCCAGCACGTTCTGTCAGGGCGGCTCGGTGACGCTCACCGCCACGGGCGGAGCTTCTTATCAGTGGAGCACCGGCAACACTACACCGAGCATCACGGTGGCTGCCAGCGGCCAGTATTCCGTGACTGCAACGAGCCCGGCGGGCTGTCAAGGCACGGCGGCGACCGTGAACGTGAGTGTGCTGCCGCAGCCCACAGTGGGGCTGAACTACCCAGCGGCCCGCTACTGCGTAGGCGATGGACAGCTCGTGGCTCCGCTGCCACTCGGGGCCCCAGGTGGCACGTTCACTGCCACGCCCGCCGGGCTGACTCTCGACGCCCAGACCGGCCTCATCGATGTAGGCGCTAGTGCACCGGGAGCGTACACCATACTATACGCGCTGGCTGGTCCGTGCCCAGCCTCGGCCAGCGCTATCCTTACCTTGGATGCCGCGCCAGTGGCAGGGTTCAGTTACCCCGTAACTACGCTCTGCGCTGGGGCGAGCGGGCCTGTGATCCCCACGCTGACCGGATTAACGACGGGCAGATTCTCGGCCACGCCGGCCGGGTTAGTCCTCGATCCTGCCACTGGGTACGTGACTCCAGCCACCTCCCAGCCCGGCACGTACGTAGTGATGCGCGCTGTGGCAGGCCAAGGAACGTGTCCGGCAGCCCTCGCCACGGCACCGCTTCAAGTGGAGGCCCCCCCGGCTGCTCCCCGCCTAATGGCTAGCCCGGACGGCTGCGGCGTGCTCCTGACATCATCGGCCCAGACCGGTAATCAGTGGTATCGCGATGGCACGCTCGTGCCCGGTGCCACTGCCATCACTTACCGTGTGGCTACCGCTGCCGACAACGGCCGCTTTACCGTGGTGAGCACCAGCGCTGCTGGATGCGCTTCGCTAATCTCAGTTCCGCAGGAAGCACGCGTGGTGCTGGCCGAGCTAACCGAGGCGGCGCTCGAAATATATCCGAACCCGCTGCTGGCCGGAGAGGGTGAGCTGATCGTAGGCGTACCCTGCGCTACCAGCCCGCTTGACCTAACATTCTTTGATGCCATCGGGCGGCTGGTGCTGGCTGGGCGGGCCGTGCCCGATGCTACCGGCGCAGCCGTGGCGCGGCTACAGTTGCGAGTACTGGCCGGCGGGCTGTACTTATTGAGGGTAGTAGCCCCAGATGGGCGCGAGCTGCGTCGCCGCTTGTTGGTGCTTTAAGTCAGCGGTCGTCTACGGATTTAATAACCAGGCTCCCAGTAAGAACACGGTAGATTGGGACGACATTTTCTTACTTTCCCCTAGCTTCGATGAAAAAGATAGGCTTGTTATGGGTGATCTTGCTGATGGGGGCCACCGCACGGGCGCAAACACCGCAGTGCCAATGGGGCGCCACCTCCACTGGTTTACGCGATACATCTTCCATCCTCGCCAGCGCCACTGATGCGGCGGGAAATGTGTACGTCGCGGGGTGGATACGCGGGCAGAACGCCGCTTTTGGTCCCACGGTGGTGCAGGCTACTGGCCGCGGGTTTGCGGGGTTTGTGTCAAAACTTTCGGCCAATGGACAGTGGCTTTGGACTGTACCCCTCAGCAGTCCGGGAAGTATGCAGACGGAAGGGGTTGTCGTATTTGGGCTGGGAGTAGATTTGATAGGTAATGTTTATGTAGGCGGCTCCTTTGATGATACGCTGACGTTAGGTGCTACTACCCTAATCACCGACAACATCTTTCTGAATGGCCCGCGCACAACGGCTTTCGTGGCTTCGCTCACGCCGCAAGGTCAGTGGCGCTGGGCGC
Organism: Hymenobacteraceae bacterium; assembly: GCA_031426455.1. GTDB lineage: Bacteria > Bacteroidota > Bacteroidia > Cytophagales > Hymenobacteraceae > JANNMJ01. The sequence goes on along the minus strand of JANPLI010000054.1, from coordinate 3,937 downwards.
TCCGTTGCGCTCATCCTTCCAGTGACAGCTTCAGCCGGGCCGAAGGATTGGCCGTAAGTCCGGACGGCCGCACGACGATAACCGGAGTCTATACTGCGTCGGCCGCCTTCGGGGCGACCGTTATCAGTACGTCGAATTTTATGCAGCAAGGCTTTGTGGCCCGGGCTTCTGCGCAGGGGAGCTGGGAATGGGCGGTAGCCATCAACTCGGCTTCTTCGCTCGATCTGGTCGCCAGCCATTGCGTCGCGCTCGACGGTATGGGCAATGCGACTGTGGCCGGGCTATTTGAAGGCGTGGTGACGCTTGGGACTACGACGCTTACGAATGCCTCGCGGAATTATGCCCTGTTCGTAGCGCAGCTATCGCCCACCGGCCAGTGGCGGTGGGCCGCGCAATCGGACCCTGGTGGGCCTGCTACGCCCTTTGGGGGTATTGAACCTTGGTCAATTGCAGCTGCGGCCACCGGCGCGGTGTACGTAAACGGCGGCTTTGCTCGGGAGCTTGCCTTGGGCGACACGACTATTACCGGCAACGGACCGTTTGTAGCGTCGCTCTCTTCGCAAGGGCAGTGGCAATGGGTCCGGGCCGCTACTGGTGGCGGATGGGGTTGGGGCTTGGCAGTAGAACCCGTGACGGGCGATGTGCTGACAAGCGGTACCTCGAACAGCCCGGCCGCCTTCGATTCCTCTACCCCAGTTGGGCAAAACGGACACTCGCTGTTCCTGGCCTGCTTTACGGCGGCGGGCGCCGGTCGGTGGACCGTTGGTGGTGGCAACCGCCAGGCGCAGCCCACTTCGGTGACAGTAGGCGCTGGCGGGACTGTTTATCTCGGCGGGCAACTCATCGGAGGAGTGCCCGCTACTTTCGGTTCGCAAGTCGTTACGCCTGGGCCGGGACTCCATAGCTTCGTAATTCGCCTCGACCGGCCGCTCGGGCTAACGGAACAGGAAGCTCCTGGTCAGTTCACCTTCGCGCCTAACCCGGCCCGTCACACCGTGCGTCTGAGTGGTGTTACTCCCGGCTCAGTCATCATCCTTGATGCCGTGGGTCGCACAGTGAGCTCTACCGTCCTTGGAGCCGGTCACACGGAAGTGTCGCTTTCGGTGGAAGGGCTTGCGCCAGGAGTGTACGTGGTGAAGGCTGGTGGACAGGCACGGCGGTTAGTGGTGGAGTAAGCCAACCTTATAGGCACGCTTACTTCCTTCGACCCCGCTAGCTAGGGGGTGTAATGGTTAGCAGAGCCGGCTGCGCCATTTTAGCTTCACCTGACGAGGGAAACACAACATGTTACCTTGACTTTAGCGTTTTGGAGGTGTAACAACACAGGCGGTGCAGGAGGCTGTTAGATTTGAGTAACCAGCCTCGAATCGTGATGCGCTCCTTCCCCAGCGAGTTTTTGACGGTCCTCGTCCCCTATGCCGGCCTGTTTTGTCGGCGCGTGTTTGCCCACGTGCAGCTCTTGCTGGCCGGCGCGATTCTCGCCCCCGGCAAACGCACCATCACGTCGGTGCTGCGCATCGTGGGCTTGAGCCAGGAGCGCGCCTTTCACAAGTACCACCGCGTTTTGAGTCACGCCCCTTGGTCGGCCCGTTTGGCCGCCCGCGTACTGCTGCGCCAACTGGTGGCCGTCTTTGCCCCGGCAGGACCCGTGGTGCTGGGCCTGGATGAAACCCTGGAGCGGCGGCTGGGGGCCGCGCATTGGCGCGCTCGGGCTCTACCGCGATGCGGTGCGCAGCAGCCGCGACTACTTTGTCAAATGCAGCGGCTTACGCTGGAAGAAGCACGTCTGGAAGTCGCCTGGTACCTCGACACCTACTTCAACCTCGACCGCCGCCATTCCGCACTTGGCTACCGCTCGCCCCACCAATTTGAACACGAACTGAAAACCAACCTACCTTAGAAAACTGTCCGTTTTCACTGGACCACCCCAATCACCTAATTTCGTCCTCGAAACGAAGGATCTTATTTAGCCAACTCGCCTTAACAGGATCAGATGAATTAGCGGGTAACGAGGCTCGACTCGCACCCCTAAGCTTGGTGAACTGAAGCAACGAAATTCTGCAAGTTGCCCCTAAGGGGTGTTCTCAATTGAGATAGAGATAAGCAACGCGCAGGGCGATAAAGGCATTGAAGGAAGCATCGAGTTTAATTTAGCTGGGCCACCGCCTACTCAATCCACCTACCTGTCGATGAAGAAGATTTTCCTGCTGCTGTCTATGCTTACCGGTTCGTTTTTCGGCCGCGCACAGGGTACATGGATGCGCTCAGCTAGTCTGCCCGTACCCCGCTACTTTGCTGCCTTCTTCGCCATCGGCACTACCGGCTATGTGTGTACCGGGAGAGATGGGTCATCGACCCTGACGTTTTACAACGACCTATGGGCCTACGACGCGATCACCAATACCTGGAGCCAACGGGCAAACTTCCCCGGTAGGGCGCGGGTGCAGGCGCTGGGGCTTGCCATCGGGGGTGTGGGCTACGTGGGCACAGGTCTGGACCGCACTACCTACCTCGCAGATTGGTATGCGTACGATCCGGTGACCAATGCGTGGAGCCAGCGGGCCGACCTGCCCGGCGGAGGTCGGGACCAAGCCTTTGGCTTTAGTTTGAATGGCAAGGGATACGTGGGCGGCGGCACCGGCCATAGCGACTTCTGGGAATATGACCCTGCTGCTGATCACTGGTCAGCGAAAGCGTCGTACGGGGGCGGCATCAATCACAGCAGCGCCGGCTTTGTGGTGGCTGGACAAGGATATGTAGCTGGGGGGATAGACGGTATGGGTGGGAGCAGCAATCAACACTGGTGCTATGATGCAGCCGCTGATCGCTGGACCCGCCGCGCTAACCTGCCGGCAGGGTTCTGGGGGTATTCGCCTGGCTTAGAGCTTAGCGGCCACGGGTACATCTACGGAATAAAGTTCGCCAATATCAGTCCCTGGCTGCTCGAGTACAACCCCGTGCTTGACACTTGGGATTCGGAGGCGATGCCTTTCGCGGACCGCCGCCAAGGGTTGATCGGCTTCGTGCTTAACGGCTACGCCTATATGGGTTCAGGTATCGGGGTTGCGTCACCCGTCGGTGAGATGTGGCAATACCATCCTACCCCCACTGGCCTGCCCTTCCCATTCCCCGTCTCGGCCCTAACCTGCTGGCCAAACCCCACCACGGGCCTGCTGCACGTGGCCGGTGCGCCATTCGAAACCGCTAGCCTTTACGACGCGCTCGGGCGCCTCGTCCGCACCCTGCCACTGATGAGAGCCCTGACCACGGTCGACCTTTCCGACCTGACGCCTGGCACGTACCTGCTGAGCCTGGGCAGTACGACACGGCGTGTTGTTATTGAATAAGAGGGCGCTCTGCGAAGTCGCCGTAGTGCAGTGTCATGTATTTCTCGTGGGCATACGTCTTAAACTATCGACTCAACCAGGGTGTGGCCTCTCTAAAAACGATCGGTAACGCGGATTGTCCCGCAGGTCCACTTCAATCTGCTCAGTAGTGTGCTTGTCGGGGAGCGGCACGTAGCCGGAGGGGACCGGGGCGGTACTCATGCCAGGTGCCTCAGCGGGCTCGCCACAAGCTGGTTTCCACAAGCCGGCGTGTATCCTTGGCCGTCACGCCCCGCGTGTGGGCTTGGCCCGGCAACTGGGGTGGTCCAGTGAAAACGGACAGTTTTCTAAGGTAGGTTGGTTTTCAGTTCGTGTTCAAATTGGTGGGGCGAGCGGTAGCCGAGCGCGGAATGGCGGCGGTCGAGGTTGAAGTAGGTGTCGAGGTACCAGGCGACTTCCAGACGTGCTTCTTCCAGCGAGGCAAAGGGACTGCCGCCGGGCAGTAATTCGGTTTTGAGGGTAGCGGCTCATGACGGAAGCGGCTGGGAGAAAATGGTCACGACTTTTTTTACAATGTCGCGCGCCATTTCCACGCGCTTGAGTTCCGCCCG
>JANPLI010000053.1:0-26355 GCA_031426455.1 Hymenobacteraceae bacterium | reverse complement strand
CTACTACAACCAACTGCGTCCCCACCAGGGACTCGATGGCAAAACACCCGCCAGCATCTATCTGGCTTGACTTAAACCCCTAACTTCAACAATTCAATAAGCAAACCCCGAAAACTGTCCAAAGAATGGGGAGCCCCTCAGAGGATAGGGTTTGTAATTGTGGCGGGCTTACTTATCACGTTATGAACAAGTCCATCAGAAGTGAAGCCTTGGCCCTGCTAGTGATAATTTTAGCCAACCCTTGCGGCTCGTCTTCATCAATGATTTTTTCTGACAAGAGGATTTGACTAACCTCTGACCATTTTTTTTCAGTCGGGGTTTTCGAGCCTAATAAATAAACAAAAACAACGTTTGAGTCCGCTACGCGTTTGTAATGAACGAAAAATGCTGGCTGACGAAGTACGACTTTGTCACCAGATTTATGAACCAGAATGACTGGGTCAAATTCCCTCACTTTAGTGACTAGCGCGCTTCCGGTATATAATTTAATTGCGCGTATTCGCCGGGTTGGCTCTTGCCCTATAATCTTCTCAGCTTCTTGGGCGCCCTGTTCCTTAATTTTCTGTTCGACACCAACCACTGGTTCCCCATCGTAGGTGCTTAACATCCACATTCTTGCTGGAGCTTCTGCTTTAAAGGTGATCGCACTGACAGGAGGACTGTAAACCGCTAAGCATTCCTTGATGTAATCTTCGTCAACGAGGCGCGCTTTTTTGCATAAGTCATCAATAAAAGTCTCTGCTTCAGCTACAACATTTGGTTCATTTGTAAAAATAGCGGCTTCAACCAAGTTCGTTGTCATTGATGCTCTTGACGCATTGTTTGACCCCACAACCACCGAATCGTCAAACAGGTAAACTTTTGCGTGAAGGCTAGCTAACGCATACACCTTCACGCCAAGAGCTAAGAACTCACGGAGAACTGCTGGATTAATCAGGCCGTCTTTCGCATTTGACGGGCTAAGTGCAACAATTAGCGTGTCGCCCTCTTTGAGGCGAAAACGATTTTGTTCGTTAATTATCCAGCCCAAGTATGCGGTCACAACTTTAGCTTTCTTGGCCTTTCTGGAAAGTCTTGCGATTGTTGGCCAGATATCGCCTTTGGTGAGAAACTTGGTGACGTGCATCAATTAATAGTAGTTAGCTGGCTTAGTTCGCGTACATCTGCCACGCGCTCGTTTCGCCGAAACGAAACGACGATAGCCGCTACGCACGAATAGCGGCCGCAAAGCCGGCCGCGCGCCTTGCACCTGCGCCACTTTGATTTCGCCCGCACACTACGCAGAAGGGGCGTGCAAAGCCTCAGGCGCTGCTCTCTCTAAAAGGCCAATTAGTTCGCTGTAGCGTTCCGTGGCGCGTGTCACCAGAATAAAATCAGGCGCTTGTGAATGCGTTGGATCGGCAGCTTGGCCTTGCGGCAAGTTTTGCATAGGGTTAGTTGTCTTCCGACTGATAATTGCTCCATACGGCAACTGCCAGATTAACCGCACTGATGTTAGCGGCAAGCTCTTACCTGTTTTTCCGTTTACGACCTGCTCCAGTTCATCAGGCGTTAACCGGTAAGAGATTGCTGAGAAGGCGTTAAAGCGTCGCGCGGAGAACCACACGATGGTTGTAGTCAGCGAGGCAGTAAAAAGGAGTGACCCCAGCATAACAGGAAGCTTTGCGCTAATTCCGCCGGATGCCGACCTTGGTTGCGCCACCAGCAACAGTAGCAGAAGGAATGGCAACATGATTAGTGCCATTTTAGCTATTCGCTTAAAGAACAGCTGTTTTACCAGTGTTAATCCGGCAGGGCTGACCGAAAACTCTTGACTCATATTTGTTGCTCGTTTTTGTCGCGTTCGCGCTCGTTTCGCCGAAAGGAAACGACGATAGCCGGTACGCACGAATAGCGGCCGCCAAGCCGGCCGCGCGCCAGCAGAAGCAAAACTAGGCGGGCGGCTCGGCTTCGGGGTTTCTGGCCGGCAGCGCCGCAAGCCAATCCGCCACCACTAGCCCCGGCACCTCGGCGAACCGGGTGGGCAGCCTTTACAAATCCTGCTGTTCACGTAGCAGCGCCACGTAGGCTTCCGCAGTAAGCGGGCAGTCAAAAAAGGCTTCGGCCGTAGCGGTGCTGCGAAACTTCAACTGCTTTTTCACCTGCTGCATCAGCGTGGCGCCGTAATCTTTGGCGCCGTGGCTGAAGTAGGTGCTGACGCGGGTGCGCAGGCCGCCCACTTCCAGCACGTAGTTTTGATGGTGGCCCTTGTCGGGGTTCAGGCGGAAGCCCTTCGCCAGCAGGGTCCGCTGTAGGTCTTTGACGGCGCGCGCCTTCACGATACAATTATGATAGATGGAGCGCCACGCGGATCAGCCCGTGTAGCTGGCTTTTGTAGGCCAACGCATCCGGCGCCAACTGGCTATCGTCGGCCAAATAATAGTTGAGGTAGTGCGCGTAAAAGCCGAACGCGAATGCCTCTTCGGCTTGCTCCCGCGACTCGCCCCACACGGTCAGGTCCAGCTCCTCGCACTGCACGAACCACGTTTCGTCTTCCTGCCACACGCGGCCGTCAAGGCGGTGGCGCAGCACGAACACGTGTTCGTCGTAGCGTAGCACATTGGGCCGGAAAGTGGTGGCAGGGGCTGCTAGCGTTTGTGGCATTGCGTCGTTGGTAAGTACTGGCGTGTAGGTCTAGTTCAGGTGCGGAGCTGGCGGGAAACCGCGCCGCCGCGCGGCCTGCTCGACCAGCTCCGCTACGCGCTCCAGCGGCACCTCCTGATCTTCCAGCGCCATCGACGCATACACGACGCGCGTCACCAGGCGCTTGACCAGCTCCGGGTTTTGCAGCTGGGGATAGCGGTCGCGGAGGGTCATTCGGGTAGCGGGAAACGGATTCGGCCTGCTGCGAAGATACGCTCGCGCTGAAAGGTTCTATGCCACCAAACCGAAGATGATGAACCAAGTAACTTCGTCAGCCCGTAACACGTCGTCTCTCCCGATGAAGCTTACCACTGAAAAACAGTACCAAGCCGCTTTCCAGCGCCTGGAGTACCTGGTTGACCACGAGCCGCACCAACTGGATGAAATCAAGCGCCTCGGCGACGTGGTAAATGCTTACGAAAAGTCGCACGGCCACGAGCCGCTCGACCCGGATTCGCTGATCTATCGCATCGAGCGGGAGATGTACCTGCGCCAACTCAACAAAAAGCAGCTAGCCGACCTGCTGGGAATCACCGCCACCCGCCTCAGCGAAGTGTTGCACGGCAAACGCGAGGTGAATATGGACTTGGCGAAACGGCTCTACCTGCAGCTTGGCATTCCGGCTGACTTTATCCTCGTCCACGCCTGATCGTTTTTTGGCAGGGTGGGGAGGATAGGGTTTTAATTGTGGCGGGGTACTGATGAGTGCCACTCATAACTGCCCGAACGCGTGCTGCACTTCTTTGTCCGTCATTCCTCGCGGCGTGATGTTGTAAACAGTTGTACCGTCGTTGAGCGGCGGCGGCGGATACTTGGTAGATGTAATTTTAATCCTGCCCCTGATGTAGGAAGTTTCCGAAGTACAGCCGCCGCTACGCAGCTTGCCTGATCCATATTCGGTGGCTTTGAACTTCTTATGGTCATCAAGGAGTGCTTTAAGCGCCGCTGAATTCAAGCTGCCACCACGCGCTAATTCGACGACAGCGAAACGGTTCCTGTACTGAAAGCGCCGCAGGGTTTCCTGTCGGCTGGAGGCAGTCGTATCTGGGGGCGCCTGCCAGAATTCTACTGTTTTCAATGTAGTAGCGCGCTCCCGAGCAGTGTCACGATGCCAGCCCCGCGCGGTTAATAAAGCAGTGGCCTTGCGCGTGTTCAAAGTCCGCAGTTTGATCAACTCTTCGATGGTAAATGACTGCGCCACGGCGCCGCGCAACGTCAAAAGCAGACAGCAAAAAATCAAGGCGAAGCGCATAAGTCGAAAGTTACCCCGTTGGCCTTGGTCACAGCCGCGCGTTGCGGCGGCATCACCCGATCCAGCGGGCGATGCCGAACGCCGCCGCCGCCGCCAGCCCGCCGATGAGCGTCGTTTGGACGGCCGACTTCAGCGCGCCCGCGCCCGTAAAGCGCCCTTTCAGCGCGCCGAATGCCGCCAGGGCAATCAGCGTCACGATGCACGACAGGCGCAGGGCGCGGCCCACGTCCTGGGGCAATAACAAGTAGGCACTCAGCGGCACCAGCCCGCCCACCACGTAGGCGGCGGCGATGGTGAGGGCGCTTTTCCAGGCCCGGCCCGGCTCCGGCGGTTCCAGGCCCAATTCGAAGCGCATCATAAAGCGCACCCAGTCGTCCGGCCGCTGCCGGAGGGTGCTCACCACGGCCGCGCTTTCCTGCGGCGAGAGGCCGTAGCTCTCGAAGATTTCCTGCACTTCGGCGGCTTCGCGGTCGGGCACGGTGCGCACCTCTTCTTCCTCGCGGGCCAACTCGGCGGCGTAGTGCTCGGCTTCGGAGCGGGCGGCGAGATAACCGCCCAGGCCCATCGCAATGGAGCCGGCGGCGATTTCGGCTAGCCCGGCCGTCACGATTAGGCTGCTCTGCGAGATCGCGCCCGTCAGACCGGCGGCCAGCGCGAAGGGCACCGTCAGGCCGTCAGCCATTCCGATTACCACATCGCGCACGGCCGCCCCGGCCGTAAAGTGGCGCTCGACGTGCGGCGGGTGGAGGTGGGTGGGTTCGGGGGGCATCAGGAGCGTGGGGGCAAGCACACAAACTTACCCAAGTTCGGGCGGTGGGTGCTAGACTGGCAAAACTGCCGTTTGTTCGTTTATTTGTAACCCGGTGCCGTTGCCGCTTTTTATCGTCTGTAAATCCGATGAATACGCTGACTTCCGCTGACCAGGAAACCCGCCAGTGGGCGATGTTCCTGCACCTGTCGCTACTGGCCGGTTTCGTGGTGCCCTTTGCCGGGCTGGTGGTGCCCATCGTCATCTGGCAACTCAAGAAAAACGAGCTGCCCGGCCTCGACCCCCACGGCAAAGTGGTGGCTAACTGGCTGGTGAGTGCGCTGGTTTACGGGGTGGTGGCGGGCGTCCTTTGTATCGTGCTGATTGGTATGCCGTTGCTGGCGCTGCTGGGGCTGCTGGCGGTGGTGTTCCCGATTATCGGCGCCATCAAAGCCAACAACGGCGAGTTGTGGGCATACCCGCTCTCGATTCAGATTTTCAAGTAAGCAGGCTAATGCCTGACCACCTGGGTCGAGCGTCAACCGGTTGAGCCCCGCCCGACCCCGAGCGGCAGGTACCGCTGGCCACCGCGTTATCTTGTCCGCTGATGCCGCTTCGACATTCTTTCTGCCTGCCCGCCGCGCTGCTGCTCCACGTTGCGGTGCAGGCCCAGCCCGCTAAGCCTGCCCAGCCCACCCTCACCGTACCGCTGATTATGCAGGCGCCCGCCCGCTGGGTGGGCACGTCGCCGAGTAATATCCGCTGGAGCCCCGATTCGCGCCATATCTACTTCAACTGGAACCCGGCGCGCAACAGGCGCGATTCGCTGTACGCCGTTGATTTTGGCGGGAAAGCGGCCCCGCAGCTGGTGCCCGCCCGCGCCGCCGCCACGCTGCCCGTGGCCGAAGCCGGGCCGATGGATGCCGCCCGCCGCCAGCAGGTGTACGCCCGCAACGGCGACCTTTTCCTGCTCGACCTGACCAGCCAACGCGAGCGCCGCCTAACGCTGACGGCCGACGACGAGTCCGGCCCGACGTTCGTGGAGGTGCCGTCGAAGACCGCCGCCAAACCCGGCCCCAGCATCGCCTTCCGGCGCGGCGACAACCTTTTTCTGCTCGACCCCGCCACCGGCTACCTCGCCCAGCTCACCGACCTGCGCCGGGGAATGGCGCCCGCCCCCGACCCGCCCGCCGGGCAGCGCGGCACCCTCCAGCGGCAGCAAACCGCCCTTTTCGACGTGCTGCGCCAGCGCGAAGCCGACCGGAAGGCGGCGAAAGTATTGGAAAAGAAGCTGGCGCAGGGCGTGCTGCACGCCCCGAAACCGGTGTACCTCGGCGGGCAGGACGTGGACGAGCTGCGGATTTCGCCGGACGGCCGTTTCGTCACTTGGCGCCTCAGCACCCCGCCCGGCGGCGGCGAGCGCGTAGCCCAGGTGCCGGCCTTCGTGACCGCCACCGGCTACACCGAGGACGTGCCGACGCGCGCGAAAGTCGGCGACCGGCAAGCCGCCTACGCCCTCGGCATCCTGGATCGCGCGCGCGATTCGGCCTATGCCTTCAACCCGAAAAACCTGCCCGGCCTGTTCGATAAACCGGCTTACTATCAGGAGTATCCGAAACTGGCGCGGGATACCGCCCGCCACCGCCGGGCGCTGCTTTCGTTCGGGCCGTTCTGGTCGCCGGACGGCCAGCGCGCGCTGCTCGCGCTCCGCGCCCTCGATAGTAAGGACCGTTGGCTCGTGCTGCTCGACGGCGCCACGGGCACCATCAGCCGAACCCTCGACCGGCAGCACGACGATGCCTGGATCGGCGGCCCCGGTATCGACGACGAAGACTCCGAACGCAACCTGGGCTGGCTCGACCCGCAGCACGTCTGGTTTCACTCCGAAACTACCGGCTTTTCGCACCTGACGACCGTGGACGTGGCGTCCGGCGCGAAAACGGCCCTCACCAGCGGCCCGTTCGAGGTGCAGACCGCCGTGCCGCCGCACCCCGGCGAAGCGTGGTGGTATCTGATTACCAACGAATCGGACCCCGGCGAGAAGCAGCTCTGGCGAATGCCCCGCCACGGGGGGCGGCGCGAGCGGATCACCACCCGGCCGGGGGCTTACGAAGTGACGATTGCGCCGGACGGGCGCCGCGCCGCCGCGCGCTATTCCGACGAAAACCACCCCTGGGAACTGGTGACGTTCGACCTGAAACCGGGCGCTCCGGCGCGTACCGTGACGCACTCCACGACGGCGGAATTCGAGGCCTACCCGTGGCGGAAGCCGGAAGTGGTGACCATCACCGCCCGCGACGGTACGGCCGTCCGCGCCCGGCTGTATCGGCCCGAAAAAGGCGTGAAAAACGGCGCCGCCGTGATCTTCGTCCACGGCGCCGGCTACCTCCAGAACGCTCACCACTGGTGGAGCCACTACTTCCGCGAGTACCAGTTTCACAACCTGCTGGCCGACAAAGGCTACACTGTGCTGGACGTGGACTATCGCGGCTCGGCCGGCTACGGGCGCGCCTTCCGCACCGGCATCTACCGCTGGATGGGCGGCAACGACCTGAATGATGAGGTAGACGCCGCCCGCTGGCTGACGACGACCCAGGGCGTGGACGCGAAGCGCATCGGTCTGTACGGCGGCTCCTACGGCGGTTTTATGACGCTGATGGCGCTCTTCACGCAGCCCGACGTGTTCCGGTGCGGCGCCGCCCTGCGGAGCGTGACCGACTGGGCGCACTACAACCACGGCTATACCAGCAATATCCTGAACGAGCCGCAGACCGATTCCGTGGCCTACCGCCGCTCGTCGCCGATTTACTTTGCCGAAGGCCTGAAGCAGCCGCTGCTGATCTGCCACGGAATGGTGGACACGAACGTACACTTTCAGGATGTCGTCCGCCTGTCGCAGCGCCTGATCGAGTTGGGCAAAACCGGCTGGGAAATGGCCGTCTATCCGGTCGAGGACCACGCTTTCGTGGAACCCAGTTCGTGGGCCGACGAGTACGGCCGCATCCTGGCGCTGTTCGAGCGGGAGTTGCGACCGTAAGTTTCCGCCCCCATCGTTCACCTGCTTTCAGTATGAAAACCCAACGGACAGCCGTCTTCAAAACCGCCGACAAAGCTGCTGCCGATGCCCAAATGCGGCAGTATTACTGGAGCCTGACGCCCGAAGAGCGGCTCCGGCGCGCCCTGCGGCTACGCGAACGCGCCCGTGCCATCCGGCTCGCCAACCCTGCCAATACTCCCCTGCCGATACCCGATGGAAGATGCATTCTTAAAGCTGATCACCCAATTGAACGCCGCCCACGTTGAGTATCGGGTTTTGGGTTTAGGTTTCAGGTTTTAGGTTTTAGGAATGGAGAGCAGGGCCGTCAATAACCCAGGCTCCAACTCCTAAATCCTAAACCCTAAACCCCCAACCCCTAAACCCTAAACCCTAACCGTCCGGCCATCCGTCCGCCCCTACGTGTACCTTTGCGCCGTGCCTCTGACGGGGGCGCATTAAACCGTTTTCATTATGCCCTACCTGTTCACTTCGGAATCGGTTTCCGAAGGGCACCCTGACAAGATCGCAGATCAGATTTCCGACGCGCTGATCGACAACTTCTTAGCGTTCGACCCGCAGGCTAAAGTGGCCTGTGAGACGCTCGTAACCACCGGGCAGGTGGTGCTGGCCGGGGAGGTCAAATCGAGTATCTACCTGGATGTACAGCAGATTGCCCGCGAGGTGATCCGTAAGATCGGCTACACGAAAGCGGCTTATATGTTCGAGGCTAATTCGTGCGGCATTCTGTCGGCGATTCACGAACAGTCGGCTGACATCAACCAGGGCGTCGAAAAAGCCAACCCCGAAGACCAGGGCGCCGGCGACCAGGGAATGATGTTCGGCTACGCGACCCGCGAAACGGAGTCATATATGCCGCTCGCCCTGGACCTGGCCCATCGCATTCTGGAAGAACTCTCGGCCGTGCGCCGCGAGAACGAAGCGGGCACCAACGACCGCGTAACGTACCTGCGGCCGGACGCCAAGTCGCAGGTCACAATTGAATATTCCGACGACAACCAGCCCGTCCGCATCGATACTATCGTGGTTTCGACGCAGCACGACGACTTCGCGCCCGACGCCGAAATGCTGGCCCAGATTCGCCGGGACCTGATCGAGTACGTGATTCCGCGCGCCACGGCCCGTCTCACGCCGGAGCTGCAAGCGCTGTTCACGGACCAGATCACGTACCACATCAACCCCACGGGCAAGTTCGTCATCGGCGGGCCGCACGGCGATACGGGCCTGACCGGGCGCAAGATCATCGTCGATACCTACGGCGGCAAAGGCGCCCACGGCGGCGGTGCTTTCTCCGGCAAAGACCCCAGCAAAGTGGACCGCTCGGCAGCCTACGCCACGCGCCACATCGCCAAGAATCTGGTCGCCGCCGGCCTTGCCGACGAAGTGCTGGTGCAGGTTTCCTACGCCATCGGCGTGGCCCGGCCGTGCGGCGTGTACGTGAATACGTACGGCACCAGTAAGGTAAAACTGACCGATGGCGAGATCGCCCGCCGGGTGGAAGAGCTCTTCGACCTGCGGCCCTATTTCATCGAGCAGCGCCTGAAACTACGCAATCCGATCTACTCCGAAACCGCCGCTTACGGCCATATGGGCCGCGATCCGCGCACGGTGACGAAGAAATTCACGGCGCCCGGCGGCCAGACGAAAGAAGTGGAAGTCGAGCTGTTTACCTGGGAAAAACTCGATTACGTGGACCAGGTGAAGGCCGCCTTCGGGCTGTAAGCCGCCGCCGCCAAACGAACGTCCGCCCCCGGCTGGTCAACTGCTTCGGCAGCGGACCGGTCGGGGGCGGATGTTTTTAGGGCCCCGGCGCCCCGGATTCGGGGCGTAAGAGACGCGCGGGGCGTTATTTTGTCGGGGCGAATCACCCCTCGCCCGATAGCCACTTTCCGCAAGTCCCAATCAATGTCAGTCGCCACTACCCAGTACCTCCAGACCCATCAGCAGCGCTTTCTCGACGAGCTGCTCGACCTGCTCCGCATCCCTTCGGTTTCGGCCGATGCCAAGTTCAAGCCCGACGTGCTGCGCTGCGCCGAAATGGTGGCTCAGCGCCTGCGCGAAGCCGGCCTCGATCAGGTGGAAATCTGCCCGACCGCTGGCAACCCCATCGTGTACGGCGAGAAAATCACGGACCCCACCAAGCCCACCGTGCTGGTGTACGGCCACTACGACGTGCAGCCCGCCGACCCGCTGAACCTCTGGACCTCCCCGCCTTTCGAGCCGGTGATCGTGGACGGCAAAATCTACGCGCGCGGCGCCTGCGACGACAAGGGCCAGGTTTATATGCACATCAAGGCCGTGGAAGCGATGTTGGCCACCGGCGGCGCGCCCTGCAACGTGAAGCTGATGATCGAGGGCGAAGAAGAAATCGGCTCCAACAATCTTGGCATCTTCGTGCAGGCCAACAAGGCCAAGCTGGCCGCTGACGTGATTCTGATTTCGGACACGTCGATGCTCGCCAACGACGTGCCGTCCATCGAAACCGGCCTGCGTGGGTTGAGCTACCACGAGGTGGAAGTCACCGGCCCGAACCGCGACCTGCACTCCGGCGTGTACGGCGGCGCCGTGGTGAACCCCATCAATGCCCTGAGCAAGATGATTGCCTCGCTCCACGACGAGCACGGCCGCATCACGGTCAAAGGTTTTTACGACGACGTGCAGGACCTGACGATGGAAGCCCGCGCCGAGCTGGCCCGCGCGCCCTTCGACGAGGCCGCCTACTGCGCCGACCTGGCCGTGGGCGCCACCGGCGGCGAGGCGGGTTATACGTCGCCGGAGCGGGCCTCTATCCGCCCCACGCTGGACGTGAACGGGATGTGGGGCGGCTACACCGGCGAAGGCGCCAAAACGGTGCTGCCGTCGAAGGCCTACGCCAAGATTTCGATGCGCCTGGTGCCGAATCAGCGGTCCGAGGACATCACAGCCAAGTTTCAGGCTCATTTCAGCGCCCTGGCACCGGCCGGCGTCACGGTGGTAGTGAAACCGCACCACGGCGGCGAGCCGGTGGTGACGCCCACCGATTCCGTGGCTTACCGCGCCGCCGCCCGCGCAATGGAAACTACGTTCGGCAAGACGCCGATTCCGACGCGCGGGGGCGGGTCGATTCCCATCGTGGCGATGTTCAAATCGGAACTGGGCATCGACTCGGTGCTGCTCGGCTTCGGTCTCGATTCGGACAATATCCACTCGCCAAACGAGCATTACGGCGTTTTCAATTATTATAAAGGCATCGAAACGCTGCCGTACTTCTTCGAGTACTACGCAGAGGCCAGCCGCTAGACGCCGGTGCAGCCGGGCCGGAGCCTTATTCCGGTCCGGTGTTGCGGGCGGCCGTCGTGGCCCCCGTTCCTCGCTCCTTTTTTACCCGTACCCGTAGGCCTTGTGCTGAGCGCCCTTTTTCGATCTTCGGCGGAACGCGCTTTTGCGCGGGCATTGACGCGCATTACTGGCGCCGCGCCCAGGCAACTGCATCTGTATCACCTGGCCCTGACGCACACGTCGTTCGTGCGGCAATCGGGCACGGGCGCGCCGTTGCCCGGTACGGTGGCCGGTCGTTCCGTGGACACCAACGAGCGGCTCGAATTTCTCGGCGACGCCGTGCTGGGGGCGGTGGTGGCCGAATACCTGTTTCGCAAGTTTCCCTACGAAGCCGAAGGTTTTCTAACGGAGATGCGCTCCCGGATCGTGAACCGCGAGAGCCTGAACCTGCTGGCCGTACGTGTGGGCATCGATAAGTTGATCAAGGCCGACCGGTCGCAGATGGGCCGCAACCGTTCGCTCAACGGTAACGCGCTGGAGGCGCTGGTGGGCGCCGTGTACCTCGACCAAGGCTATCGCCCGACGCGGGCTTTCATCCTGGAAAAGCTGATCAAGCCCTACATCGATGTGGCGACGCTGGCTTCCACCACCGCCAACTTCAAAAGCAAGCTGATCGAGTGGGCGCAGGCGCAGGGCCGGGCCATCCGGTTCGAGCTGCGGAGCCAGGAGCGCAGCGGCGGGGCCACGGAGTTCCGCTCCGAAGTCTTCATCGAAGAAAAGCTCGTGGCCGCCGGCGCGGGGCTCTCGCGGAAGGCATCGGAGCAGGCGGCAGCCGAAAAAAGTCTGAAAGAGATGGGGGTTTTGTAGAGTGGCTTGTTATCGGACGGCCTAGCCCGTGCGGGGCCGGGTTTACCTTTGCACTATGGCCGTCTCCGCCAAACACTACCAGTTCCTGCGCGACTCCGAGGAGAAGGCGTTCGACCGCGCGCACCGCCGCGTGATCCGCTTTAATATCGGCAAGTACGACGTGGCCGTGGCGAAGGGAATGACCGGCTGGGCCGATCACGAGCTGGCCCGTTCGCGCGCCGCCCACGTGAAGGCCACGGTGCTGGCCAATCTCGATAAGTACCTGATTGAGTGGGAGCGCCACTTCACGGCGCGCGGCGGTCGGGTGATTTGGGCCGCCACCGCTGCCGACGCCCTGCGCGAGATCGGCGCCCTGCTCCATAAGCGGCGCGCGAAGTTGGCCGTGAAGTCGAAGAGTATGAGTACGGAGGAAATTCACCTCAATGAATTCCTCGACAAGAACGGCGTCGAAACGGTGGAAACCGACCTCGGCGAGTTCATTGTCCAGCTCCGCAATGAGCGGCCGTACCACATCGTGACGCCCGCGATGCACCTCTCGAAGGAGGATATCGCCCAGCTTTTTCACCAGAAGCTGCGCATCCCGCTCACCGACGATGCCCAGGAATTGGTGCTGACGGCCCGCCGCCTGCTGCGCCAGAAATACACCGCCGCCGACGTGGGCGTAACCGGCGCCAACTTTCTGCTGGCTGATACGGGCGCCATCGCCATCACCGAGAACGAGGGCAACGGGCGCCTGTCCACCACGTTTCCGCGCCTGCACCTGGTGGTGGCGGGCATCGAAAAGCTACTGCCGAGCGTCAATGACCTCGACCTGTTCTGGCCACTACTGGCCACTTCGGGCACGGGCCAGCCCGTGACGGTGTACAACACGATCCTGAGCGGCCCGCGCCAGCCCAACGAAACCGACGGGCCCGACGAGATGGTTGTCGTGCTGCTCGACAATGGCCGCACCGAACTGCTGGCCCAGCCCGACCGTCGCGAAGCGCTCCAGTGCATCCGGTGCGGCGCCTGCCTGAACGTGTGCCCCGTGTACCGCAATATTGGTGGGCACACGTACGAGACGACGTACTCCGGCCCCATCGGCTCGGTCATCACGCCGCACCTTGACGGAATGGCCGAAAACCAGCACCTGAGCTTTGCCAGTTCGCTCTGCGGCGCCTGCACGAGCGTGTGTCCGGTGCGCATTAATCTCCATAACCTGCTGCTGCTCAATCGTAAACAGAGTGTGCAGGAAGGCCACGGTGGGCCGCAGGAAAAACGCCTGATCGGTCTCTGGAAGCGGGCAATGCTCTCGCGCGGGCTGCTCGATCTGGCGCCCGGCCGCGTCAAGAATTGGGTACTGGGCTGGGTGTTGCGCCAAAGCGGCTGGACCGACAAGCGCGCCCCGCTCACGGCGGCGCCCCGTTCGTTCGCCCAGCAGTGGCAAGCTCGCCAGAAAGGGACGGGGTAAGGGTTTAGGGTTTGGGGTGTAGGGTTTAGTAAGGGTTTAGGGTGTAGCCAGGGGCTTTGCCCCGCAGCAACCAAGTCGCGGAGCGACGAGGGCGTTGGGTATTAGGTGTTTGGTATTGGGCGTAATAGGAAAAAGTCACTCAGTCACTCAGTCCCACTCAGTCACTCAGTCTCGCTCGGCACAGGATTTGGCTGGGGCGCGCCATCCTCCTCATTTATTGTTTTCTGATGACTCGTTTTTTCCTGTTTTCCGCCCGGCAGCTTACCCTGGCGCTGGCTTTTGCCCTGCTTGCTTTCGCTCCGGCCCGCGCGCAAGGGGTTGCGCAGGGGCGCATCTACACTCGCGCTGGCGAGGTGATGGAAGTATTTCTCGATGGCGCGCCGCTGGGGCGCCCGGCCAACGCGGTCGTGCTGCCCGTGATGACGGGCGGCTACCACTGGCTTGAATTCCGATTTCCGGGGCGCCGCCTCGGAATGGGCGTTACCGGTTTCCGCACGCAGGCGTGGTTTGCGCCGGATTTCGAGTCGGTTTACGAGTTGGATGCTTTCCCACGGGGTGGGCGGATGCGGCTTACCCGCGTATCGTACGCCGCCCTGAGCGGGTATCAGCAGCCCAGTGGTTACCCGCCCGGCCAGCCGCAGACAGGCGGTTATTATCAGGCGCCGACCAACGTAGCGTGCGCCAATCTGCTGGCCCCGGCCGACGTGGAGGCGCTGCTGGCTACGATCCGGCAGCGTGATTTTGAAAACACCCGCCTCAGCGTCGCTAAACAGGCCGTGAGCGCAGCCACTATTTTGGCCGAAGACGTGACGCGCGTGCTACGTACGTTCGAGTTTGAAAACTCCCGTCTCGATTTTGCCAAGTTCGCCTACGCCCATTGCTGCGACCCGCAGAACTACTTCAAAGTGAACGCCGCCTTCGAATTCGAGTCCAGCGTCACCGATCTGGAGCGGTTCACGCAACAAGGCAGGCGGTAAAAGGTAAGGTGGCGCTGACCAGTGGACAGCGTTCCGTTTTTTGGGCTGTTGGAGCGCCGACCATTGGTCGGCGCTCCGTTTTTATGGTCGCTCGTAGGTCGCTTCGTGCTCAGCGTTACGCACTTACTGTTTGTCCGGGGCCAAAGACCCGGCGTACCCAACGGGGCAGAAAGAACGACCCGAGGAGCAGGTAGAGGTAGTACGTGACGATGCGGTAGAGCAGGACGATGAAGTTGACCATCGTCGGGGCGCCGATGAACCGCTGGAAGAACATCGGAAAGGCCACTTCGGCCAGGCCCGCGCCGCCGGGTGTGATGGCCACCAGCAGTACTACTTTGTAGATGATGTTGCGCGAAAAAATCATCCCGTGTTCGGCCAGCGAGGTGGGGGCAAAGGCGGCAATCAGGGTGTTGATGACGAGGTAGCGCGCCGTCCAGACGAAGGCCGTCGAGCCGATGGCCTTCGCCCAGTAGCGCCAGTCGGAGTCGCGCAGCACCTGGCTGGCATTCACCATCTCGTGGCCCTGTTGATAAGCCCACAGCCGGCGTTTCCGCAGAAACCGGATCGAAAACACCCGCACGATCAGCCGCCGGACGCCCACGGGGTTTACGAAGAGGCCGTAGAGCATCAGGCCCGAATAAAACAGCACCAGCACGTAGGAAACGGCCAGCCCGCCCTGCAAAAGCAGCACCGTAGCGGGCGCGGCCGACTCTTCCGGGTACAGCCCCTCGTGGCCCAGCACGAGCAGCACAATCGGCACCAGCACCACGAAGTAGAGGTTGTCGAGCATCGCCGTCACCATTACGTAGGCGAGGCTTTTACCCAACGGAACGCCTTCTTTACCAATGATGAAGGTGGCCACTGTGGTGCCGCCCACGGCCGAGGGCATCACGCACGAAGCCAGTTCCCAGATCATAATCACGTCCAGGCTTTGCCGCCAGGAAAGCGCGCGGTGCGTCAACTCGCGGATGCGGTAGATGTAGCCGAAGTCGCGGGCGGCCAGGACGCCCAGCGCGGCCAGCAGCCAGCCCAGGTGGGCGTTGGCCAGCGGCGCGAGGGCACCCGGTTCGTAGGAGCGCCAGAACATCACGCCCACCACGGTCAGACCGATGACGACGGGCAGAATGATGCGGCGCGGCGAAAGGCGCCGGAGGAGGTCGGTGTTGTCGGAGGCGGAATCAGGCGAAGCAGCGGGCGCGGGCATCAGGCAGGAAAAACGCCGTCGCTGCCGACGGCCAGGGTGGCGCCGAACTGGTCGGCGAGGTGATGAACGAGACGGTCGCGGACAGCCGTCGGCGGCACGGAGGCGCCCAGTTCCGCTTGCATACTAGTCACGGCTTTGTCAGGGATGCCGCAGGGCACGATGTAGTCGAAATAGGTCAGGTCGGTGTTCACGTTCAGGCTCAGGCCGTGCATCGTGACCCAGCGGCTGGCCTTAACGCCCATTGCGCAGATCTTGCGTGGGTTGAGCGCGCCCGGTTCAAAGTCGAGCCAGACGCCCGTCAGCCCCGCAATGCGGCCCGCCCGCAAACCGTACTCGGCCAGAGTTTGGATCACGGCTTCTTCGAGGGTCCGCAAGTAGCGGTGAATGTCGGTAAAAAATTGATCGAGGTCGAGCAGCAGATACACGACGAGCGCGCCGGGGCCGTGAAAAGTAATGTCGCCGCCCCGGTTGATGGGCACGAAGGTGGCGCCCACGCGGGCCAGGCCGGCGTCGTCGAGCAAAAGGTGTTCGGCCTTACCGCTCTTGCCCAGGGTGTACACGGGCGGGTGTTCGACGGTGAGCAGGTAATGCGGCGGCAGCACCTGATCGGCGGGCGCCAACGCGCGGTTGGCCGTTTTCAGCCGCAATGACTCGGCAAAAAGCCGCTCCTGATACGCCCACGCCTCCTCGTAAGGCAGCAGGCCAAGGTGCCGGACGTGGAAGGTGGGCATTGGTTTTTGGTTGTTCGTTTTTGGTTGTTCGTTTTTGGTTTTTGGTTGTTCGTTTTTGGTTGTGCTCAACCGAACGACCCAGAAACGCGCCACGCGCTACTCGCTACTCGAAACCCGCAACTCGCAACGCGAAGGTCGGGCGAAAAAAAGTCGGCCTCTTCGGCAGCCTTTTCGGGGCGGGGCCGGTCTGCCCCGTAAGGCGGCGGTTTTCGCCGTTTGTGCCCGACCTTCCGCCCCCGGATGCTGCCCCCCGACCTTGCGCTGCTTTTGGCCCGTTGCCACCGCCGCGAGCCGGCGGCGCAGCGCGCCCTGTACGCCCGCTACGCGCCCACGATGCTGGCCGTGGCGCGGCGCTACGCCGCGTCGCTGCCCGAAGCCGAAGATGTGTTGCAGGACGCTTTCGTGAAGGTCTTCACGTACCTCGACAACTTCCGGGGCGACGGCTCGCTCGAAGGCTGGATCCGGCGCATCGTGGTTAGTACGGCCATCGACGCCTGGCACCGCCACCGCGCGCTGCGCCAACTGACTGACCGCCTCGACGATACGCACCACCACCTGCCTGCCCCGGAAAGCGATGCCCTGGCCCGTCTTTCCGCCGATGAAGTGCTGGCGTTGATCGAGTTGCTGCCCGACGGTTGCCGCCTCGTGCTGCTGCTCTACACCGTGGACGGCTACGCCCACGCGGAAATCGGGGAGCTACTGGGTATCACGGAAAGCACCTCCAAAGCGCAACTCAGCAAGGCCCGCCGCCGGCTGGTGGCGCTGTTGCACGACCAGGAAAAAGAACGAATTGCCTTCACACCGGCCTCGCCGGTTTTCCCCCCTTCGCGATGAACGACGCCGAAGACGCCCCCCTCGATGATCTGCTGCGCGACAAGTTTCAGGCGCACAGCTTGCCCCCATCCGACCGCCTGTGGGCGGGTATTGAAGCGCGCTTACCCGCCCCGGAACCGCCGCCCGACCGCCCCGGGCCTGGTCGGCCCTTCGTTGGTGCCTGGCCCGTGCTGCTGGCCGGGCTGATAGGCCTGTTGGCGGGCTGGGGCGGCCACGCCGGTCTGACGACGCCGGAAACCGCGCCCCTGCGGGTAGCCACCACGAGGCCACCGGCGGTGGTGGCGCCCTTGAATGCCCGGCCGCAAGCGGCTGCGCCTGATCGGAGTCTGGCCTTTACGGCGCCGCGCGCCGTTAAGGCTGCGTCAGCTTG
This sequence comes from Hymenobacteraceae bacterium, assembly GCA_031426455.1. Lineage (GTDB taxonomy): Bacteria > Bacteroidota > Bacteroidia > Cytophagales > Hymenobacteraceae > JANNMJ01. The sequence continues at coordinate 8,927 of JANPLI010000053.1, read as the reverse complement.
GCCGGTACGTACCCGTGAGGTGTCATCGGCGGCAGGATCAGTAGAAACTTCACCTGTTTCAACCCCAGCAGCCGCAGCGAATAGCGTGACGGCCAGCACCCAGCCCGAACCGAAACCCGTCGAGCCGACGCTTTTGGCAGCCGTCGTGCCGTTGGTGCTGACGCCTGCCCCGGCTGGCCCCGTCGTGCCCGGCACGTTGGTGCCGTTCATTCAGCCGGAGGTGATCGTGTTGACTATCAGCTCCGCTGATACGGCCCGTGCGCCGCGCGCCCAACTGGTGGCGGCCCTGCAAACCGAGCAGCGCCTGCTGGCCACGTTGCAGCACCGCAACGATTCGCTGCTTCGGACACTGAGCGAGCTGCCCGCTGTGGCGGTGACCGATTCCCTCCAACTCTCCCACCCTCCAACCCTCAACCCCTCCCGCAGATGGTCGGTGGCGCTGGCTTTCGCGCCGGAACGCAATTTTCTGACCCTGAACGCGCCCGCCGCTGATACGACGCTTGATCTGCGCCGCCAGCACGAAACCGGCCGCGCGGGTTTCAGCGCCGCCCTCAGCACCGAGCTGGCCCTGACGCCGCGCCTGAGCCTGGGTCTGGGCGTGGGCTACGCCACCACCGGCGCCGAACTGCGCCTCACCAACCGCCGCACCGACGTGAGCGTCCGGTATCAGAACCAGACTGCCACCACCACCACCAACTCCTTCTCATCCACTACGGTCTATTCCGTGCGCCTCGACTCGTTGGTACAGCTTTCGCCGCGCTATAATGCCAGCGGGCAAGTGGCATACTTCGATACGATCTGGATTCGGCGGCCCGATACGGTTTTCACCACCGTGAACCAGAACGGCACTGTGGTTACCACCACCACCACCGTGACGCCCGTGCTGACGCCCCACGAAACCGTCAGCCGCCAGACGCTGCGCCCCGAATACCGCTTCCTGACGGTGCCCGTGCTGGTGCGCTACCGCCTAGGGGCATCAGTAGCCAACACGCCCGGCGCCGGGCGCCCGGATAGCCGTTGGTGGACCGATGTGGCCCTTGGTGCCCAATTCCAGTTTTTCCTGGGCGGCAGCCAGTTCGTTTCCGCCGATGCCGGCCGCAGTTGGCAAACGGAGCAGGTCCGCGCCTCGGCCGCGCCCTTCCGCCGCCTGAACGTGGCCCTGACCGGCGCCCTGGCCCTCAACTACGCCCTTACGCCGCGCCTGAGTGCCTCGGTAGCGCCTACCGTGCGCTGGCAGGCCCGCTCGCTTTACAAGCCCGAAACCGGGCTGCGCCAGCGTGCCGCCACCACGGGTATTCAGTTGGGGTTGCGTTGGGCGTTGTAAAAAAAGGGATGCCGGCTAGCAGCCTTTTCGGGCAAGCGCCGGTCTGCCCAGCAGCACTCCCCAGCCCCGTGGTCCGGCCGGCGCGGCGCTTCGGAGGGCGCTTTTCCTCTCACTTGGTTTTTTTCTTTTTCAGGATGAAAGCGTTTCGACTTCTTCTAATCATCGCGCTGCTGGCCGGCGCCTTCAGCCCGGCGCGGGCACAGCGCACGGCGTGGGTGGAACCCTTGACCGGCGGCATCAACACCTTTGGCGGCAAAAGCATCGCCCGCGACCAGGCCGGCAATGTTTATGAAATGGGCACGTTCACGGGGCGGCTCTCCGCGCAGGGGCAATCGGTTACAGCCGGCCCCCATCCGCCGTATGCGGGCGATGTCTTCGTGGCCAAATATTCGCCCGCCGGTACGCTGCTCTGGCTCCGCACGGGTGGCAGTCCGCGTTACGATTACGTTGAGGCCCTAGCAGTGGACCCGGCCGGTGGCGTATACCTAGCTGGCGCCAATGACAGCGCCTTCGTGATGGGCCCTTATACGGTGGCCACCAAAGGGCATTTTCTGGCCCGCTTCGACGCTGATGGCACCGTTCGGTGGGTGCAGCAAGTAGCCGAAACCCTGAATGGAATCGGCGCAGGTGGTATCACGGCCCTTACCGTGGCCCCCGGTGGCGGTTGCTACGCCGGTTGCACGACCTCTGGCATCACCACCTTCGCCGGAATGGCGCTGTGGTCGACGACGGCGACGGTATTCGTCGGCAAGTGGGACGAGTCCGGCACGTTCAGCCTGGTTTCTCAGCTTGGGGGTGGTGGGACGATCGCCGACATCAATTTGCCCGCGCAGGGTGGAATGACGCTGACCGGGGTGTTTAATAACACGGCCGGAATATCGTTTCCGAACACTCCCGGGGCGCCCATTTACCTGCAAGCGCCCGCTACCGTGTCGAATCTCAGCACCTTCGTGGCGCACCTCAATGCGGTTGGGAATGCACAGTGGGCGATTCCCGTTTTATGCCCGGATTATACTGCCGGCAATAGCACCGTCACCGATTCGCAGGGCAACACCTTCGCCACGGGTAGTGCGCAGGGACCCCTAACCGTGGCCACGCTGCCGCCTTCGCTGGATTCCAGCGGCTTTCTGCTGAAAATCAGCCCTGCCGGGCAGCCGCTCTGGCTCAAACGGTTCAGTGGCGACCCGCAACCGCCTGGTTTCGGCCCTTTCTTTAGTCAGCTCGGCCGGGTGCTGATCGATGCCCAGGACAACCTGTATTTCACGATCTCCTTCGCGGGAAACCGCATCCGCATCCCCCCGTTCACCGTCGAAAACCACGGTACCACCCAAGCAGTGATCGTGAGCTGCACCGCGCAGGGTGACGCGCGCTGGGTGAAAACCAACGACTCACAGCTCGGCTACAACTACGACGGAGGCTTGGTGCTCGGCGACCGCGGCAGCCTCTTCTTTATGGGCAGTACTGACTACCAGCTTTCCTTCGATGGCATCACCACCCAGGACCGCTTCAACGGCGTGATGACGATGCACCTCGTGCGCCTCGACCCCGGCTGCCCGGTCAGCGGCTTCATCTTCCTCGATGCCAACAACGACGGTGTTCAAAATGCCAACGAAGGCTTGTTTCAGGGCACCGCCGCCGTGGTGGAAACCGTGCAGCGCCGGGTCAGCAATTATGCCACCGGCATTTATAAAATCTACACGGACACCGGCGCCTACCGCGTCACGATGCCGTACCTGCCGCGGTACTACCACCTCTCGGCGCCCCTCAGCGGTGCCTATACGGGGCGTTTCAGCGACTACGGCCAGGAAGCTCCAGACCGCCCCTTCGGCATCGCCCCGGACTTCAACGTCCGCGATGTGCGCCTCACGCTGACGCCCTACACACCCGCCCGGCCCGGCTTCATCACCCGCTACCGGGCCACCATCGAAAACGTGGGTACCACGGTGTTCAGCTTTCCCGACTCCCTGCTGACGGTTCACCTCGACACCGTCCTGCAATACATCAGTTCGTCGGGCACGGCCACCGTGCGTGGCCAGCGGCTTCAATGGCGTCTGCCCGCCGCTATCCAACCGTTTGGGCGCTTTTCCTTCGATATGCAGGCCAGCCTGCCGGTAAACGTGCCGCTGGGCACGGTGCTGACGTCCAGCGCCGATTTGTTTGCCACCGGCGACGTAGTGCCGCGCGACAATCGCGACACTCTCCGCCAGACCGTTACGGGCTCCTACGACCCTAACGACATCGAAGTCAACCATATCCGTCTGTCGCCGGCACAAGTCTCCGCGGGTGAGCCGCTGGACTACACGATCCGGTTTCAGAACCTCGGCACTGACACGGCCTTCACCGTCCTGATCCGCGATTCGCTGCCCCTCAGCAAGCTGCAAATCAATACGGTGCAGCTCATCGCGCAGTCGCACAACTGCAACTGGAGCCTCAACGGCGAGGGCCTGCTGACGGTGCGCTTCCCGCGCATCAACCTGCCCCACACCAGCGTCGATCTGCTCCGCTCCCAGGGTTTCGTACGCTTCCGCATCACGCCGCAACCCACCGTAACGGCGGGCGAAGTGATTCCGAACACGGCGCACATTTATTTCGACTTCAACGCGCCCGTATCCACCAACGAAGCCACCACGCTGGTGCAGCAACCCACCGGCCTGGCCCACGAACGCCCGGCCGGCACGGGCCTGACGCTGTACCCGAATCCGGCTACCACCGCCGTCACGCTACAGGCGGAAGCCACCACGGCGGGCTTGGCCGAAGTGCTGATCATCAATGCGCTGGGCCAGACCGTGCGCCGGGAAACCCGCGCCGTAAGTGCCGGTTCGACGCAGCTCCGGTTGCCGCTGACCGACCTGGCGGCGGGCGTCTACACCTTGCGCCTGCACCTGCCCGGTGCTGCCCCCGTACGGCAGCGGTTGCTCGTCAGCCGGCCATAGCGCATCGGTTTGAGTTTGATGCCGCCCTCGTCGGTAGTCGGGCCTTATGGCCGGACTACCGACGAGGGCGGTTTTTCTGTGCTTCCTCAAAAGTTGTGCTTTCAGCCCCTAACCCCGAACGCCCGACGCGGTTGGCTGTTTCTGGAGTGGCCGTTGCCCGGCACCGGGTGCCTCCGGCTTAACTTTGCTCAACGCTTATCTCCTGTTGCTTCCGATGCCCGTTCGCCCCTCCGCCGCCGCTACGCCTTCTTCCGCTTCCGGTTCGCCGGCCGGGCCGCTTTCGTTTGAAAACACGGAAGTGGCGTTTGCGTCCAAGTCGGATTCGGAGCTGCGACAGATGTACGCCCTCTTCGCCACGATGAACTCGAACGTAGCCGTGAAGGCGGGCGGCGCGCTGCTGCGCGGCGCGTTCCGGCTGGGGTTGCCAGGCACGAAATGGGCCGTCCGGCAAACGGTGTTCAAGCAGTTCTGCGGCGGCGAAACGATTCAGCAGTGCCGCCCGGTGATCGCCGAGCTGGCGCGTTTCGGCATCGGCACCATCCTCGACTATTCCGTGGAAGGCGAAGGCGACGAAGCGTCTTTCGACCGAACCCAACGCGAAATCAGCGCCACCGTCGAAATGGCCGCACAGGCCGGCGAGCGACAGATTCCGTTTTCGGTGTTCAAAGTCACGGGTCTGGCGGATTCCGAGTTGCTGGCCCGCGCCCAGAGCGGCAAACCATTGACCCAGGACCAGCAGGCCGCCCTCGACCGCGGGCTGGCCCGCACCGACGCTATCTGCCGGCGGGCGCACGAGTTGGGGGTGCGCGTGTTCATCGATGCCGAGGAAAGCTGGATGCAGGAAACCATCGACCAATGGGCGCTGGAGATGATGCGGCGCTACAACCGCGAGAAAGTCCTGATCTACAACACGTATCAGCTTTACCGGCACGACCGCCTGGCGGCCTTCCAGGCCGACCACGCGCAGGCCACGGCCGGAGGCTTTCACGTGGGGGCCAAGCTGGTGCGCGGCGCTTACCTGGAGAAGGAAACCCGCCGCGCCGAAAAACAGGGTTATGCCAACCCAATGAATCCGTCGAAAGCCGCCACGGACCAGCTCTACGACGACGCGCTGCGCTTCTCCGTCGAACACCTCGACCGGTTGGCCATCTGCGCCGGCACCCACAACGAGGCGTCCAGCAAGCTGCTGACCGAGCTGATGCACCAGCACAATATCGCGCCGGACGATGCGCGCATCTACTTTGCGCAGCTCTACGGAATGAGCGACAATCTGTCCTATAACCTCGCTAACGGTGGCTACCGGGTGGCCAAGTACGTGCCTTACGGCCCCGTAGAGGCCGTAATGCCCTACCTGCTGCGCCGTGCTGACGAAAACACGGCCATCGCCGGGCAGTCATCGCGCGAGTTTCTGCTGATTCAGCGCGAACTGAACCGGCGGCGACAGGCGCGGACCCGCCGCTGAGGCAACTCTGCCCGCGCCGCCCGCCCAGCGCCTATTTCAACGCGGGCGCCAGGTTAGCGTCCACCCGGCAAGAGGCGGAGGCAGCGTAAATACGGAGAAGGGGCGTTATTTTGCAGTGCCGCCGCGCTGCGGGGCGCCGGTTGGCGGCCTGCGGCCGGTCGAACGTCTTGTTTCTGCCCGGCCCTTGGTTTTGGTCGTCGGGCCTGTTTCTCCCACCTGTCGCTGTCCGGCTATTATTGCCCGGGCCTTCCGTATGCCTCATTCCCGCGTTCGTCACGCGCTGATTCGTTTGGCCCGCACTATGGGCGGTACCATTTCGCTCCTGACGCTCAACAACGAAACCGAGTTGGGCCTGAACCTGGAGTCCTCGCACGAGCGCGCGCGCCTGCTGGAGATGATCGCCGAGATCACCACCATTGAACATCAGGCCGACCGACCCTTATTGTCGGCCCTGGTGCGCATCAAGGGTAATCAGGGGCAGGCCGATGCTTTCTACCGCCTTTGCGAGCGCCTTGGTTTCGGCGAGTGGCGGGCGCTGAAACAGGACGAAAATTTTCTGGAGGAGCAACAACGCCGCGCCCGCGCTTTCTGGCGCGACGATGCCAACTACGAAAAGTTTCGGGTGCTGCCGCCTAGAGTGGAAATCGAACCGAGCGAGGAGGCGTAGAGGCGTCTTACTTGTCGGTCGGAAAATAAAAAAGCCCGCTGCGAATTCTCGCAGCGGGCTTTTTATGGGGCAGGAAAGCCACTTGTTTCAAGCGGCCCCGTTACTAGCTGGGCGACGTGCCTGGGTTCGTATGGGCTTCGCTCTGCACGGCAGCGGTTTCGGCCGTCGCTTTGACGCTGCTGCCGCCCGACTTGCCGCTCACTTCCGAAGAGAATGAGCCGAGCAGATCCTCAGCGCTTTTCTTGCCGGAAGCCACCAACTCGCCGACATTCAGCTTCGCGGAAGCATCCTGCACTTTGGCCAAGCCGTCGCGCACGATGCGGTCGAGGTCCGAGGTCCACTTCGAGGACTTCGTTTTCAGATCATCGCCGATTTTCGTCGCCGAGTTTTTCAGGCTCGTGCGCGAGTTTTTGCCGGAATCCGGGGCCAGCAGCAAACCGGCGATGGTGCCAGCGGCCGCGCCAGCCAACAGGGAGATCAGAACTTTTTTATTGCTCATCTTTTGGAAAAGTAAAGGGGTGAACGTTACAAAATCAAGCAGGCGATTCCGGAAACGGGCGGCTACTGGAGGTGACCAATGACAAACGCCATCGACCGCATCGGGGCCTCTAACGCACCGGTTTCGCAATGCGTTGTCAAATATAAGCGCGCCGAACCCAAAAACCGTTGGGGGCTTTCAAAATGTTTTGCCCCCCCCCGGTTTTTGGCGCCTTTGCAGGCGGCGCAGGCTTCTACCCGAGGTCGTTCAGCAGCTGCACGACTTCGCGCTTGGTTTTACCCAGGCGGCGCTGAATATTGCCCACCAGGGTGTCGGCCTGGCCTTCGGCGTAGGTCAGGTCGTCGTCGGTGAGGTCAGCATATTGACTTTTTAGCTGGCCTTTCAACTCGTTCCAATCGCCTTTGAGCGCCAACGAAGCGCCGGCACCCGTCACGCCCAGGTCTTCGAGTTTCTCGACATATTTTTTCAGCGTACCCTCTAACTGCTCGCCGTAGCGACCGGCCGTGGCCCGGAGCGAGGCAACCGTATTAGCTCCTTTGTCAGGGGCCAGCAACAGGCCCACTACGGCGCCGGCAGCGGCGCCAGCCAGGGCTGCCAGAATCACTTTACCGGCGGTGTCGCGGTCTTCACCTTCGGCGAAAGCGTCATTATCAAAATCTTCGTACTGGCTCATCTTGCTTGATAAATGGGGGAAATGGGGGGATTTGTAGGGCCGAAACTACGAAGCAACGGGCGGTTGGAAACCCCGCGTTGCTAGCCTGGTGGCGCCCTATACGCGCGGTTCCGGTGGAGGGTTAGCGCCCCGGCGTTCCCCGCCCCGGTGCGGCGGGCGCTGCGTCGTACCGGGCGCATCTTTGTATTTGTGTCGGTTCTGCTCCTTCTGCTGCGTCGTCGTCTTACTCGCCGTAGTGCCCTGGCGCTAGGGCTCCTGCTTGCTGCGTCCGCTTGCCGGATGGAAAAAACGGCTGCTGGCCCGGCCAGTTCCTGTATAGATTCAACCCGAATCAGGCCGGATGCAGCCTGCGCCGAAATCTACCAGCCCGTCTGCGGCTGCGACGGCCAGACTTACCCCAATGCCTGTATGGCCGACAATGCCGGAGTCATCCGATATGTGTCCGGCTCCTGTCAAACGCCGTCCGACAAAACCGGCAAACCGTCACGAAACCCATAGCAACTCACAGTTTCTGCTTCGTTTTCAATGGCTTATCCCTCGCTTCCTACTGATCGCCACTACGTCCGGCCCACGGCGCCAGTGCGCATTCCCACCACCGACGGCAAGCTGATCGAAGAACACCTCGGACTGGCTTCCACAGGCACGTCCGGCTATAGCTTGGCGCATATGGTGGCCCCGCCCGGCTGGAGCGAACCGGCGCAGCGCCCGGAGTTCGACGAAATCACCATCGTCGTGCGGGGACGGAAAGTGATCGAAGTGGAAGGTGAAGCCCTCGTGCTGACGGCCGGGCAGTCGCTGCTGACGCGGGCTGGCGCCCTGGTGCGCTACGCGAACCCGTACGCCGAAGAATGTGAGTATTGGTCGGTCTGCGTCCCGGCTTTTGATCTGGCGACCGTCAACCGCGAGCCAGTCCCGGAGGCAGTTCAATGAGCGCCGCGCCGGTCGAGACGGACGCTGCCTACCCACCCCGCATTTTCCTCATCGGGCTGCCCGGTTCCGGTAAATCCACGCTGGGTCGGGCACTAGCAACGGCGCTGGATTGGCCCTTTCTGGACCTCGATGAGGTAATTGCGGCCGAAACCGGTACGTCCATCGCGGCCCTGTTTACAGCCGAAGGCGAGGTCGCTTTCCGGGTACGCGAAGCTGCCACCCTGCGACGGGTGGCGACGGCCACGCCTCTGGTGCTGGCTACCGGGGGCGGCACCCCGTGCTTTCACGCTTCGATGGACTGGCTGCTGGCGCACGGCCGCGTCGTGTGGCTCGATGTAGCCCCGGCCGTATTGGCCGCCCGGCTCCTGGCGCCGGCCGCTGCGCCGCTAGCCAGCCGGCCACTGCTGGCTAGCGGCGCAGCGGAAACGGCCTCCCTGGA
>JANPLI010000052.1:0-41152 GCA_031426455.1 Hymenobacteraceae bacterium | reverse complement strand
GTGATTAGGACTAGCAACCAGCCTAAATGTCAAACTTAATTCCCTGGGCCAGCGGCAGTTCGCGCGAGTAATTGATCGTGTTCGTCTGCCGACGCATATAGACGCGCCAGGCGTCCGAGCCGGATTCGCGCCCGCCGCCGGTTTCTTTCTCACCGCCAAAGGCTCCACCGATTTCCGCCCCTGACGTACCAATGTTTACGTTGGCAATGCCGCAATCAGAGCCGGCGTGCGACAGAAAGGCTTCCGCCTCGCGCATATTGACCGTGAAAATCGACGACGACAAGCCCTGCCGAACCCCGTTCTGCACGGCAATTGCGTTCTCGACGCTGCCCTCGTAGCGGATCAGGTACAGAATCGGCGCGAACGTCTCGTCCTGCACGGTGTGGTAATGGTTTTCGGCCTCCACGATGGCTGGTGTCACGTAGGTGCCGTTTTCATAACCGGGGCCGCTCAACACGTCGCCGCCGATGAGCAATTTGCCGCCTTCAGCCTGCACCGCGTCCAGCGCCTTCGTGAACATCGTCACGGCCTCGCGGTCGATCAGCGGGCCGACCAACGTCGTGGCATCCAGCGGGTGACCAATCTGGAGCTTGGGATAAATCGTCAGCAGCCGCTCCTTGACCTGTTCGTAGATCGAGTCGTGGATGATAAGCCGGCGCGTGGTCGTGCAGCGCTGGCCAGCCGTGCCAACCGAACCGAACACGATGCCGGGCATTGCAATTTGCAGGTCCGCGTTTTCGGTCAGAATGATGGCATTATTGCCACCCAGTTCCAGCAGCGCACGGCCCAGGCGGGCGCCTACGGTCTGGCCTACCGCCTTCCCCATCCGCGTCGAGCCGGTGGCCGAAACGAGCGGCACGCGCCCGTCAGCACTCATCGCCTGGCCCACGTCCGGGCCGCCGATGACGAGGTTGAAGATGCCTTCCGGCAAGTGATTTTCAGTCAGAACTTCGCGCAGAATATGCTGCACGGCCACGGCTGTAAGCGGCGTTTTTTCTGATGGCTTCCAGATGCAGGTATCCCCGCAGACAGCCGCCAGCATCGCGTTCCAGGCCCAGACGGCCACCGGAAAATTGAACGCCGAGATGATGCCCACCACACCCAACGGATGGTACTGCTCGTACATCCGGTGCGCGGGGCGCTCCGAGTGCATCGTGTAGCCGTGCAGCTGGCGTGAGAGGCCGACGGCGAAGTCGCAGATATCAATCATCTCCTGCACTTCGCCCAGGCCTTCCTGCAGGATTTTACCCATCTCCAGGCTCACCAGCCGGCCCAGGGCGTCCTTGTGGTCGCGGAGTTTCTGGCCGATCTGGCGCACAATCTCGCCGCGCTTGGGTGCTGGTACGAGGCGCCAGGTCTGAAAAGCGGCCTGAGCCGTTTCCACGACGGCATCGTAGTCGGCCACGGTAGCCATCCGGACGGCGCCCAGGCGCTGGCCATCCGCCGGCGAATGGATTTCGCGCACCGGGCGGTCAACCGAATCCGTGGTGCCGAGCCACACCAAACCGGTAGAAGCGGCGGGGCTGATCTCGCTGAGGCCGAGGTTGCGGAGCGTATCTAGAATATCGTGCGCCAGCGGCGCTTCGTCGAGAACCTGCTTCATTGAGCGTTTCTTGTTGCTGGTTTTTTGTTTCTCGTTCAGGCGATTGAATGCGCGTTGATCGAGCGGTTGATGAGTAAGACAAAGGTACCGAAAAGCAAAGCGCCCCCACCGAAATTCGGCAGGGGCGCTTTGAGGTGACGGAGTTCTCGTTACTCGCTCCGATTACTGGCTTTTGGAACAAGCAACCAGTAACCCTTAATACCGCCCAATAGGGAAATAAGCCTTTTGGCCATCCGGGTAGGTGCCTTCGATCAGCACGCCGCCGTTGTCGAGGTTGGCCAGGTAACGCTGCACGTCCTGCGGCGTGCGGACTTTGTTTTTGTCGATGCGGGTAATGATGAAGCCTTCCGGAATGTCGGTGTCGCGGAACTCGCTCTTTTTCACGTTTGATATTTTCGCTCCGCCGTCCAACCCCAGCTTCGATAGCTCCGCCGAGGAAAGCGGCTTGAAGGTGGCGCCGTGTACTTCGACGCTCTTGGCGTCTTCGATCTTCACTACCTCCGTGCCGCCGGTCGTATTGTGCAGCGTCACCTCCGACGTGCGGGTTTCGCCGCTGCGCACGTAAGTTACTTTGATTTTATTGCCGGGCCGGTAGCGCGCCACCTGCTCCTGAAGCTGCGACGAAGTATTGACCGGCACGTCGTTAATGTTCAGAATCACATCGCCTTCCTTCAGGCCGGCGTCCGAAGCGGCCGAGCCTTTCGTCAGCCCCGCGATGTACACGCCATTCAGGGTCGTCAGCTTTTTCTCTTCTTTCAGCGCGGCGTCTATTTCCTGAATATTGACTCCCAGCAGCGCGCGTTGCACGGTACCGTATTTCATCAGGTCATCGACCACTTTGCTGACGATACTGCTTGGTACGGCAAATGAATAGCCCTCGAAAACACCGGTTTGGGTAGCAATCGCCGAGTTGATACCAATCAGATCGCCATTCAGGTTCACCAGCGCCCCCCCGGAATTACCGGGGTTCACGACGGCGTCGGTTTGCAGGAACGATTCGATGCCCATTCCGTCCTTACGGCGCAGAATGTTGATGTTGCGTGCTTTGGCGGAGATAATACCCGCCGTGACGGTGGAGTTGAGGTTGAACGGGTTGCCCACGGCCAGTACCCATTCGCCAATCCGCACCTGGTCTGAGTTACCATAGCGCACGGCGGGCAGGCCAGTAGCCTCGACTTTCAGCAGTGCGATATCCGTCGTCGGGTCCGTCCCGATCAGCTTGGCGGTGTACTTGCGCTTGTCGTCGAGCACGACCTCGATCTTGTCGGCATTATCGATGACGTGATTATTGGTCACGATATAACCGTTGGAGGCAATGATGACACCCGACCCCGACCCAACCTGCGGCGCCCGCTGCATATTGCCGTGTGCCCCGCCCATATCGCCGAAAAACTGCCGGAAGAATGGGTCCATCTCGAACCCATTGCCGCCAGCGCTATTCGGTGAGGAGCTGATTTCCGACGTGATGTGGACTACTGCCGGCGTGACCAGCTCGGCCGCTTTCACGAAATTGAGGCCTTCGGCTGCTCCCGACGCCACGGCCGCGTCGCGCATCGTCGAGGTATAGCGCACCTGCGGATATACCGTTGCAGCTGGCACGGCAGTCGGCGCCGGTTCCAGCAATTTATAACCACCCAGCGCCGCAGCGCCGCCCACGAACGCCGAGGCCGTCAGCCCCAGCAGCATTTGTTTGGGATTCATTGAAAGAAACGCGGTAAAAAGGAAAGAGAAAACGAAGGGCCGCACTGGGCAAGTACGATGCGGGCGTTAGACCGCAAAAGGTCCGTAATGGTTGCTTGCACCAGCCGGAAAAACCGTACCGGTTGCCAGTAAACCAGCCGTTTGGTACGAACTGTTTCGTATCGAATCAACGAACGTGCAATTTCGGCAGGTGCGGGCCGATTTTCAACAAAAACGGCACCCCGCAGAGTGCCGTTTTTGCAGTTCAATTTGTCAGCAAAGCTACTGAATCGTAATCTGGTGCTTGGCCGTTTTCTGCGTGTCTTTCGGCAGCCGGATGATCAGGATGCCCAGTTCGAGACTGGCGTTCACCTGACTGGCGTCCACCGTTTCGGGCAACTTGAAGGTGCGTTCGAAAGCGCCGAAGCAGGACTCGGCCAGGCGGTACGCGCGGCCTTCGCCGGCTTCGGGTTTCCGCTCCCCGCTGACCGTGAGGCGGCCGTTTTCGAGGTCTAGCTTCACGTCTTCTTTCCGAAAGCCCGGCAGTTGCAGATGTAATTCGTAAGCACTGGTTGTTTCCAGCACATCGGCAGCAGGCAGCAGGTTCATCGCGGGGCGCACCGGACGCGTGGCCGTCGCATCAGCGAAGAACTCATGGAGAAGGGTGTTGAAGGAGGCCGGGACGCGGCCATTCGTGCGGGGGTTATAAGCAACGAGATTCATCGGACTGGACTGAAAAAGTTGGAAGAGAAAGCAAAGTCGCCACCCAGGCGACTGACGACGGGCCTTCAATCAAATTCATACCAACCGCACTCACTCGGCCCAAGGCCTGCCACTATGGCTGCTTGGGTGATTTGGGTCCCCGAATAGCCTGCCTTAATGGCGTGAATATCGTCTTTAGTCTTGAAACCCTTCGTAGGTGGGCAGCGTGTGCTGGGCCGCGGGGTCGGCGGAAAGCGTGTAGCGCACCTCCAGGCCTACGATGGGCGTACGCAGGTTGCGCGACCCGGCGGGCACCGTGATATTGTTCTGCCCGTCCCGCTGCTCGATGGCGATGACGTAGTCGATCTGCTTCTGCACGAACGGCACCAGGGCGAGGTGTTCCTGCTGAATCAGCGCCATTTCCAGCCGCAACAGCCCCCGGTCCACGGTGCGTTGTTCGGGCGTGGGGGCATCGGCAGGCGTCTTTTCCAGCGAAAAATAGAACTGGGCATCGTAGGAAAGCCGGGGCCGCAGCATCAGGGTCGGATTCAATCGAAAATCCCGGTCAAAATCGACTCGCAGCCGGATTTGCGCGCCATCGGGTTGCTGCTGGTTGCGCGCCAGGTGCTCGACCAGCGCCCGCTTGCGAAACTGCACCGCCCCGATGTGGCCGCAATGGCGCAGGAAAGCGCCCGTCTGAAACGTGCGCGTAGCGGCGGGGTCAAAATTAATTTTTTCGATCACGCCGCCCGTCCAGCGTTCATTCAGGAGCCATTCAAACCCGCCCTGCACGATCAGGCGTTGGAAAGCGCCGCCAGCGCGGGTTGCCTCATCGGCGCCGAGCAGGCCGTTATAGGTGCGGTCGAACGAGCGTTCGGCGCGTACCCGCAACAGTGCCGCGTGGTGCGCAGCGGTCAGGTAATTCAGTTGCGCGCCCGCGTAGGCCGTCCAGGGAAAGGTTGCTTTCGATTGCGCCTGGGCAGCGGTGGCGACTAAGATGCACAAGGGCGTTAGAAGCCATCTTCGGAACAGTATGACCATTTTCAGTAGCGAATAACCTTCAAAGTTGTTTTTGAGCCTCGGCCCTAATAGAAGCGCTCAGGCGGACTTTTCTGCGTTTGCCATCGTCAGTCTGGCTGGAAGCGGCCTTAATCAGGTGCAAAGGACTGCGGTTTACCGCAGCTTGCCCGCGCCTTCAAAGCAGTCAGGCCGCTGGCTGTTTGCTGAACGGCACCGACACCGGGTTGCCGCCTCGACCACCCGGCTACCAGATATACCCGGCACCCTGCAACTAAGCCGACTATAGGGCACCCTTTTTGCGTAGGTTTGCGTTCTGTCACGGCCCCCGGCGACTGCCTGTGGGGCCGTTTTTGGGTGCTGACCACACGCTCCCTCTTTTTGTTCATATGACCTTCCGTTCTGCCCGCCTTACTTCGGCCCTTTCTGCGTCGGCGCTGGTGCTGGCCCTGGCCGGCTACACTACGCTGAATCGCGGCCATCAGGCCACTGCCCGCCTGGCCGGTGCGCCCGCTTCCGCCCGCGAAGAACTGATTCTGAAGACCGTAATGGCCGGCCTGAGTACCGCGCATTACGAGCCGGAGAAGCTCGACGATGCCTTCGCTGGCCGGGTTTATAATCTCTACCTCAAAGGTTTGTACAAAAGCCGTCGGTTTTTGTTGGCTTCGGATATGAGCCAGATCGATAAGCTCCGGCCCGATATCGACGACGAGGTCAAGCGGGGTTCCCGCGAGTTTTATGACCTTACGACCAAGCTGTACACGGCGCGGGTAAAAGAGGTGCAGGGGTATGTAGATGATGTGTTGGCGAAGCCCTTCGATTTTACCAAAGACGAGACCATCGAGCTGGATGATGAGAAGGTAGCCGTGGCTGCAACCCCCGCCGCCAGCCGCGAGCAATGGCGAAAATACCTGAAATATCAGGTAATGCAGCAGCTGGCCGATGCGATTGCGGCCCAGGAGCGCGCCAAAGAAGAAAAGGCGAAACCGGCTGACGTGAAAGCCAAAGAAGCCAAAGCGGAGAAAGTCGAAAACGCCGATGATTCGCCCCTGGCCGATTTGCCGGATGCTGCCGAAGATAAGACCATTGCGGCCGGTCCGGCGAAGTCGCTGACCGAATTGGAAGCGGACGCCCGTAAGAAAGTGGCCAAGCTGTACACGGACCTGTTCCGGCGGATGAGTCAGCAAAAAGACGCGGATATGTTTGCGCTCTACGTGAACTCGATCACCAATACGTATGATCCTCACACCGAGTATTTTCCGCCGAAAGACAAAGCTGCGTTCGACATTCAGATGACCGGCCGTCTAGAAGGCATTGGGGCCACGCTGCAAGAGAAAGAAGGCGAAATCAAGGTGCAGGAAATTGTGCCCGGTACGCCTTCTTACCGTCAGGGCGAGTTGAAGGCGGGCGATGTGATTCAGCGCGTTGCGCAGGGCAAGCAGGAGCCGGTAAGCGTCGAAGGAATGCGCCTGGATGAAGCCATTCAACTGATCCGGGGCAAGAAAGGCACCGAGGTGCGGCTAACGGTGAAGAAGCCCGATGGGTCGATGCGGGTGATTGCGATCATCCGCGACGTGATCATCATCCAGGAAACCTACGCTCAGTCGCAGATTATTGAAGAAGGTGGTAAGAAAATCGGCTACCTGCGCCTGCCGTCCTTTTACGCGGATTTCAGCCGCCAGGCAGGCGGCCGCAACTCCGGCGAAGATGTGAAGAAGGAGTTGGCCAAGCTCACGGCCGAGAAGGTGGACGGCGTGGTCCTGGACCTGCGCAACAACGGCGGCGGTTCCCTTCAGGATGCCGTGGAAATGAGCGGTCTCTTTATTCCGGAAGGCCCTATTGTGCAGTTCAAATCCAGCGGCGGCGGTGCCCAGGTACTCAGCGACCGCGACCCCGCCGTCCAGTACAGCGGCCCCTTGGTCGTGATGGTGAACTCGTATTCGGCTTCGGCTTCGGAAATTCTGGCTGCAGCGATGCAGGATTATCAGCGCGCGGCCATCGTGGGCAGCACGACAACCTACGGCAAAGGCACCGTGCAGCGCATCTTCGATCTGGACGAGGCCTTGGGTTCCGAATTCAATGCGATCAAGCCTTTTGGCGCCCTGAAACTGACGACGCAGAAATTCTACCGCATCAATGGCGGCGCGACGCAGCTGCGGGGCGTGACTTCGGACGTCGTACTGCCCGATATGTACGCTTACCTCGACCAGGGCGAGAAAGAAACTGCCTACCCGTTGAAGTGGGACGAGATCAAGAAAGCGGATTATCAGCCCTGGATCACGCCCGTACCTGCGGCTAAAATCAAAGCGGCTTCGGTGGCCCGGATCAGCAAAGATGCCGAGTTCCGGACGATTGACGACATTGCAAAGCGCCTGAAAAAACAGGCCGACAACACGGTGCGCTCACTCAAGCTGTCTGATTACCAGCGGGAGCAGTTGCTTTCCAAGGCTGACACGAAGCGCTACGAGGAGATCGAGAAAACGCTGCCGGAACTAAAGATTCATCCGCTGGACACCGACCGGGCCACGTTGAAAGGTGACTCGGTACAGTTCGCCCGCTTGACGAACTTCGGCAAAAAGCTCAAAAAGGACGTTTATCTGCACGAAGCAGTGAATATCGTGCGCGAGCTGTAAGCCTCAGTTGAGCTAAAAGTCGCTAACCAGACGGCTGCTCCATTATTTAGCCCTGCCGATCATCGGGTCGGCGGGGCTTTTTTTGCTACCTTGTCAGGGCGAGTCACCCGCCCGCGCTATCCCGTGGAGCTATTTTTTAACTATCTACGCCACGAACGTCGGTTTTCGCCGCACACCATCAAGTCGTACGAGGTAGATTTAGGCCAGTTCTCGGCCTATCTGCGTGATACTTATGAACTGACGGATGCGACGGCCGCCACCCATTCGATCATTCGTTCCTGGCTCGTCACGCTGCTGCAAAAGAACCTGGACCCGCGCTCCGTCAGTCGCAAGGTGGCCTGCCTGCGTTCCTACTACCGCTTTATGCAGCGCGAGGGCGTCATCACGCTCAACCCGATGACGAAGGTGAAGGCCCCTAAGGTGGCCCAGAAAGTGGTGCAGTTCGTGCCCGAAGACGCCCTGGCGGCGCTGCTCGACGGCACTGCTTTCGCTGACACTTTTGAGGGCTGGCGCGACCGCGCTATTCTGGAACTGCTTTACGGCGCCGGAATGCGCCGCGCCGAACTGGTCGCGCTCCGGCATCAGGACCTCAACCTATACCAGCGGACCGTGCGCATTCTGGGTAAAGGCAACAAGGAGCGGATCGTCCCCCTCCCGACCGGCGTCATCCAGCACGTGCAGCACTACCTGGACCTGAAAAAGGCCATTAGCGCTGATGTAACCCCCGCCGCTCCTCTGTTGGTAACCGATAAGCTGGAGGGCCTCTACCCGGAGTTTGTGTATCGCGTGGCCCGGCATTACCTCAAGCTCACCACCACCGCGCCCGCCGCGCATCCGCACGCGCTGCGCCACTCCCTGGCTACGCATATGCTGAACCGCGGTGCCGACCTAAACGCAATCAAAGAAATACTGGGCCATTCTTCGCTGGCGGCGACCCAGGTTTATACCCACGCGGGCATCGAGCGCCTGAAAAGCGTATTTGACAAGGCCCACCCCAAAGCGTAACTTGCCTCTCCGTTGTTTGCCGCGGATTCGCGTACCTTACCGGACGTTTACCTGTTCTTTTCCATTTTTCAACCCCCTTGTGCTGCTTATGAAATTGCAGATGCACTCGGTCCATTTCGATGCCGACCGAAAATTGCTTGACTTCATCCAGGATAAAGCCGATAAGCTGGATTTGTTCTACGACCGTATTACGGAAGGCGAGGTTTTTTTGCGCCTCAACAATGAGGGAATCAAGAACAAAACCGTTGAAATCAAGCTGATGGTACCGGGAGCCATTCTTTACTCTTCTGAGAATGCCGGCACCTTTGAAGCAGCTACGGATGAAGCGGTGGAAGCCCTACGGCAGCAAATCAAGAAGTACAAAGAGAAGCAGAAGGCACATCATTAGTGTTTGACGGTGGGCGGTGGTCTAAATCGGAGTGGTTTGTCACGGCGACGGTTCAAAACGCACCACGACGAAGCAAGCTTCGTTAAAGCAGACTGGTTAAAACCAGATGGCGATGGTGAGTCCGGACCGGAGCCTTGGAAGAACAGGTCGTTTTTCCTTGCGATGACAAATTATTTCGGGGTAGATCACCGCCGTCGCTATTTCTGGTCTACTGCCCGCACGAAGGCTTCGAGCAGTACCCGCACGGGCCAGGCGGCGCGCAGGTTCAGGGCAGCGGGTTTATCCTGCACGTCGTGGTAAAAGCCGGGACCACCGAGCGAGTAAGTGAAAAACGCGGGCACCCCGCGTTCGGAAAACGGAAAATGGTCGGAATTAGCGGCCCGTCCGCGCTTTTTGAGCGCCGGCAGACGGGCCGGGCCCAGGGCCGTGTTCAGCGAGTCGAGGAGCCGAAAGCGCGCGGGGTGCAGCGTCGCATTCACTACGCCGAGGCCCTGGTCGCCGTGGCCCATCAGATCGAGGTTTAACAGAAACCGGATGCGCCCCAGCGGCACGGGCGGGTGCGTGGCGCTGAACGTGGAGCCGAGCAGCCCCGCTTCTTCAGCCGAAAAAAGGCAAAAAATAACGTCGTGCCGCAGGTCGCGCAGGGCGTCGGCGAGGTCGAGCAGCATCGCCGTGCCGGAAGCATTGTCGTTGGCGCCGGGGAAGGTGACGACGGGGCCTTGCTGGCCGAGGTGATCGTAGTGTGCTGTGACGAACAGCACCGTATCAGAATGGGCCGTGCCCCGGCGGCGGGCGAGCAGATTCATCGCCGGGTAGGCCGGAGTAAAGTGCGTCGTAGTAACCAAACTCACACTGGTCGTGTGGGGATTCCACACCGATTCGAGTAAGTGTGCACGTGGTTGATGCGCTTGGCTGGTTGCAATTGAGGCAGTCAGCTTAGTTGGCTCGCGGACGAGTACGGCCGCAGCCATCGCCAAACGGATGCGGGCTTTGTGCGGCAGTAGCGGCAATTTTCTTTCGTCTTCGGCGCGCATTACGATGACCTTGCCTTTTAGGCGTTGGCAACGCAATCGACTCCATACCGCTGCTGAATCTGGGAGTAGCGTGAAAAGGGTTGTATCGAAGCTGACAACCTTCTTGTAGTGTAGTGAAGTTGTTGGGCAGTCGGGTGCTAGAATGAATCCGTACCCGATGACGGGCACATCTATCTCCGGCCCGCTTTGCGCCGTCTCATTAATGTCTAAGCTAAGTGAAGGTCCTAGCGATTGTGGATGGGCCAGAAATGTATTGACTGGCAGCGTGAAGTGTTGGTAATACGACCCAACTGAATCGCCTAGTGGCTCTAGCCCTAATTCATTCAATCGCCTAGCGAGCAGCTTTGCAGCCTTGCGGGCGCCGTCGCCGTAGCCATAGCCGCGTCCAGCGTGATACCCATCGCAGAGCGGCCCAATGTCGGACAACGCGCGGTAATGGTAGGCGCCAGCTTGCGCGGTATCAGCAGCGCGATCAGAAAAACTTTGGGCTTGCATATTCCCGGCTGAAAACAGCAGGAAAAAAAACAGTAGCATACCGCGCGGGCTGCGTATCGCCGCCAGTCCGGCGCCGGCCAGCGCGCCCAGACCGTCACTAAGTAAATCGCTCCACTCGCCGTGGCGGCCGAAGGGCATCACGGTTTGCAGCACTTCGATGAGGGCCCCGTAGGCGATAGCCCAGCCCACAGGCGCCCAAAACGAACGCCGCCGTTTTTCCGCGCGCCACCACTTGCCTAAAGGCAGCGCGAGCGCGAGAAAAACGGCGGCGTGAGAGGCCGTATCGAAGGAAAGTAGCTCCCAGTGCGGCGTGGGCGGCAGGCGGTCGCCGGGGAGTAGCGTCAGCACGGCAATGATCACCGCCCACGTCAGCGTGAGCAGGCGCCAGACGCGCGCCGCCACCGGCTAGGCGCCCACGAGTTGGCCGTAGGCTTCCGGCGTCAGCAGCCCGGCCACCTGGCCCGTGTCAGAGAGGCGAATGCGGACCATCCAGCCGTCGCCGTAAGGGTCGGCATTGACCAATTCGGGTGCCGAAGCCAGCTTTTCGTTGAACTCGATGACGGTGCCCGAAACGGGCGAAAACAGATCGGAAACGGTCTTTACGGCTTCCACGGAGCCGAAAATGGCGTCCTGGTCCACGTCCTGGTCCAGGGTGTTGATATCGACGTACACGATGTCGCCCAGCTCTTTTTGGGCGAAGTCGGTGATACCTACGGTGGCTACGTCGCCATTCAGGCGGACCCACTCGTGTTCTTTGGTGTAGCGGAGATCGGCGGGAAAATTCATTCGGGGAAAATGGGGTAATGGACCGACGTAATTCGACTGCGAAGGTAGCGCGTACCGGCGGGTGCGTGTGTGTAGCCAGGGGCTTCGCCCCGCAGCCGACGCGCCGCGAAGCGGCAAGGAGTATACCGCGCCAGCCGGTTGACTGTTTTGATTCGGTGCGCCCTCGCCGTTTCGTGATCTGGTTACGGCGGAGCCAAGTCCGGGGCTACACGAGCTACAACTTTTCCACCACCGCGGCAAAAAGCGCCGTCAGTCGTGGTTCCGCCTCAGCGGCAGCGGCCAGGATCTCCGGCAGACTGACCGGCCCCAGGCGCGCAGGGTCGCAGAGGTCGGTGATGACCGATGCCGCCAGCACGCGCAGCCCCAGGTGCCGGGCTGCAATGACCTCGGGTACCGTGCTCATTCCTACCGCATCGGCCCCGATTAGGCGGAGGTAGCGGTACTCGGCGGCGGTTTCCAGCATCGGGCCGGGCACGGCTGCATAAACGCCCTGCCGGACGCGCCCGGCCAGTTCCAGCTCTTCGGCGGCGTGGTGGGCGCGGGCCAGCAGATCGGAGTCATACGCCTGCCAGAGGTCGGGGAAGCGCGGGCCGAGCGCTGCCAGGTTGGGGCCGGTGAGGGGATTACCCGGCAGCAGGTTTAGATGGTCGGTCAGTAGCATCACGTCGCCTTTCGCGAAGGCGGGGTCGAGGCCTCCGGCGGCGTTGGAAATCAGTAACTCGCCGATGCCCAACTGGTGCAGCACCCGCAGCGGCCGCACGATTTCAGCCATCGAATACCCTTCGTAATGATGGAATCGGCCTTGCAGCACGGCCACCCGCCGGCCCCGCAACGTGCCCAGCAGGAGCCAGCCTGAATGCCCCGGCGCTGTGGACGTGGGAAAATGCGGAACGTCCGCGTAGGCAAACGCGTGAGCTACGGCCACCTCAGCGGCCAATCCGCCAAGGCCAGTGCCCAGAATCAGGCCGGTTTGGGGCTGAAAATCGGGCGCCTGCTGCCGCAGAAATGCGGCGGCGGCCTGGATCTGGGATAGTTCGTCGGGCATTGGGAAACGAGGCGTGTTAGACGGTTTCACTATCAAGCGGAACAGCTCCGCCCCGGCTGCCATCTTTGGAGGCGGGCTGATCTGCCACTGTAACCTATCCGTTGCACGGGCTACTTATCGTCGTAGTGGAAACGACACTGGGCGATATTCAAGGTGTCGCCTTCAATGCGGTAAACCAAACGGTGCTTCTCCGTGATTCGCCGAGACCAAAAGCCGCGCAGGTTGCCTTTCAGTGGCTCGGGTTTGCCGGTGCCGGTGAAGGGTGTTCGCGCACATTCCTTGACAAGCGCGTTGATTCTTTTCAGAAGTCCCGGGTCGCTTTGCTGCCAGAACAGGTAATGTTCCCAAGCTTCTTCGTGCCAGCAAATCTTCATTCTTCGATCAAGTCGTGCTGCTGATATTCGCCCCGTTGGAAACTGGCAACGGCCTCCAGCAGCGCCCGCCGGTTGGCGTCGGTACTGAGCAAATACTCCGTCTCATCCATCTCCGGGGCTTTGCGGGCGCGCGGCCGGGTCGTCTTCACGTAGGAAAACGCTTGCAGCACTTCGAGAATAAAGGCCGCTTTGTGGTCAGGAACGTCGAGCGTGATTTTCATTGACAGCGAAGATAAGCGGCTAACGGTTGGTTCCGGGGACGAAGTCTGGCGTCCGGGAGCGGCTATCTGACACCCCTTACTCCACCACCAACTCAAACGGCAGGCGGGCCTGTACCCCTTTTTCGAGGTGTGCCAAGTGGCGAAGCTGCTGATAGTGAGGTGCTAAGACGCCCAGTTCCTGCCGCAGCACGACGCTTTGGCGGGCTTCGATGTTGAAAGAAGAAAGGATTTCCTCGGCAAAGGTCTTGCGGGCCGGCAGCTTCCGGATGTCGTATTTACCGGCTTTCAGCCCCGCGCGGCGCGCCGCGATGCCGATGGCGTCTTCCAGCGAGCCGTAGCGGTCGATCAGTTGGTTGCCTCGGGCTTCGGTGCCGCTCCAGACGCGGCCCGATGCGATTTCGCGCAGCCGCTCCACGGACAGGCGGCGCCCGGCGGCGGCTTTCTCGGTGAAGTCGGCGTAGATATGATCGACTTCGTGCTGAATCTGCTGCTGTTCGTAGGCCGAAAGCGGACGCGTGACGGTGGGCAGATCGGAAAAACGCCCCGTGCTTACCTGGTCCACGGTGACGCCGAGCTTGTCGTCGAGGAAGGGCGCCAGGTTCGCCAGCAGCCCGAACACGCCGATGGAGCCGGTAAGGGTCATCGGCTGGGCAACGATGGAATCGGCGGCCATGGCGATGTAGTAACCGCCCGAAGCGGCCACGTCCGACATCGACGCTACCACCGGCTTGCCGGCTTTTTTCAGCAGCCCGACTTCGCGCCAGATCACGTCCGAAGCCAGCGCCGAGCCGCCCGGCGAGTTGATGCGCAGCACCACGGCCTTCACTTTTTCATCGAGGCGGGCGCCGCGCAGGGCAGCGGCGAATTTGTCGGAGCCGATATTATCGGCGCCGCCTTTGCCGGTCACGATATCGCCTTCGGCGAAGACGACGGCGATTTTGGCGTCGCCGGAAGCGTCGCTTTCCTCGGCCACGCGGGCAATGTCCTGGTAGCTGTCGAGGCTGACGAGGTTGAGCTTCTCGGTCACTTTTTTGCCGGTTTTCTGCTTCATCCAGTCGAGGGCTTCGTCGTAGTAGCCGGTGGCCGAAACGAGGCCGTAGCGCACGGCATCATCGGCGCGGTGGACGAGCATCGAGTCCTGCACGTGGCGCAACGTGTTGATATCGAGCTTGCGAGTGCGGGCGATATCGGCCAGCAACTGGTCGTTCAGCGAGTTCAGGAACGACGACGTCTGCGCCCGGCTGGCGTCGGAGGCTTTGTCCAGAAAAAACGGCTCCACGGCACTCTTGTAGGTGCCCACCCGGAAAATGTAGGGCTGGATGCCGAGCCGGTCGAGGGCGTGCTTGAAGTACGTGAGCTGCGACGACAAGCCGTTGAATTCCAGCGTCCCCTGCGGGTGCAGCCAGTTGCGGGTGGCCACGGAGGTCAGGTAAAAGCTTTTTTCGGACGACACTTCGTTGAAGGCCACCACCCATTTGCCGGACTTTTCGAAGTCTTCCAGGGCGCCCCGGATTTCTTCGAGCGTCGCCATTCCGGCCTGCACCACTTCGGTGTCGAGGTAGATGCCGCGCACGTTGTCGTCGGTTTTGGCGTAGCGGATGCTCATTTTCAGCTCATCCAGCCCAATCGCATCGGGCACCGACGGCCCGAATGGCGAGCCAGCCAAGGGGTTCGACGACGCTCGTTCCTGAATCGGCTTGTCGAGTTTGAGGTGCAGCACGGCGTTGTCGGCGATATCAGCCGAATCGGAAGCCGACGAGGCGGCGGCGGCGATGCCGATCAGCACCAGCACGCCCAAAAAGCAGAAAAGGGCCAGCCCCACCAGCGTGGCGAGGACGAATTTGATAAATTGACGCATCAAGTTGGGTTTGCGGGTACGGAACGGCGCAGCAAGCTTCGTTCACCAGGGCGTTCGCTCAACAGAATAACCGGCCAGTGCCCGTGATGGCTTCGTGATGGGGCGTTTTCACCCCCCTGCGATTCACAAAGCTACCGGCTTCCTTCAGCGTCCGCCGCTGAACGTGACGCCGACGGTGAGGTTCGTATTGCCGCGCGGGCGGTTTTCGACTACCCGTTGCTCGTAGGAATAGGTGTACGTGGCGCTCAGCGCCAACGGCGCCAGCACCCGGAGACTGAGCGTGGTGGCGTTGGAAAAGCGGTAGTCGGCGGCGTTGCCCAGCGCGGGCTGCCAGAGCGTGATCGAGGTCAGGCGGAGCGCGCCCCGGCCGTAAGCCAGCTTCAGGCGCGTCGAGGAGCGCGTGGCCCGTCGGGTCGTTCCTTCCCGGAAGTGCGTGATTTCGTGCAGGATCAGATTGCTGACGATCACCTCGCGGCCCAGCGAATCGTTCACGTACAGGGCCCAGCCCGGTCCGGCGCCCGCCTGCACCCGGTCGCGGATGCCGCGCAGGTTCGAGCGTTCGTAGGTGCTGGTGGCGTAAGCCCGAAACCGGCCCAGGCGGTAATAGGGCGTCAGGGTCAGCAGCAACTCGCGCTCCCGCAGCAGGCCGCTTTGCTTGCCGTACAGAAAGGAGCCGCTCAGCGGAAAGCCAAAATGGCGGCCCCGGGCATAGGCGAATGTGTGCGCCGTATTCAGCAGCGCCCGCGACACGGCGCCCGCGGAATAGGTGCCCGTGAGCTGGTCCGTGTACCGGATCGTCGCTTTTTCGGTGGCGGCTTTCGGCGCCGGTTCGGCGGGGGCGGGCGCCTGGGCGATGGCCGTGAGCGGGAAGGCAAGGAAGACGCTCATCAATCCGCGCCAGCGGCGGGTGCTCCCCCTGCGGGAAGGCGAAGCGAGGGCTGACTGACCAGCCCCGGCCCCGGTCAACCGCCAGTGACAGGCCTGCTGCACTTACCGCTTGACCAGCTCCACGCGCCGGTTTTTGGCTTTGCTGGCCTCAGAATCGTTGGCTACGAGCGGCTTCTGCTGGCCAAAGCCTTTGGCCTGAAGGCGGTCCAGGCTGATGCCCTGCGCCATCAGCGCCCCCACCACCGCGTTGGCGCGACCTTCCGAAAGGGTCTGGTTATGAGCGGGCGTCCCGGCGTTGTCGGTGTGGCCTTCGACCGTGAGCTTGAGGGCCGGGTTGGCCGTCAACAGCTTCACCACTTCGGCCACGATGGGCGCCGACTCGGCTTTCATCGCCGTTTTATCAGTGTCGAAGTTGATATAAAGCGCCACGTGGCCGTCCGTATCGAGGGCTTTTTTCAGGGCTTCGGCGGGCAGCACCTGCACGGTGACTTCGAGTGCCTTTTTCTCCACCACCGTCAGCCAGTAATCGGTGTTATCGACCGGAAATGGGTGGTAAGCTTCGACCCAGATTTCCTTGTCCGGGGTGCGCAGGAAATAGACGCCCATCTCGTCCTTTTTCAACCAATAGCGGCCCCGGTGGCTGCCCTCCGGAAACTTGCGCTTGGCGGCTTCGAGCGGCTCGCCGGTGCCCTCGTACACGGTCACGCCGCCGAGGCTTTTGATGACGGACTCGTAGTTCTTCTTGAACTCGAAAAACGAGGCGTCCTTGCCAATGTACTTGACGCTGAAGCGCCGACCTTCCACCGGAATCAGCTTCACGCCGTCGAAGAAGTCGTAGTGGTCGAAGCCGACATCCTTTTGCAACTCCCGCGCCGAATCGCCAGGGCGGTTTTGCTTGCTCAGGGCCTCGTAGCCTTTCAGGGGGCCGAAGTAGGGCCACGCGCCCAGCGTACCGGTGCTCACGGGCGCCGAGGCGGGGTCGAAGCCGACTGCTGCCGCCGCTGAATCGGGCCGGACTGTCGGGGCAGGGGCCGTGGGTTGTGGAGTGAGCGCCGGGTCAGGCGCAGCCGGCGCGGGGGCGTGTGGCACGGTCGCCGTTGCGGGCTTGGTGTCAGTGGAGCAGCCGCTCAGCAGCAGGGGCAGGGCGAATAGAAGAATCAGCGCGTTTTTCACGTCGGGCGCGGGGAAAAGGGTTTTTCGGTACCACAAGGTAGCTGTCGCCCGGTGAAGGGCGGCTGATGGGGCGATTGGGTCGGGGCAAACGCGTGAAGCCCCTCTGGCCATCCGTTGAGACGCCTGTATGCCTGCTCTTCTTTCAAATCTCCCGCAAAGACGCGAAGACGCGGAGAGTCGCAAAGCCGAATAGGCCATCCTTTTGGGTTCGCGCGTTTGCCCTGCGATTGGGTCGGGCCGTCAGGTAGGCAAGCGCCGCTTGATGCGCTGATCGGGCCCACCCCCCCAGCCACCACCCGACTGCCGCGAACACCCATCCGCAGCCCTCCCGCCTGGCCCGAGAGGTAAAAAACGCCCGTTCGCGGCCCCTTGAGGAAGGGCGGAACCCCGCGAACAGGCGTTCTGCGGCTTCCCGGCTTGGCCGGAGGGTCGGGAACGGTCGTTCGCGGGGTTCCGGGCTAGACCGGAACGAAAACTCCGGGCAATGTGCAAATCGCCCCCTTGGCTATGGTACTTTGGCAGGATCGGGCGCGGGCTGGGGGAAAGCACCGGCCCCGATGGCGGTAAGAATCCCGTCCGGCAACGCAAGGGCCGTGCGCGGGCGGCGCGGTCCGGCCCCCAGACGCCGCCGGGCGCCCTGCCCGCCGCACCGGTATCTTTGGGGCAATGCTGACGCGCCTGCTGCACTCCGGACTGCTGACCGCCGCGCTGTTGCTGGGCGGCGGCGCCGCAACGGCGCAATCGGCTGCTGGTGCGTCGTCGGCTGAGCGGCCCGTTTATCGTAATCTGGTGATGGAGGGCGGCGGTGTCCGGGGGATCGCGTATGGCGGGGCGCTGCTGGAGTTGGAAAAGCGCGGCGCGCTGGCCAGCATCCGGCGGGTAGGCGGCACTTCGGCGGGGGCCATTCAGGCGGCGCTGTTGGCCGTGGGCTACACGCCAGCCGAAATCGTGGCGGTGCTGGAGCGCACCCCCGTGCAACGCCTCAACGACGGCCGCTACATCTTCGTGGGGGGCAGCGCCCGGCTGCTGCGCCAGTACGGCTGGTACCGGGGCGACCAGTTCACGAACTACCTGCGCGAGCTGATCGCGGCCCGCACCACTACGCCCGACCTGACCCTGGCGGCGCTCCACACCCTGGCCGAAACGCACCCCGACACGTACCGCGACCTCTACACCACCGGCACCAACCTCACGCGCCAACGCAGTGAGGTGTTCAGCTACGAAACCCACCCCACGATGCGCGTTGCCGATGCCGTGCGGATATCGATGAGCATTCCGCTCTACTTCCGCGCCGTGCTGCTCGATGCGCAGGGGCGCGTGGTGCCGGGCAAGCCCGCGGCCGGTCAGCCAGTGCAGGTGCTGGTGGACGGCGGTTTGCTGCATAATTACCCGGTCGATCTCTTCGACCACCCGCGCTACTTTCCGGCGGGCCTCGTGCCGCCGCCGCCCGACGCGCGCGGCCGGACCTTCAACCCGGAAACCCTCGGCCTGCGCCTGGATCGGGAAGAACAGATTCGGCTCGATACCACCGCCACGGGTCGCCAGGAGTTGGCCCGGTACGATATTACCGACTTTGCCTCTTACTGCGGCGCCCTCTATTCGGTGGCGCTCGAAAACCTTAATGCGGCCCAGCCGGCTGATTGGCAGCGGACGGTCAGCATCAGCACGCTGGGGTTTAGCCCCCGCGTGCGGCGCGTCTCCGGTACCCAGAAAGCGCTGCTGCTGGCTAGCGGCCAAGCGGGCGTCCAACAGTTTTTCGCCCGGCTGCAAGCCAAAAAATAACCCACTTTTTTCAACCACACCCGTGTACACCACCCTTCAGCCCGACCTTCAGCAGCAGCTTCAGGAAATCAAGACCGCCGGTCTTTATAAAAAGGAGCGCATCATCACCACGCCGCAGGGCGCCGAAATCGCCACCACCGAAGCGGGCGAAGTGTTGAACTTCTGCGCTAACAACTACCTCGGCCTCAGCTCGCATCCGGAAGTGATTCGGGCTGCGAAGAAGGCCATCGACACCCACGGCTACGGAATGTCGAGCGTTCGCTTCATCTGCGGAACCCAGGATATTCACAAGGCGCTGGAAGCCAAAATTGCCGCGTTTTTGGGGACCGAGGACACGATTCTCTACGCGGCGGCTTTCGACGCCAACGGCGGGGTTTTCGAGCCGCTGTTCAACGAGCAGGATGCCGTCATCTCTGACGCCCTCAACCACGCCTCCATCATCGACGGCGTGCGGCTCTGCAAAGCCCAACGGATGCGCTACGCCCACAACGATATGGCCGACCTCGAAGTCCAGCTCCAGGACGCCGTGGCGAAGGGCACCCGCCACCGCATTATCGTCACGGACGGTTCGTTTTCGATGGACGGCACCATCGCGCAGCTCGACAAAATCTGCGATCTGGCCGATCAATACCAGGCCCTGGTGATGATGGACGAGTGCCACTCTACGGGTTTCCTGGGCAAGACCGGGCGCGGCACCCACGAGTATCGGGGCGTGATGGGCCGCGTCGATATCATCACCGGCACCTTGGGCAAAGCCCTGGGCGGCGCAATGGGCGGTTTCACGAGCGGCCCGAAGGAAGTCATTGATATTCTGCGGCAACGCTCGCGGCCGTATCTGTTCTCGAACACGCTGGCGCCGGCCATCGTGGGCGCCTCGCTGCGGGTGCTGGAGCTGCTGACCGAAAGCACGGCCCTGCGCGACCAGCTCGAAGCGAACACGAAGTACTTTCGGGCGAAAATGACCGAAGCGGGTTTCGATATCAAGCCCGGCGAACACCCCATCGTGCCGGTGATGCTCTACGATGCGAAACTAAGCCAGGACTTTGCGGCCCGGATGCTCGACAAAGGCATCTACGTGGTGGGGTTCTACTTCCCCGTCGTGGCGAAAGGCCAGGCCCGGATTCGGGTGCAGATGTCGGCCGCGCACACCCGCGCGCACCTCGACCGCGCCATTCAGGCGTTCACCGAAGTGGGCCACGAGTTGGGGGTGCTGAAGGAGAACGCCACCGCGCCTGGCTTAGATGTAGCCACTACCCGCGCCGCCGGGGCACCCGCTGGTGGTAAGGCGGTGGACAACACGCCGTAAACCGGCTGACACGCAGCTATTTCGTAAGCACAAGAGGAAACCTGCCGGGCCTGTGAGGCGCGGCAGGTTTTTTTGCGTCACCGCACTGCCATCCACGCAACTAGCTGGCGGGGAGGCAGTCTATTCGGGGCGGTTTTTTTATTTCCTGTTGCCGATGCGTACTTCTTCCAGGTTCCTGCTGACGCTTTTTGCCGGCCTTTTGGTGCTGGCTTCTCCTGCCCGCGCGCAGCTTGCCACCCAGCTTGGGGCGCAACTGCAACTGGACCTTGCCGCTTTCAAGGCGCAGCGAAACGTCCATGGCCTGTCGGCGGCGGTTCTTTTCCCGGATCAAAGTCTGTGGACCGGCTCGGCCGGCGTGGCCTCGCCCACCGATTCACTGCTGCCGGCCACGCTGCTGGGTATCGGCTCGATCACCAAGACCTTCACCGCCGCGCTAGTGCTGCGGTTGGCAGCGGGCGGGCAGGTGCAGCTCGACGATTCGATTGCCCGTTATGTGCCGCTGGTGCGGCAGTACCCCAATATCAACCCCGGCGTCACGGTTCGGCAACTGCTGGCGCATACGAGCGGTGTGTATAATTACACCAACAGCCCCCAGTTCGCCGCGCAGGTCAACACCGTTCCAGACACGCACCTGTTCACGCCCGCCGACATTCTGGGTTGGGTGCTGCCGATGCGCTTTGCACCGGGCGCGCGGTTCGAGTATTCTAATACCGGTTACGCGCTGCTCGGTATGTTGCTCGAAAACGTGCTGGGCAAACCCATAACACAGATTTATCGTGACGAACTGCTGACGCCGCTCCAACTCACCAGCACCTTCCGGGGCTATAACGACAGCATACCCGCCAACCTGGCCGTGAGCAACGGCTGGATTCAGAGCCGGGTAAATGGGCCGTTCGACTTCAATCTCAGCACCGGCTCGCGCAACTCGTTGTTCAGCATTGCTTTCGGCAACGGCGAAATGATTTCGACGGCTACTGACCTGGTACATTGGGCGAAGGCGCTCTACGGCACTACCACCGTCCTCGACTCGGCTTCGTTGGCGCTAATGCTGACCGTCAATCCGCGCTCGACCACCGCTGGCCTGCCTTACGGCCTCGGCGCGATGCGCACGATGCGCAGTCAGAAGGTGATGTGGGGGCACAACGGCTCTATCCCCGGCTACATCGCCACGTTCGGGTACGTGGCTTCGTGCGGTGTCGCCATTGCGGTGATGGTGAATGAAAGCAATCCGGTGACGGAAGCGGCTGTCAATCGACTATTTAGTATCATCAACCGGAGCGTGTGCACGGTGCAGGGCATAGCCGATGCCGTGGAACCGCTCCGCCCCGCCCTGTACCCGAACCCCGCACAGGGTACCACTACGCTGACTTACAGTTGTCCAGTCGGGACGAAGCAGGCCCACCTGACCATCCACGATGCTCTGGGCCGCCGCGTGCGCACGCTGCCGCTGCACGCCACTACTACCCAAGCCGTACTCGACCTGGCGGGCCTGCCGGCGGGCCTCTACGCTTGCCGGGTGCTGACCGACGGGCGCTCCAGCCCCACTACGCCGCTCGTCGTGCAGCCCTGAGGAAGGGCCGGATTCAGGCGTAGGTCGGACCTTTGCATGCAGCGGGCGATCCGCAACGCAACTACGCCATTGTGGTTGTAGGCGTCGCTGCCCGCTTTATTTAGTTATGAAATCAACTCTGTTCGCTAGCCTGCTATTGGCCTCGGCGGTGCTGCTGGCCGGCTGTTCCGGCGACGAGAAGGCGAAATCGGCAGCTCCCGGCACTCCCCCTCCACCGCCGGTTGTCACGGACGCGCCTACCTCACCGGCCGCGCATCGCCGGTCCGTGCAACGGATGGATTCGCTCGAAAAGCTGGTCCGGGCGGCCGTGAAGACGACGCCGGAGCGGGCCCCGAGCATTCAGCTGGCGATGTATTCCATTCAGGCGTATCAGTACTTTGCGCACGACTTTCCGCAGGATCCGCGCGCGCCGGATGCGCTCGACCGCGCCGGGCAGCTCTACGCCGGGGTGCTGCGCGACCCTGCCAAAGCCGTGGAGTACTACGAAAAGGCGTATCAGCAGTACCCCAACTACCCGAAGCGGGCGATGCTGCTCGTGCAGCAGGGGGCGGCCTACGAAATGGCCGGCGATACCAGCGGGGCCATTGCGGCCTACCGCCGGCTGGTACTCACGTACCCCAAATCAAAATTCGCCGGACAAGCCCGCGACCTGATCCGCCTGGCCCAAATGACGCCCGCCGAACAGGCCCGAATGCTGGAGAGCGGCGGAGCGGGGGCGCATCGGTAGTTGTTCGTTGGTCGTTGTTGGTTTTTAGTTGCTTGTTTTCCGTTGTTGGAATGGTTGAACGAACAACGAACAACTAGAAACGAACAACGAAAATGTTGGAATAGCTTAACGAACAACTAGAAACGAACAACCAACAACGAAAGCTACAGCACCCGCACCCAGGTATCGGCGTGGCGGCCCTGGTCGTCGGCGCACGAGATTTTGACCCACCCGCGCGGCGGCTTGCAGAAAACGCGCGCCGTGGGGTCGGCGGACTGCAGGAAACGGTCGTTGAGGTACCAGAAAACCCGGCGCGCGGCGGGGTCAGCGGCGCACTGGAGTAGCACCTGCGCGGTGGGGTCTTCGGCGTCGAAGGCAATTTCGGTCTGCGCGGCCGGCGCCAGAATGCGCGGCGCGCGGTCGTCGTCGTTACCGATACTGCCGGCTGGGCCAGGGCTTCCACCGGCCTGCACCACCGGGCAGGCCGGGTTGTGCGGCGGCGGGCGGCGGAACGGCACCCGCTGGGCCTGCCACCACGCTGCCAGCTCCGGGCCAGGGTTGGGATAGGCGGTTAGGCGGGCGCGCCGACTGGCTTCGGCCTCCGGCGGCAGGCAGGCCGGGCAATAGGTGCAGCGCCCATCGGCCGCTACCCAGACCGTGCGTTGATGGTCGCAGCGGCGGGCTTCGGAAACGCCCGGAATCGTCCAGGCCCGCGCCGTGCTGTGGCAGCCGGTGTCGGGCGGCAGGCCGGTCTGGGGGCAGATTTCGCGCAACTCCACGCCCGTCGGCCGCGCAAACCACGCGGCAGGTGTGCGGTAGGCCAGGGCGTCGAAGAGGTCGAAGAGCAGCGGCGTACCGATATCGGTGCCGGTGAGGGCCGGAATGCCGCGCCCGGTGAAATCGCCGACCCAGACGCAGATCGTGTACTGCGGATTGTAGCCCACCGCCCAGGCATCGCGCCGGCCGTAGGAAGTGCCCGTTTTCCAGGCCACGCGCGGCAGGTGCGCACTGGCCTCGGCCTCGTGGGGCAGGTCCGGGCGCCGCAGCGTAGCCAGGATTTCGGTGGTCAGCCAGGCGGCTTCCGTAGAGCAGAGGTGCGAGGTGCGAGGTGCGAGGTGCGAGGTGCGAGGTGCGAGGTGTGAGCGAGAGGAATTCGTCAACCACTTCGCACTTCGCACCTCGTCACCTCGCACATACCGCAACGGCGCCCACTGCCCGTCGTTGGCCAGGGCGCAGTACAGCCCGGCTAATTCGAGGGCGCGCACCCCGCAACCGCCGAGGATGACCGAAAGGCCGAGGCGCTGCCGGTCGGCGCGGACCTGCCGGAAGGCCGCCCGTTCGAGGGTTTCCACCAGGCGCGGCAGGCCCACGCGTTGGGCCAGCACCCGTACGGCCGGCACGTTGAGCGAGAGCGCCAGCGCCTGACTGGCCGCCACGGGGCCGTGGTACTGCGTGTCGAAGTTCTGCGGACGGTAGCCGCGCCCGAAGTCGGTCGGTACGTCGAGCAGTATCGTGGCGGGCGTCAGGCCGTTGGGTGCGTCCATCGCCAGCGCATACAACAGCGGCTTGAGCGTGGAACCCGGCGAGCGCACAGCCGTCAGTCCATCGACTTGGCCGCGCGCCGCGACATCTTGAAAATCAGCGGATCCCACGTAGGCCCGCACGGCGCGGGTGCGGTTCTCGACCACTACCACCGCCGCTTGCGGAATGCCCAGTCCGCGCAGTCGGGCCACGTAGTTGCGGGTCAGCAGCTCGGCGCGGGCCTGCAACGCGGGGTCGAGGGTGGACGTGACGACCGGCTGGCCCGGCCACTGCCGTAGCAGCCGCCGGGCCAGATGCGGCGCCTGGCGCGGCGCCGGAAAGCGCCGGTCGGGGAGGGGTTCGGCCAGGGCGTCGGCCAGTACCGCCGCGTCCAGCAGGCCCGCGCGCCGGAAGCGCCGCAGCCACGCATTGCGTACCTGCCGCAGTCGCGCCGTGGCGTGGGCCGAACGCCCCGGCCCCAGGTGCGCGGGGTCATTCGGAATCACGGTCAGGGCCACGGCCTGCGCGGCCGTCAGGCGGTTCGGCGGTTGGCGGAAATACAGCAGCGCCGCTGCCCGCACGCCCTCCACGTTGCCGCCGTAGGGCACGTGGTTGAGGTAAAGCGCCAGAATCTGGTCCTTGCTCAGGTGCCACTCCAACTGAAAGGCGCGGGCCGTCTCGGTCACCTTGGCGCCCAGCGTCCGGGGCTGCGGGTGCAGCAGCCGCGCCACCTGCATCGTGATCGTGGACGCCCCCAGCGGCCGGGCGCGGTGCCCCGTCAGGTTAGTGCCGATGGCCCGCACCACGGCCAGCGGGTTGATGCCGGGGTGTTGGTAAAAATAGCGGTCCTCCTTCGCCACGATCAGCCGCCGCAGCAGCGGCGACACCTCGGCCAGCGGTGCGTAAAGGCGCCATTGCTGCCCCCGGTTCAGGGTGGCGTGCAGCGGGGTGCCGTCAGCGGCCAGCACGAGCGGCGAGTAGTCGGCGGGTAGGCGCAGCGGAAAAAGCCTATCGAATAGCAGCAGGGTCAGCAGCATTAATGCCGCGCTGCCTGCGAAAGCCGCCAGGGCATAACTCATTCGGCGGGCGCGCTGCTTCACGGGTGCAAAGCACGGGAACGCGTGCGGATGCGGCGCGGCAGTATTGAGTGCTGATTACTGACTGACCTCCACGCTCAACGCCTGAAACGCTCGGCCCACCTCATTCACCAGATCGCCGGCCGTCATTCCGCGCTCGCCGTGTTGGTCGCGGGCCAGGTCGCCGGCGCGGCCGTGGGCCAGCATTCCGAGGCGGGCGGCGGCGAGTGGCGGCAGGCCCTGCGCCAACAGGCTCAGAATGATACCCGTCAGGGCGTCGCCGGTGCCGCCGGTGGCCATTCCGGGATTGCCGGTGGGGTTGAAAAACAAGGCGCCGTCGGGCGCGGCCACCACGGAAAAAGCGCCTTTCAGCAGGATGTAGGCGCCCGTCTCAGTGGCCAACTGCCGCAGCAGGTCGAGGCGCGCGAAATCGTCTGGCGCCGGACCGGCCAGCCGCTCGAACTCCTTGGGGTGCGGCGTCAGAAGGCAGCGCGGCGGCAGTGCCCGGCGCCAGTCCGGGCGCCGGGCCAGCAGGTTCAGGGCATCGGCATCGAGCACGAGCGGCAGGTCCTGCTCGCGGCATTGTATTAATACAGCATCCAGCAGCGCCGCCGTGGCCGGGTGCTGCCCGATGCCTGGCCCCAGGCCGAGGGCTTGGTACGGAGCTAGCGTATCCGTCCCCAGGGCCGTCAGTTCATCGGCAGCGTCGGTCAGCGTCATTGCTTCGGGCACCTGGTTTTGCAATACGTCGTAGCCGCAGGCGGGTACCTGCACCGTCAGCAGGCCCACCCCTGCGCGCAGCGTGGCGCGGGCCGCCAGCACGGCCGCGCCCAGCTTGCCACGCGCACCGGCCAGCAGCAGCGCGTGGCCATAAGTGCCTTTATGGGCGAAACGGGCGCGCGGGCGCAGCCAAGCCGTTAAATCAGCCACTTCGGTCAGGTGCTGATTCGCGACGGTTTGACTCAGGTCGAGGCCGATGTCCAACACTTCCCATTCGCCCGCAAAGCCGCCCGTGGCGGGCAGTAGCAGCGGTAGCTTGGGTGCCTGGAACGTAAACGTATGCGCGGCCTGCACCACGGGCGCCGTTGGCGGCGTGGGCGTATCGGTCAGCAGGCCGCTGGGCAGATCGACGCTGACCACCGTCGCTGGCCCGGCATTCAGGTGTGCCACCACGGCCGCCGCCAAACCGGTCAGCGGCCGGTTCAGGCCGGTGCCGAACAGGGCATCGATCACCAGGTCGGTGGCGAGGAGCGGGGGTAAATCGGCCTCGCTCGTCAGCGGGGTGAAGCGGACCGCCGCCGGTAGCCGCGCGCGGTTGGCGAGCCAGTCGGCCGCGGGGCGCTCCGCCGGCAGCGCCAGTACCTGAATCGGGCAGTTGCTTCTGCCCACTTCGCCTGCCTGGGCCAGCAGTCGGGCCAGGGCCAGCCCATCGCCGCCGTTGTGACCGGGACCGCAGCACAGCAGGATACGCTGCACCCTGCCGGTGGCGAGCCACGGTTGCAGCGCCCGATGGAGCGCCCCGGCGGCGCGCTCCACCAGGTCGAGCAGGGAGGTGCCCTGCGTTTGGCAGGTCAGCGCATCGACGGCGCGGGCTTGGGCGGCCGTTAGAATCAGCATAGCGGGAAGGAGTCGAAAAAAGCGCGCCTGGTCTGCCGCGTTCGTGGAAGATGCCCGGCCGTTGGTAGTTGTTTTGGATGGGGCGAACGAATTTAAGAGTTTAGCAACTGTAGCGGGCTACCATTGTGAATTTGCTAACGCCTGCCTTCGTAGTCAGTATCTTTACTCCTTAGGCGCCGGTTAAGATTCCTTCTATCTGGCAAAATCATAACACAGGCTTCACGTTCGCGAAATTCGCTTATCTTTGGAGCAGGAGAATGGTCGGCCTGGGCCTTTTGTGGTCTTTGATTACCCGCTTTTTGACGGTTGTTTTTCCCCGCTTTTTGGGGTTCGATGTATTTTGCACTCCGGGTTACTAACCCGCCGAGTGTATTTGTTCTTTTTACAACCTGAGCGTTTTACGCCGGTTCTCTCCAGGCTAAGTGGCCTCTTCGTTTGGTTTCCTTCGTTTTTTTCACAAAAATTCTTCAACATTTATGTTAAAACTCCTACGGATGGGGGGTAGCAGCCGAAACCGGCCCCTGCCTCCGACGCTACGGAATGCCTCGCCCCTGCCGGGGGGGGGGCGCCAGTGGTGGCGCACTGGCTTGCTGGCCGTTGCTTTGGCAATGGGTGTGGTCGGTGGGGCGCAGGCCCAGCGCGCGAGCGACTACACGTTTACGCAGTCGTACTCGGCCGGGGCGTACACGGCCATTGACGGGACGGGCGGTACGGGGGCAAATGCCGCCAGCGGTGGTAGCACCTTTGGCTTTTACGATGAGGAATCGCTTACCCTGACCAACACTGGTGCGGTATCCGGTACCAACTTTAACATCGGTACTTTTCGCTTCATTTTCAATGGAGTGGAATACGGTAACAACGTCGCGGCGACCCGGCTGATTTTGTCGGCTAACGGCTACGTGCGGGTCGGGGCGAACTATCAGATTTCCGCGCTCCCGTTCGATTTGTATGCGCCCCCAGGCAACCCGGAAGGCGCCCAGTTACGCTACGAACTGCAAGGACCGGATGGGGACCGGACACTGATCCTACAGTGGTCAAACTTCCGCCGCTACTCCAATGCGTCATTTGTTAATGATAATCTGAATTTTCAGATCCGAATCAACGAAAGCACGAAAACCTCAGGTACGCCTAACCAGATCAGCATCGCGTACGGCAACATTACGACTTCGACGGCTACCGCATCGTTGCCTGCTTTCAGCCTGCACAAAATCGGTATCAACGGCACCGCCGCGATGGATATCAACCTGCGCGCGCTCGGCACGAGTACGGGTTCAACCGCCACGACCAGTGCATGGGCCAACTCGGTGCCGGGCTACACGTCGATTGGGACGGTTGCTAGTGCCTCCTCTTCCACTGCTACCACGGCCTCGACGACGGTTACCAACTACCTGCCCCTGACGCAGAGCCAGGGCCCGAGCAATGGCCTCGTCTATACCTGGACGCCGCCCGCCACTGGTACGCGTGCCTTGGGTACGCCCGTGGCCACGTTGCCCCTGAGCGGCCTGACCATCGGCAAAGGCAGTACGCTCAACCCGGTGCTGCGCGTACAGCTGCCGGTGAGCAACTCGAACGGCACGATCAACGTGACGGCCGCCGCGATTACCCTGACGGGCGCTGCAAGCATTTCCGCTGGCACAGGGGTGCGGGTGTACTACTCGCACAATCCGGAATTTCACTCTGGTACCTCGCAGTTGCTGGCTACCAGCACGGCGGTCAACGCCGGGACTGGCGCCGTAACGCTCGGCACCTTCACGGCCCGCGCGCTGAGCACCACCAACGGCGGCTCCTACGATAACTATCTCTACGTTACGGCGGACGCTTCCGCGACGGCTACAGCCGCAATGGGCGCCGCTGCCTCGTTCACGGTCGTGGGGGTTTCAGCTGCCGGTGGCAACAGCACGGTGGCAGCTACGCCGAGTGTGACATCACCGCAAGTGGTGGCTTCGCCCGGCACCCGTGCCATCGGCTACTGCACGCCCAACTTCGCCTCGGGGTTTCTGGAAGATATCGGTCGGGTGCAGGTGGGTACGCTCAACAATAGCAGCCCCAGCGCCACGACCTTCTTCAACAACACCACGGCCAGCAACCGCTACACCGACTACACGGCGGTAGCGGCGCCCTCGCTTAGCCAAGGTTCGGCCTACAACGCGGTGGTTGACCTGATTTCGTCGTTGGACGCATCGGTGTCGATGGGCGTCTCGGTGGCCGTATACATCGACTATAATCAGGACGGCCTCTTCACTGGTGCGGGTGAGACCGTAACGACGGGTACCATCACGCGCCAGTCGCCGCCGATTACGACGGTACGCCAGTTCACGAGTTCCAACTTCACCGTGCCCGTTACCGCCTTGGTGGGCAATACCCGGATGCGCGTGGTGGTGTCGAACTCGACCAGCCCCTGCGGCGAGAACGTAGCAGGCGAAGTGGAAGATTACACGGTGACGATTGCCGCCCCGCAGCCGGCCCAGCTCAATGGCGCGATCTCCGCCGTGCAGTGGCCCATCACCGCGCCGGTAGGTAACACCAGCCCCCTGGTCAACACCAGTGCCGTCACGAACTACTCGTTGCTGCGGGTGCTGATCCCAGTTACGGGTGCTGATGGTTCGCTAACCCTTACTTCGGTCGCAGTGACGTCGAAGAACCTCGTAGGAGGTGTGCCGGACGATTCGCGCGTGAGCGCAGTCAAGCTGTTCCGCGGGACAAGCACCACGCCGAATACCGGTACGGTGGTGGCGTCGGGCACGTTCAGTGGCGGCGTCGTTACGCTGACCCCCGGCACCACGGAAACCTTGGTTTCGGGCGATAACTACTATTACATCGCCTACGATGTGTTGGCTAACTCCGCTACCGGCTCGGTGCTGGATGCTTCCATCGCCGCGGGCGGGATCGTCATCGGCAACGTGGCGCCGGGGATAAGCCCCGGCTCGCAGCCGGCATCGCTGCTCGACCCGGCCGGCCGGACCGTGATCAATAACATTTGTGCTTCGGTGGCAACCACTACCTTGGACGAAAATATTGGGCAGGTAACTTTCAATGGCACGTCGAACCCCAGTGGTACGGTAAACCCCGCGACCCCGGCCGCTGCTGCTGAGGCCTATACCGATTTCACGCAGACGACGGGTGCTGCGGCTACGGCCGTGGCGCCGTTCCCGGTGTTGGCCGGTGGCTCGTATAGCCTGGACATTACGATAACGGA
Organism: Hymenobacteraceae bacterium; assembly: GCA_031426455.1. Classification (GTDB taxonomy): domain Bacteria; phylum Bacteroidota; class Bacteroidia; order Cytophagales; family Hymenobacteraceae; genus JANNMJ01. The sequence goes on along the minus strand of JANPLI010000052.1, from coordinate 11,476 downwards.
CATCAGCCTCTCGTGCTTCACGGGGGGAAGCGGCTGTGGTATGTACGGAGGTAGAGTGGATGTTTATGTTGATTTGAACAACGACAACCAGTTCACCAACAGTGAGAAAGTTGCCGCTCAGGGTACCTGGACCGACCAGCCCGGTGGGCGTGTGGTGAGCATGAGCGTGGCGATCCCCAGCGGCACGGCGGCCGGTACATACCGGATGCGCATTATCGCGGATGAGGAGGCGAACAGTGGCGCAACTACTCGGGGGGCGCTGAATATCTCAGCCAGTGGAACCGCCGCTTCCGGCTGTGCCAACTACGCTTATGGTGAAACCGAAGACTACGAGCTAAGTGTGACCGTGCCGACCTGCACGGCCGCGCTGTCGAACGTACTGGCGACCAATATCACCAGCACCCAGGCGCTGTTGAGCTGGACGTCGTCCGTGACCCCATCGAACGACTACGACTACCGGATTCGGGTGGGGGGTGCGGCTACCTGGCCGGCCCTCGTCCACGTCACGACCAACAGCGCCACCCCGACGCTGCTCAGTGATACGCCCTACGAGTTTCAGGTGCGTGCTAACTGCGGCGGCCTTGATGTGGGGCCCTGGGTAAATGGTAATGACTTCCGCACTGAGTGCGCGCCGTCGGCTGCCCTGACCGAGGGGTTCGAAGGGGTAACCTTACCGAATCTGCCAGCTTGCTGGTTGAAGTACGAAGTGTTCACCGGCACGGGCTTTACGTTCCCATACGTGCGTACCGTTACGGGTGGCGCTACCGGCTCGACGGTCGCGCAGCTTGAGCTGTTCGTCCCCACCGCGGCAGCCACCGGCGGCCGGGTGCTGGCCGTTTCGCCGCGCATCACCAACCTGGGCGCCGGTACGAACCAGCTGCGCTTCCAGGCCAAAAACTCGGGTGCCGGTAACCTGATCATCGGGCGGCTGAGCGACCGCAACGACCCCAACTCGTTCACGGCGCTGCAAACGGTCACGCTGACCAATGCTTATGCGGAATACACGGTGTCGTTCACGGGTTATACCGGCTCTGATCGTTTCATCGGCTTCCGCCATTCGAACGATCAGAATACGACGGGCGGTACCATCAACGTGGACCAGATTGTGTGGGAAACGGCGCCGACCTGCTTCCCGCCAACTGCGTTGGTGGTTTCGGGCATCACTCAGACCGGGGCTACCGTGTCATTCACGGCCCCGGCTTCAGGCACCGGCCCCGGTAGTTACGTGGTAGAATACCGCGTGGGTACTTCCGGTGCTTGGTCTATCCTGTCGCCGAATCCCGCTGCCTCACCCGCCACGCTCGCCAGCCTGACGGCCAACACTAGCTATGAAGTCCGCATCAAATCGGATTGCGGCGGTGGCGACGAAAGCGCTTACTCGGCCACGGCATCGTTCACGACGTTGTGCAATCCGTTCGTTGCGGACTTTATTGAAACTTTCGAGGGCGTAACCACGACCGGCAGCGGAGATAGCGACTTTACGAATGGCCCGACACCGAGCTGCTGGACCACGATCAACGTATATGCGGCTGGTGGTACCAACTATGCCGGCGTGAATGCCGCTTCCGGTACGGGGGGCACCCCCTCGAAAGCGTGGCGGATCTACTCGTCGACGACGGCTGACGTGGCGGGCTTCAAAGCCCTCGTGACCCCGATGCTGTCGGATATGGGGGGCGCTAGCCCGGCCAGCAACCGCCTGCGTTTCTCGGCCCGGGTGGACAACGCGGCGGCCCCCACTACGCCGAATGCGGTTCCGAATATCCTCGTGTACGCGATTCAGAGCCCGTCGAGCACGGCGCCCAGGACGCTGATCGCAACGCTGACTGGGCTGACGACCGGCTACCAATCGTTCAAGGTGGACTTTTCGACCTACACCGGGCCGTATCAGTACATTGCGCTGCGCCATAGCCAGGACCAGGTAGCTTCCGGCTGGGCGATCCACATCGATGACGTTAACTGGGAGGCCAAGCCTACCTGTAACGACCCCGGTGCCCTGACGTTGGGTACAGTGACCAGCACCACCGCGGCATTCAGCTTCGGTGCGGCTTCGCCGGTCCCGGCGCTGGGTTATCAGTACCAATACCGTACGGGTGCGGGCGCCTGGACGGGCCCGATTGACATTGCCACCGGCACCAGCGCCACGATTAGCCTCCTGGCACCGAGCACAACCTACGAAGTACAGGTGCGCTCCAACTGTTCGATCACCGATCAGGGCGAGTGGAGCAGCTCGTTGAATTTCACCACCAATCCTGCGGGCAACAACGTAGTGATCGTAAACGGTAACCCCGGCACGGCCGGCCTGCGCTATCCGCTGGGCTTCTTTTTCGGTTACGAACGCTCGGCGATGGTCTATCGCGCCAGCGAGACGACCCGCGGCTACGTGACCGAAGTGGGCTTCTACCTCAACACGATCACGACGCAGCCGTCTATCACGGCATTACCGGTGAAAATCTACCTGAAGCAGACCGCGGCAAATGGTTTCGCGGCAACTTCGACGTTCAGCACCGAGACGACCGGCGCTACTCTGGTTTACGACGGCACGATTGCGCCGAATACCTGGGCGGCGGGCACCTACATCAAGATGGCGCTCAACACGCCGTTCTTCTGGACGGCCGATAACCTGGAGGTACTGGTCGAAACCAATTTCACTGGCGGTGGTAACGGCGGCGGTACAGACTATGCTTTCCGTTACAATTCGCCGGGTGGCACCAACCCGATGCAGTACTGGAATGCTGATACGTCACCGCCCACCGGGACCGGCACGACGCAGGCCGGCCGGCCGAACGTGCTGCTGACCTACGGCACCCCCCCGACCTGCTTCCCGCCACAGACCTTAGCTGTATCCAATATCAGCGATGTGGGCGCGAGCCTGACGTGGTCGGCACCGAGCAACGGTACGGCCCCGGGTTCCTACAATTATCGTTACCGGGTAGTGGGTGCACCCACCTGGATTCCGGGCAGCACCGCTACCGCGAGTGCGACCTTGAGTGGCCTCACCGCGCAGACCAACTATGAATTTGAGGTGCAAAGCAATTGTGGTGGTGGCGACCTGAGCACATTCGTGGCTGGGCCGAACTTCACAACCGACTGCATCGCGGCTACCTCGTTCTTCGAGGACTTCAACAGCACGGCGGTAGGTGCCAACAGCCTGCCGGGTTGCTGGCGTGGATTAGTGGTGACGAGTGAGTTCTCGGAAGTAGGCACCGACGCTGTCGGTGTAACGGGTAATGCCGGTTATCTCTACGCTTCGTCGTCGAGCAACGCTGCTGGCCGGGTGATCATCGTGTCGCCGCGTCTGAGCAACGTGGCTGCCGGTACGCACTGGGTGCGGTTCTCGGCCAAAGCCAGCTCGTCGGGCCAATCGGTGATTATCGGGGTGCTGACCGACCCGTCGAATCCGAATACGTTCACGGCAATTCAGACGGTGCCGCTCACGACCAGCTACGATGAGTACGCGGTGAGCTTCGCTGCGTACGCAGGTTTGGCAAAGCACATTGCCTTCCGTCACAGCCAGGATAACGTGGCAGCGATTAACCTGGAGATCGACCTCGACAACATCTACTGGGAGCCGCTACCAAACTGCGTGGCCCCTGCCGCGATCTCGTTCGTGAGCAGCACGCTCAACAGCGCGACCCTGACCTTCAGCGCTGTGACGCCAGCTCCTGGCATCGGCTATCAGGTGCAGTACCGGGTGCAGGGCTCCACTACCTGGATCAACGCGCCGCTGACTTCGTCGACGACGATCACGATCGGTAGCCTGGCGGCTTATACCGCTTACGAAGGTCGGGTAGGTTCGCAGTGCGGCCCTGGTCTGAGCAGCCCGACGTTCTCGCCGGTCATCCTGTTCAGCACGGTACCGGGCGATGAGCCTTGTCAAGCTATTCCGCTATCAGTAGCGATCGATAACACCATACCCGTTTACGCCTTGCACACGACACTGGGCGCAACGACCAGTGTGATTACCTACACGGGCACTTGTAGCGACGTGAATAACTTCCGGGACGTGTGGTTTACGGTGCAGGTGCCGGCCAGCGGCTCGCTGGCGGTGGATGTGCAGGCTGGCGCCGCTACGTCGCTGGGCGATGCGATCCTGAACCTGTACACGGCGCCTTCCTGCTCGGGGACGATGGCAATCATCACCTGCGGTGATGACGAAGGCAGTGGTAGCTATCCGGCCGTCTCTGCCACCGGGCTTACGCCGGGCACTACGGTGTACCTACGCGTAGGAGGTTTTTCAAATGCGACTACGCAGGGCAACTTTAGGATCGCGGTAGGCGAAAAGCCACTCTGGACGGGTGCTACAAGCACCAACGCTACCGTAACGACCAACTACTTCCCTGTTTTCGATCCAATCGCCGGCCTGGCGACGCAGACCATTACGGTGGTACCAGCAGCCAGCAATGCGATGAACCTGAACGGCACCAGTACGCTGACGCTGGGCGGGTTGACGGTGCCTGGTGGTGCCAGCGTGACGCTGAACGCTACTTCGGTACTGACAGTGAACGGCACGTCGACATTAGGAGGCACGCTTACGCAGGCGGATGGCGCTACGCTGGCCACTGGTACACCGGCCGGCGCCATCATCTCGTTGCCAGCCTTCGGCCAACGGCAGCTGAAAAACCTGCGCATCGGTACTGGTGGGGCCTCGATCACGGGCACATATGGCTCGGATTTGACCATCACCCGGGTGCTGGAGGTGCGCGGTACGCTGACGGTTCCAGCCGGTCAATTGCTGACCTTGCTATCGAACGCCAGTGGCACGGCAATGGTGTATAACAATGGTGGGGCAATTACGGGTACGGTGAACGCACAGCGCTATGTGGACCCGTCCACTAACAGCACACTGGGCTATCGTCACTTTGCTTCGCCGATGACGAATGCGCCGTTCTCGCAGCTGGGTAGCTGGACCTACGGGCCGACTTTCCCAGCGGTGTATAAGTACACGGAAACCAGCGTGGTGACTCAGTTTGATGAGGGCTGGAGCCAGGCTGCTGGTTCGCCAGCTACGACAATGACGGGTGGCGAAGGCTACGCGGTGCTGTCGGCAGGCGCGTACTCGCCCATCTTCGTTGGTCAGGTGAACAATGGCGCCAACGTGACGCGTACGGTCAGCAATACGACTGGCGTTGCCGGTACGGGTACCTATATCGGGTCGGGTAACACGAACAACGGTTCGGGTTGGAACTTCCTGGGTAATAACTATCCCTCGCCACTAGACGTGGATGCATTTATGAACTCGTTCCCAGCGAACGTCTTCAAGCAGGTGAGCGTGTGGCGTCCGCTGCCCTCGGCGCTGGGTGCGGCTGCCAGCGGCCAGTACGTCACTCGTATCCCAGGCACGGGAACGGTAGATGCCGGTGTTGGTGCTGCCAGCACGAGGTGGTTACCAATGGGTGGCGCATTCTTCGTGAAAGTGCCCGCAGTGGGTTCAGCCTCAGTGACGATGACGAACGCGATGCGTCCTACATCCTATCAGAATACCCAGCATTACCGTCAGGCGCCCGATACACGTCTGGTGGTGACGATGGGGCTGACCGCGCAGGATGGCCTTCAGGTGACTGACAAAGCCTACGTAACGTTCGATGAGAATGCTACGGTAGGGGTGGACAACGGCCTGGACGGCTACAAGCTGCTCAATATCGGCGACGTGCCTTCCCTGGCTTCGGTTGCTGGAGCAGATATGCTGGCTATCAATAGCCTGCCTGCTCTGACGAGCCGTACGGTGGTGCCGCTGGCGGTATCGGCGAACAACGCCGGTTCCTATAAGCTCAACGCCGATGAGCTGCTGAACCTGCCGGTTGGTCTGCGGGTGTATCTGCTGGATGCCGTAACAGGTACCCGTCAGGACCTGATGCTGAATGGGACCTACGTCTTCACGATGGATCCCGGCACGACTTCGCAGCGGTTCTCCCTCGTGTTCGAACCCGCTGCCAGCCCGCTCGGCGTGACCAATACGCTGGCCGGTCAGGTGGACGTGTACCCGAACCCGGTTAGCAAGGCTCAGAACGTCAGCATCCGGATGACGGCGCTGCAGACGACGGCTCGCACCGTGACGGCCACGCTCTACAATGCGCTGGGTCAGTCGGTAGCCGTGAAGGCGCTACCCGTAATGGGTGGTACGTTGGAAGGTTCGCTGAACACCACCAGCCTCAGCGCCGGCGTGTACACGCTGAAACTGACGGCTGACGGTCAGACGGCGATCCGCCGCGTGGTGATCGAATAAGGAAACGGGGTGCCGGCTCCTCCCGCGAACGGAGGAGTCGGTCCCCAACTTCCCCTTCGATAGAGATCAATGATCAAAAAAAGCGGGCATCCCAGTAATGGGGTGCCCGCTTTTTTTATGCCTGTACGAAGCTAGCGTTATCCGTGGGTGGCCTGCCGGAGCCAGTTGTTGAGCGCCGTCAGGTGGCGGAGGGCCCCGATGGCCGTGGTGGCAAAATCCGTAGCAGCCGCCTGGGCATCACTAACGGGATGCCAGACGGTGAAGCTCTTCAGCCGCAACAGGTCGGCCTCCGGGTGGTCGGCCGCATAGCCGCTGGGAATGCGTTTGAGCTGTTCACCGGCGAAAAACGACCGGCTAAAGGTGGCGGTAAATTCGGGCGTGTCGAGAATGGCGCGCAACGCCGGGGCATTATAGTCGATTTCCTGCCGGATTTGCTTGAGCGGTTCTTTGTCTGGTAGCCAGATGCCGCCGGCCAGGCCCGACGCGCCGCCCGGCTCCAGGTGCAGGTAGTAAATCGGACCGGGATCTTTTGGGCCACCCGGCGCCAGGGCCGCGCTGAAGTTGCGTTTATAGGGCGCTTTATCGCGCGAAAACCGGATATCGCGGTTGATGCGAAACAAGGCTTTGGCAGGATCCACGTCGCGCAGGTGCGGGTCGGTTTCGGCCAGTTCGCGGTGGACGTCGCGCACGAACGCCCGGAAGGCATCGCGGGCAGCCTCGTAAGCGGGGCGGTTGGCCCGAAACCATTCGGTGTGGTTGTTGGCGGCCAGGTCGGTGAGGAAGGCGAGGGCGGGGGCGAGGGACATTTAGAGCAAAACAAGCGCAAGAGACGCCAAGAGGCGTCTCTACGGCGGGTACAGTGACTGCGAAACCGCTTTAAAACACCGCCCGCGCAATCTGGGCGATGGCGTCGGCCTTACCCATTGAGTAGTAGTGCAGGCACGGTACCCCGCGCGCCACCAGCTCGCGGCTCTGCTCGATGCACCACTCGATACCAATCTGGCGGGCCGCGACGTTGTCCGGGGCGTCGAGCAGGGCCTCGGCGAGGGCTTCCGGCAGGTCCAGAAAAAAGGTCCGTGGCAGGGTAGCGAGCTGCTTTTTGGTCGTGATCGGCTTGAGCCCCGGAATGATGGGCACCGTGATGCCAGCGACGCGACAGCTTTCCTCGAAGGCGAAAAACTGGGCGTTGTCGAAAAACATCTGCGTGACGATGTAGTGCGCGCCGTTGTCCACTTTCTGCTTGACGGCCGCGATATCCGCCTTGCGGTTCGGCGACTCGAAGTGCTTTTCCGGGTAGCCGGCCACGCCGATGCAGAAGTCGGTGGCAAAGCCGGAACCCTGCTCTTCGTCGAGATAATGGGCCTGGTTCAGCCCCGCTACCTGCGCTACCAGTTCGGCAGCGTAGTGGTGGCCCCCCGCTTCGGGTACGAACTGGCCCAGGCTGCGAATGGCGTCGCCCCGCAGGCACAGCACGTTGTTGATGCCCAGGAAATGGAGGTCGAGCAGGGCGTTTTCGGTCTCCTCTTTCGTGAACCCGCCGCAGATCAGGTGCGGTACGGTGTCGATACCAAACTTGTGTTGCAGGGCCGCGCAGATAGCCACGGTGCCCGGGCGCTTCCAAATGGCGCGCTGCTCCAGGCCGCCTTCCGGCCGCTGGCGGTACACAACTTCCTCGCGGTGGTAGGTGACGTCAATGAACGGCGGCTTGAATTCGAGCAGCGGCCCGATGGTGGCGTACAAATCCTGAATGGTCTGGCCCTTCATCGGGGGCAGAATTTCGAAGGAAAACAGCGCCCGGCCAGCGGCCTGGGCAAGGTGGTTGGTGATTTTCAATTTCGTTGGTAGTTGCTCGTTATTCGTTGTTCGCGATTGGTTTTTATACCAACAACCAACAACGACCAACGAGAAACGATTTAATAATTCAAGTTCGGCCCCAGCCAGCGTTCCAGCTCCTCGAAAGGCATTCCCTTCCGGGCGGCGATGTCGGTTACCTGATCTTTGCCGATGCGGCCCAGGCCGAAGTAGCGGCTCTGCGGGTGCGCGTAGTAAAACCCGCTGACGGCGGCGGCGGGCTGCATCGCCAGCGATTCGGTGAGCGTGATGCCAACCCGGTCGGCATCGAGCAGTTCGAAGAGGGTGATCTTTTCGGTGTGGTCGGGGCAGCCGGGGTAGCCGGGTGCGGGCCGGACGCCGCGATATTTCTCCTGAATCAGGTCGTCGCCGGTCAGGTGTTCGTCGGGGGCGTAGGCCCAGAACTCGCGCCGGACGCGCTCGTGGAGGTGTTCGGCGAAGGCTTCGGCCAAGCGGTCGGCCAGAGCCTTGGCCATAATGATACGGTACTCGTCGTGGTCGGCCTGAAACCGTTCGATGAGCGCGTCCAGCCCGTGCCCGGCCGTGACGGCAAACCCGCCGAGGTAGTCGGGGAGGCCGGTTTCGAGCGGTGCCAGAAAGTCGGCGAAGGCGATATTGGGCAGGTTTGGTGCCTTCACGCCCTGCTGCCGGAGGGTATAAAGGCGGGTGATTTCGGCCTGCCGGGTGTCGTCCGCAAAAACGTGGATCGTGTCGGCGTCCGAGGTGTTCACCGGCCAGAAGCCCACCACGGCGCGGGCTGTGAGCAGGCGGTTATCCACAATGTCGGTTAATAACTGCTGCGCGTCGTGGAAAAGTTGGGTGGCGGCTTCGCCCAAAACGCTGTCAGTCAGGATGCGCGGGTAGGCGGCGCGCATTTCCCAGGTGTGGAAAAACGGCGTCCAGTCGATGTACGGCACCAGCTCGGCGAGCGGGTAGTCGTCGAAGACGCGGGTGCCGAGGAAGGTGGGTTTGGCCGGGGCCGGTTCGAGTGGCCAGTCGATGTGGATACGGTTGGCGCGAGCGGCTTCGATGGTCAGATATTCCTTTTGTTGAGCACGGGCGGCGTAGTCGGTGCGTACCTGGGCGTACTCGGCCTGCACGGCTTCGGCAAACGCGTCGCGGCCCGACCCCAGCAGCCCGCCAGCTACGCCCACCGACCGTGAGGCATCCGTGACATACACCACGGGCGCCTCGTAGCGCGGGGCAATCTTCACGGCCGTGTGCAGCCGCGAGGTGGTGGCCCCGCCGATCAGCAGCGGCGTCCGGCGACCGGCGCGTTGCAGCTCGGCGGCCACGTAGGCCATTTCGTCCAGCGAAGGCGTGATGAGGCCGGAGAGGCCGATCAGGTCCACGTCGTGTTCGAGGGCGGCGGCCAGAATCCGCTCCGGCGCCACCATCACGCCCAGGTCGATGATGCGGTAGTTGTTGCAGGCCAGCACCACCCCGACGATGTTCTTGCCGATGTCGTGCACGTCGCCTTTCACGGTGGCCAGCAGCACCGTGCCCGCGGTGCGGCCGGAACCGGCTTTTTCGGTCTCCAGGAACGGCTCCAGGTACGCCACGGCCTTTTTCATCACCCGCGCGGCCTTTACTACCTGCGGCAGAAACATCTTGCCAGCGCCGAAGAGGTCGCCCACCTGGTTCATTCCCACCATCAGCGGCCCTTCGATGACGGCGAGCGGCGAGGTTAGCAACTGCCGCGCTTCCTCGGTGTCGGCTTCGATGAAGTCGGTGATGCCGCGCACCAAGGCGTGGGCCAGGCGATCTTCTACCGGAAATGCCCGCCAGGCATCCACCGCCACGGCGGCTTTGGCGCCCGGCCCGGCGGCGCGTAGGCTTTCGGCCAGCGTGATGAGGCGCTCGGTGGCGTCGCCCCCAGCAGCCGGCAACTGGTCCCACAGCACATCCTCAACGGCCTGGCGCAGGTCCGGGGCGATGTCGTCGTACACCGGCAGGCTGGTGGGGTTCACGATGGCCAGGTCCAGCCCGGCCGCCACGGCTCGGTACAGGAACGCCGCGTGCATCGCTTCGCGCACCACATCGTGGCCCCGGAAGGCGAACGAGATATTCGACAGCCCGCCGGAAGTCCGCGCGCCCGGCAGGTTCGCCTTGATCCACTCCACGGCCCGCAGAAAGTCCAGGGCGTAGCGGCGGTGTTCTTCGAGGCCGGTGCCGACGGTCAGGATATTGGGGTCGAAAATCAGATCCTCCGCCGGAAAGCCGACTTCCTCGGTCAGGATGCGGTAAGCCCGTTGGCTGATTTCGATGCGCCGCTCGTAAGTGTCGGCTTGCCCGGCTTCGTCAAAAGCCATTACCACCACGGCCGCGCCGTAGCGCCGCACGAGCCGGGCGCGCTGCCGAAATGCCTCCTCGCCGTCCTTGAGCGACAGGGAATTGACGATGCTCTTGCCCTGGGCGCACTTCAGGCCCGCCTCGATGACCTCCCACTTCGACGAGTCGATCATCAGCGGCACCCGCGCCACGTCCGGCTCGGCGGCGAGCAGGTTCAGGAAGGTCGTCATCGCCAGGGGCGCGTCGAGCATCCCCTCGTCCATATTCACGTCCAGCACCTGAGCGCCGTTTTCCACCTGCTCGCGGGCCACGGCCACGGCGGCGTCGTAGTTGCCCTCGCGGATCAGCCGGGCGAACTTGCGCGAACCCGTCACGTTGGTGCGCTCGCCCACGTTCACCAGCCGCGCGCCCGGCCGGATCACGACCGGCTCCAGCCCGCTCAACCGCAGCGCCGAATGATCGGCTTCGGGCAACTGGCGCGGCGGGTGGCGCGCGGCGGCTTCGGCGAAGGCGCGGATGTGGTCGGGGGTCGTGCCGCAACACCCGCCGATGATGTTCACGAGGCCGTCGCGGAGGTAGCCGTCGAGCACGTCGGCCATTTGGGCGGCCGTTTCGTCGTAGCCACCGAAGGCATTCGGCAGCCCCGCGTTGGGGTAGGCGCTGACGGCCACCGGCGCCAGTCTCGCGAGTTCCGCCACGTACTGCCGCAACTGTACGGCGCCCAGGGCGCAGTTCAGCCCGATGCTGAGCAGCGGCAGGTGGTCCATCGAAGTCCAGAACGCATCCACGGTCTGGCCCGAAAGCGTTCGGCCCGACGCATCCGTGATCGTCCCGGACACCATGATCGGCCAGCGCCGCCCGCGCTCGGCGAAGAGCTGTTCGATGGCGAAGAGCGCAGCTTTGGCGTTGAGCGTGTCGAAGATGGTTTCTACCAGCAGAATATCGGCGCCGCCGTCCACCAGTCCGGCCGCCTGTTCGTGGTAGGCGGCGGTCAGCTCATCGAAGGTGATGGCCCGGAAGCCGGGCCGGTTCACGTCGGGCGAAAGGGAGGCCGTGCGGTTGGTCGGGCCAAGCGCGCCGGCGACGAAGCGCGGCTTATGGGGTGGTGGG
>JANPLI010000051.1:0-7677 GCA_031426455.1 Hymenobacteraceae bacterium | reverse complement strand
CCCCCCCCCCCCAAAACCGTTGGCGGCCCGGACCAAAGGCTCCGGGCCGCCGATCAAGACTGTCAAAAATTGCCATTTACTGTTATCGCCTACCGCCTACTGCTGTTTCGCCAGCCAGAGCGAGGCGTTCAGGTGGAGGCGGGAATGCGAGGCCAGCTCGGTCCAGCCGGGGTACAGCACGTCGCCGGGAGTGCCGGTGCCGTCGTCGGCGGGCGACGAATCGCCCAGGGCTACCACCCGGCCCGTGCCGAACGTGCTGGTGGCGCACATCACGCTGGAGGTACTCGTCTGGCTGCTCGAACCACGCCAGATCAGCGGCTGCGCGGCGCCCGATACGCTCATCGTGGCGCCGGCCGAGTACTTGAGGCCCGTCACGGTGCCCTGCGTGCCGTTGAGCACGGCATTGATGCCGGCCTTCACATTGGTGCTGGTTTCGGAGATGCTGTTGAGGGTATAGCTGATACCGAAGGGATTGGCCTGCACCGAGTTGGTGCTCATCAGGTCGTTCCAGATGGCGGGCGAATCCCAGCCATCGTTGTTGCGGTCCGACACGGTATGGTCGGCAATCATAAACAAGCCGCCGCCCGCCTGCACGAACTGGAGGATGGCCGTCTTCTCGGCCGTCGTGAAGCGGATATTCGGCTCGGCCACGACGAACACGTTGTAGTTCGCCAGATCCTGCGGGTTCGCGGTGTTGCCGTAGCTGATGGCCGTGCCGGCGGGCAGGCTTTCCACGGTGTTGCCGAGCTTCACCAGGGCCACACCCCAGGCGGAGAGGCCGCCCGTCCAGTACGATTCGGAGGTGGTGGCCGTGATGCCCGACGCCGCCGGCGTGGGGTACCGCGAGGCGATACCCGAATTCACATCGGGTGCCCAGTCGGCGTTGCCGGCCATTTCGGCGTGGCTGCCGTCGAACAGAAACTTCTTGCCGCCGGTGGCGGGCGGTGGCGTCGTACCACCGCTGTACGCGGCGATGCTGATGTTGTCGATGTTGAGTCGCAGGGTGCCGCCGCTCGTCTTGCGCACCTGGAAGCGCACGGTGCCGGTCTGATTCACCGTGAAGGTGGCCGTTTGCAGCGTGGCCGATGAAGCCGTCTGGGTAGCGCCCACTTTGGTGAAGGTGCTACCCGAATTGGTGGACAGCCACAGTTCCCACTGCGAGGCGCCGTCGGTGCCGTAGTAGGCGTGGCCCACCGTCACGGTGCCGGCACCGGTGGTGAGGTCGAAGTTCATCCCCACGGAACCCACGTTGCGCAGCCGCGCCGACTGGAGACCGGTTTTGGGGTCTGCAGCCGACGTGCCGAGCAGGGCGTCGTTCAGGGTCCAGAGGCCCGTGCCCAGCGTCACGGTGCCGGTGGTGTAGGCAGTTTTGGTGCCGCTCTCGAAAGCTTCCGGGAACGCCGCCGTGATGCGGTTTGCCACCGTACCGGCGTTTTCCGGCACGACATCGGGCCGCGAGCAGCCCCAACCAACCAGGCCCACCAGCCCGGCAAACGAAACAAGAGTACCGATACGCATCAGACGAAAAAGGGGGATAAGAGAGAGGCCACGACCTAACCAACTGATTAGGCACCCGAAAGCTACGTATTTGCCGCCACTTGTGCCCATTACCGCGGCCAGCTACTGCCGTTCGCCGCTGTCGAACTGCCCGGCCAGCACTTCGGCCTGCCTGATGAGCGCATCCAGGGCCGCGTTCTGCTTTCGGACGGCGCGCGGCCGGAGCCAGACCCAGGCCACCGCAAACCAGCCGAACGTGAGGCCGTACGCCCAGAGCCCGAACGTCAGGCTCCGTGCCGCGAACTCATAGAGATAAAACGCCATTCCGGCGCCCAGCAGCACGAAATAGGCCTGCATCCCGGCCGTTTGCAGCCGCCGGTGCTGCGCCCGGTAGCGGTGGAGCTGCGCGAGGTAGGCGCGGGCGTCGGTGGCGGAATCCGTGGACCCCATCAGCAGCCGGAGCAGCCCGGTATTCACGGCCACGGCGGCGGCGATGGCAATCCCCGACAGCACGAGGCCGAGGTAGGTGGTCGGAAAGCGGAACTCCCAGGTCAGCCCGCCCCAGGTGATGAACCCCAGCGTAGCGGCCAGCGCCGCCACGGCCAGGCCATTGGTCAGCAGCAACCGCCGCTGCCCGCGCCGGGCCTGGGCGGCAATCGTGGCGGCGTCGGGCAATGCGGGGGCCGTGGCGGGGGCGGCCAGCCAGGCGGCGCGCAGGTCATCGAACTCGTCAAACGGTTCCATAGGAGGCGATGCGGGTGGTAAGTTTTTCCTTGATGCGGTGCAGCCGGACGCGCACGTTGCCTTCGGAAATGCCCACGATGGCGGCGATTTCCGGGTACGGCACGGCTTCCAGCACCAACCCGATCAGCAGACGGTCGGCTTCAGCCAGCTCGCCGATGGCGCGGTAAAGGGCATCGAGGCGCTCCTGCGGACCGGAGTCGGGCAGTTCGGCAGCCAGATTAGCCGGGAAATCCTCCGGCGCCGTGGGCGTAGTGGCCCGCTTTTTCTCGCGGCTAACCTGCCGCAGACAGGTATTGGTGGCGATCCGGAAGACCCAAGTACTGACAGCCGCCTCGCCCCGAAACCCCGCCAGGTGCTGCCAAACGGCCACGAAAACTTCCTGCGTGAGGTCGGCGGCCCAGTCGGCATCGCGCACGTAACCCCGGCACAGGCGGTACACGCGCGGCGAATAGGCGGCGTAGATTTCCTCGAACGTCATCGGGGGCAAGCTACCGCTGGCTAGCGGACAAAGGCCGTCACCTGCGCCAGGTACCACGCCGGGTCGTCGTACATCACGAAGTGCATGCCCTGGTTGGCGTAGGCCAGCCGGACGCCCTTCAGGCCCGCGTACTGCGCCGCCACGACGTCGGCCATTCCCCGGAAAGGCGCTTCCAGCAGCACCAGCGTCGGGCAGGCGATAGTGGCCAGGCGCGGGCGCAGGTCGAGGTTCATCAACTGGCAGAAAATGCCGCCCAGCGTGGCCCGGTCAGAGCGCAGCGCCCACGCGGTGATGGGCCGGATTTTCGCGGTATCGGCCACGAGCTGGGTCGTCGCCATCCGCTGGGTACGGGCGAAATCGGCGGCGCTCATCGCCTGATAGTATTGCACGGCCCCCGCGCAGTCGGGCGCGGGCTTGGGTTGAAACGCCGGGTTTTGCAGCGCCGGCAGGCACGGCAGCGCGTCCACCACCACCACTTTGCCGACCAGCCCCGGATGGCCGGCGGCCAGGTTCAGCGCCAGAATACCGCCCAGGCTATGCCCAATGACGATAGGCTGCGCCAGCTTTTCCCGGCGGATGAAATCGGCCACGGCTTCGGTCCAGGCGCCGAACTGCGGGTCGGTTTGCGGCGCCACGCCCGCAAAACCGGGCATCGTGAGGGTGTAGCATTTCCGCGTCGGCGAGAGGGCGCGCACGGTTTCAGCCCACACCTCGCCGGCGCAACTGAAGCCCGGAATCAGCACCACGGCGCGCGGCCCGGCGCCCGTGATTTCGACCTTGAAGGGCGCCGCTGAAACGGCAACCGTAGGCGGCGCGTCGGCTGCCCAGGCGGCATCACCAGCAGATAAAGCCAGCGCGGCGGCCAGCCCGAAAGCAGCAAAGCGGTTCAGGAGCAAAAGCATCGTCGGGGGCGGCACCGGAAAGTGAGGCGGTGTCGATGAATGGAGACCGCACCGCCGGATTTATTACAGCGTGCCGCGAAAAAAACACCCCCTGCGCGTGGCCGTCGGCAACGCGGCGGAGCAAACGCGCCGAAACGCCGTGCCGGTCGAAAATTGGCCGCAATTCATCGACCCGCACCGGATGCAAGGCTACGGGCGCGCGTAAGTTTACGCTTCTCTGCGTCGCTTACTTCCCTTAATTTTTCTGTTTTATGCCGGCTAGTCCGCCCCTGCATCGTTGGCTATCGGGTGGGGCGCAGGCCGTGGGGGTGACGCTGGTGGGCTGCCTGCCGCTGCTGCCGCCGCTGCTGAGCAGCGGCCTCAACCACCCGCCATTGTTCTGGCCGCGCCACCTGCTGCTGCTGGCGTTTCTGGTGGGGGTGTTTTACCTCAACCGCCACCTGGTGGTGCCGAAGCTGCTGTTTCGGCAACGGGCGGGGGCGTACATCCTGGCGGTGGCTACGATACTGATGAGCGTCTGGGCGCTGGCCAACTTCCTCGTATTTCGGCAGCGCGCCGGCCCCGGTCAGCCTTTGGAAACCGGTTTTTGGCGGATGCCCGCGCCCGAAAATCGCCTTACGCCCCGCCGCGCGCACACCGCCGCTCCTGCCCCCCCTCCTGCCCTGCGCACCCAGGAGCGCCGCAACGCGGCGACGTTCGAGCTGATCGTGCTGCTCTCGACCGGGCTGATGATTGGCCTCGGTACGCTGGTGGCGTTTACGCAACGCCGCCAGACGGAAACCGAGCTGCGCCACGAACTGGAGGCCGAAAAACTCAACGTCGAACTCTCGTACCTGAAGGCGCAACTCAACCCGCACTTTTTCTTCAACACCCTCAACAACATCTACGCGCTGACCGAAATAGACGTCGCGAAGGCCCAGCGCGCCCTCTACCAGCTCTCGCGGATTATGCGCTACGTACTGTACCAGACCCAGGCGTCGCAGGTGCTGTTGAGCCAGGAAATCCAGTTTATGCAGGACTACGTGAGCCTGATGCAGCTCCGCCTGACGCCGAATATGCGCGTCGAATTCGCCGTGCCCACCCCGCTCGACGACCGCCCTATCGCGCCGTTATTACTGCTGCCCTTCCTCGAAAACGCCTTCAAATACGGCGTGCATACCGCCCAACCGGCGGTCATTGCCATCGCCCTGACCCAAACCGCCGGCACTCTCTGCGTGATGGTGCACAACCAGGTGTTTGCGCCGCACCGCACCGGGCTGGCCGACGCGGCCTCGGACACGCAGCGCGGCATCGGACTGACCAACACCCGCCGCCGCCTCGAGCTGCTCTACGCCGGCCGCTACGAGCTGCTCCTCGACGAGCGCCCCGCCCCTGCGGCTACCAGCACCGCCGCCGCACCGGCCACTGGGCCCACCTTTGCCGTGCGCCTCTCCCTCCAACTGGCCTGATCCGCCTGATCCGTCTTGTCTATGCTGACCTGTATTGCCGTCGATGACGAACCCCTGGCGCTGGGGATGATCTGCGCGCAGATCGAGAAGACGCCGTTTTTGCGGCTCGTCGGGCGCTACGCCAGCGCCCTCGACGCCCTGCGGGCGCTCAGCGAGCAGCCCGTCGATCTGCTGTTTCTCGACATCGAGATGCCCGAACTCAACGGCCTCGAACTCGCCCGCGCCTTGGGCCACGGCCTGGGCGGCACGGCGCGGGCGCGGGTGGTCTTCACCACCGCTTTCACGCAGTTTGCGCTGGAGGGCTACAAAGTCGATGCGCTCGATTACCTGCTCAAGCCCTTCATCTACGAAGACTTTTTGCGGGTGGCCCTCAAAGCGCGGGCGTACTTTGAGTTGACGCGGCCCGCCGTCGCCGCCGTCGCCGCCCCGGACGAGGAAGCCAGCGAGGCCACTTCGTTCGTCCTCAAAGTCGGCCACAAACTGGTGCGGGTGCGGTTCGCCGATATGCTGTACGCCGAGGGGCTGAAGGATTACGTGCGCGTGGTGCGCGCCGACGAAACCCCGACGCAGGCCCTGCTGGCCCTCAGTTCGCTGCGGGCGTTGGAAGAAAAGCTGCCCGCGCGGCAGTTTCTGCGGATTCACCGCTCGTATATCGTTAACCTGGCGCGCGTGGAAGCCGTGACCCGCCACGAGGTGCAGATCGGCAAAGCATCGATCCCGGTCAGCGCGCAGTACCGCGACGGATTCGACGCTTTTCTGGCCAACTGGCAGTGAGGCGAGGAACGTAGCGCCGTTGGCGATCCGGCGGAATTACGGGCGGCGCCTTTGAAGTGGCTGATGGAGCCGCCGTCAACACCACGAACACCAGCGCCACGCGCAACCTGGGGCCGGGCGATACCAGCACCTTTGCCTGGGATAATGAGGTATGGATCGAGCTGGCCCACTCCGACAACCAGGGCAGTAGCCGGCGAAAAACCACCCGCAACGGTCGGAGCTAGACGCCAATTCGTCGATTGGGTATGGCGCGCTTGGGTCGTGGCGATACCTTCGGCCCGTAGTCGGCGCCTGCGCCGCTGCCGTAGGCTTTCACCTTTTCTGTTCTTTGGTTTATGCAGACCTGTCTTGCACTATTTTTTGGGGAAAGGCTGCGGGCGAGCCGCTTCCTGCTGGGCATCCGCCGGGGGGCGCCCACGCTTGGTTTTGCCCTTGGGGTGACGTTCGGCCTGGGGCTACCGGCCGTGGCGCAGGCCCCGCACCCGGCCATCACCAGTTGGCTGCGCAACACCACCGGAGTGCGCGGCCGGCACTACCTGCTGGGCAATCCGACGCCGATTCCGGACACCGCCCACGCCAACGTGCAGCGGGTGCGCTACTCGGCCACGAGCGTGTACATCAACTGCTCCGGGGTGCCGGCCTACGTCACCGGCCCCTACGACGCCGGCAACCGCGCCACCGCCACCAACCGCCGCTACCTCTATAAGCTGCCACTCGCGCCGCAGCCGCAAACCGCCCCCCGCACGGCCACGGGCCTGGGTCACATCGGGGTCTTTATCAACGGCGTCCCCATCTACAATTACCAGGACGCCCAGACCTACAACAACCAGGGAATCTGGCACCGGAACGCCGTCAAGTTCGAGAACGACGGCTTCGACTGCGCCCGCGGGCATCCGTCGGCCGTGTTCAATGGCCCGCCCGGCTCGGGGCCACCCGTGGCCGGCAACTACCACCACCACCAGAATCCGTCGGCGTTCAACGCGGCCACGGTGCCGCTCTCGACGGTTTGCAACGTCTATCTGGCCGATGGCCTCTACGTGCCCGACTCCACGCAGCACGGCCCGCTGATCGGGTTTGCCTTCGATGGCTACCCCGTGTACGGCGGCTACGGGTACGCCACTCCCACGGCAGCGGGCGCCATCAAGCGGATGACCCCTGGCTACCGGCTGCGCGCCATTACGGCCCGCACCACGTTGGCGAATGGCACCCAGTTGCCGGCCAGTCAGTACGGCCCCACCCTTGCGACCAGCGCCCTCGGCTACTACGGCGAAGACTACGAATACGTGGCCGGCATCGGAGACCTCGACGAACACAACGGCCGCTTCTGCGTGACGCCCGACTACCCCGCCGGTACCTACGCCTACTTCGCCACCCTGGACCGCGCCGGCAACGCGGTCTTTCCCTACCTCATCGGGCCCACCTACTACGGCGTGGTCGAGACGACCAACTTCCCCGCGATGGGGCCGATGACCGGCACCTCGCCCACCACCCAGGTGACCGTCACCGGCTCGGTGCAGACCTACACCGGCCCGCTGGCACTACCGGCGGAAGCCGCCGCCCCGACGCTCACCGTCGCGCCGAATCCCGCGCAGGGCGTCGTGCTGGTGCAGGTGGCCGTCGGCGGCGCGGTGGCGCGGCGCGTCGAGTTGCTCGAAGCCGGCACCGGCCGGCTGGTGCAGCGCCAGACGTTGCCGCCCGGCGCCACGCTGGTCTGGTTCGATACGCAGGCGCTCCACGGCGGCACCTATCTGGTGCGGGTCGAAGGCGTCGCGCGGCCGGTGCGCGTGGTGGTGGAGTAGGGCCGAATGGCCGCGCCCGCGCGTGGCGGGCCGCC
>JANPLI010000050.1:0-21609 GCA_031426455.1 Hymenobacteraceae bacterium | reverse complement strand
CGCGCCAAGGGTTCGCCAACCGCTACCGGGCGCGGATCGAGAACCTGGGCACCACGGCCGTGAGCGGCACCGTGCGCGTGGCTCTCGACGCGGCCACGCCCTACACCGGCGCCCAGCCAACACCCGCCACGGTGAGCAGCGCTTCAACCGGCGCCGTGGCGACGTGGAACTTCACCAACCTGGCGCCCTTCGGCATCCTGAACTACGACATTGCCGCCACTGTGCCGCTGAACGTACCCCTGAACACGCCGCTGCATTCGAGCGCCACGGTGGCTGTGACCAACGATATCGACCCGACGAACGACGCCGACTCGGTGGCCCAGATCGTCGTCGGCTCCTTCGACCCCAACGACCTGGCGGTGAACTACTCGTCGCTGACCCCGGCGCAGATTGCCGCCAATACGCCGCTCGACTACACGGTGCGGTTTCAGAATATGGGCAACGACACGGCCTTCACTGTCATCATCACCGACACGCTGCCGGCCACGCTGCTGCGCATCGGGTCGTTGCAACTGCTGAGTGCCTCGCACAACTGCTGGTGGGAAGTACGCGACCAGAACCGGCTGGTGATTCACTTCCCCAACATCCACCTGCGGGCCATTAGCCAGAGCGCGCTGGGCAGTATGGGCTTTGCGCGGTTCCGGGTGCTGCCCGGCGCGGGCCTGCAAGCAGGCGCGCGGATTCCGAACACGGCGCACATCTTCTTCGATTTCAACGCCCCCGTGACCACCAACGAAGTGAATACGCTGGTGCGGACGCCGAACGGGCTGGTGGCGGCCGAAGAAGAAGACGCAACGATGCGTCTCTACCCCAACCCGGCCACCGAAACCGTGACGCTGACCGGTGCCGAAGCGGGCGCCACGGTCACGCTCTTCGACGCCCTGGGCCGCGCCGTATCCACCTCGCACCTCGCACCTCGCACTTCGCACCTCAACCTGCGCGGCCTGGCGCCCGGCCTGTATGTGGTGCGGCTGACGGCCGTTGATGGCCGCACGACCAGCCAGCGGTTAGTTGTTCGGTAGTTTTTGGTTTCTGGTTTCTGGTTTTTAGTTTTTGGTAACGAGCAACCAGCAACCAGCAACTTCTCCCTCGCCCCCGGTTCCTTGCAGCAGCGAGGGGCCGGGGGCGAGCGGCGTTTGGGGGCGTTCCGAAAAATCTTTTTGCGGCCGAGGTTGCACTTGGCGGGGGCAGGCAGTCCTGAGAGTGCAAGCCCTTCTGCAAGCCACTTCGCTACCTTTCCTGCCTGATGTCTGCCGCCGCGCTCCCTTCTGCTGACCCCGCGCTGACCGCGCTGCTGGCGGGCTGCCGACGGCAGGAAGCGGCGGCCCAACACGCGCTCTACGAGCGGTTCGCGCTGCCGATGCTGGCCGTGGCGCAACGGTACGCGCCGAGCCGGGCCGACGCCGAAGACGCCTTGCAGGAGGCGTTCATCAAAGTCTTCCAAAAGCTCGACGACCAGCGCGACCCGGCCGCCTTTCCGGGTTGGGTGCGGCGCATCGTGGTGCGCACGGCCATCACGGCGTGGCACCGGCGCCAGCTGCGGCGCACCGATTTCGAGCTGGAAGACGCCCACCACGTGCCCACCCCGGACGGCGACGCCCTCGACCACCTCACGCTGACGGAAGTCAAGGCGCTCATCGACCAACTGCCCGCCGGGTGCCGGCTGGTGATGTTGCTGGCCACCATCGAAGGGTACTCGCACCCCGAAATAAGCGAGTTGCTCGGCATCGCGGAAGCCGCCTCGCGGATGCAGCTCGCCCGCGCCCGCCAACGCCTGACGGTGCTGGTGCAGGCGGCCAGTCACGAGCGCCGCCCGGCGCCCGCTCCGCCGCCGGGGGCCGCTACGTTGCCGCCCGCCGCCGTCCGTTCCGCGCCCCCGTCGGCGCCCTTTCATCCGCTAACGACGCTCCTGTTCCAATGAGCCAGCTTCCCGAATCCACCGACCCGTTCTTCCTCAACGACCGCCTGCGCGCCGCCTACGGGGCCGACGAAGTGCCTGAACCTGGCGCCGTGCCGCCGCCGCGCATCTGGGCGGGCGTGGCGCCGCACCTGAAGCCCGCGCCGGTGCCCGGAGCGGCGTGGCGCCCCGCGCTGCTGGGCGGGACGGTCGGCGCCCTGCTGACGGCGCTGCTGCTCTGGAACTGGTTGGGCAGCCCGGCGCTGGCACCGGTGAAGGGGGCAACCGCCCGCACTTCGGACGTCCACACACCCCAAAACGGAATCATTGCAGGCACGGTGGACGTCCACACACACCAAAATCAAACAGGACTTACGCAGCAACTAAAGAAGGTAGCTCCTACGGGGCCACAGGAAGCCCAAAACGTCGTTTTTCTACCGGCAGATGGCCCCTCTGGGGCCGCCGAAAGCCCTTTCTGGGGCGAAAATGACGGTGTGCGTAAGTCCTATGAAAGCAACCCGGGCTCTGTGGACATCCGGGGTGCCGCTGTCGCTACGGTGGCGGCGGGGACGGTGGACATATTGACGGGGCTACCCGGCAGCACCGGGCACCCGAACAGCCCCGTGCCCGCCGTGCTGGCCGCGCTGGTGCTGACCGAAACCACCTTCGCCGCTGTGCCCGCCGATTCGGCCCGGCCCTTCCGCGAACGCCGCCGCGCCGCGCTGCTGGCCCAACGCGCCGAGCTGACCCGCCTGCGCTACCGCACCGATTCGCTGCTCCTTGGCCTGGGCGTGGAGACAACGGAGCCGGCCGCCGACACCACCACCCCACCCCACCACCTCACCACCTCCAACCGCTGGTCGGTAGCCCTGGCCTTCGCCCCGGAGCGCAACTTCTTCGGCCTGAGCAGCCCGGTTTCCGACACCCTTTCCGCCCTGCGGCGCACCCACGAAACCGGCCGCGCCGGCTACAACGCCGCCGTGCTGGCCGAATACCGGCTGGACCGCCGCCTGAGCGTGGGCGCCGGGCTGGGTCTGGCCTCCTACGGCGCCGAGCTGCGCCTGACGGACCGCCAGACGCACATCAGCACCCGCCTCGATTCGAGCATCAGCCACAGCGCCACCGTCACGACGGTCATCCGCGACGCCTACTCCATTCGCACTGTGCGCGACTCGCTGCTGGCGCCGATTCTCAACGCCAACCAGCAGGTCATTGGCTACCAGTACCTGCCCACCACGCGCCTCGACACGGTCTGGACGCACCTCGTGAACACGCAGGTGGACAGCGTCACGAAGAAAATCTACACGCCCATCATCACCACCCGCCAGGAGGTGAGCGCGCGGATTCTGCGCCCCAACTACCGCTTCCTGACGGTGCCGCTGCTGGTGCGCTACCGCCTGGGCCGCCTTCAGGATTACACCACCAGCCCCACCGCCCCGCGCTGGTGGGCCGATGTGGCGGTGGGCGCGCAACTGCAATTCTTCCTCGGTGGCACCCAGGCCTCGACCACCGACGGCCGTACCTACCAAACCGAACGCGTGGGGCCGCGCGGCGGGCCATTCCGCCCGTTCAACGTGGCCCTCACAGGGGCCGTGGCTTTCAACTACGCCCTCACGCCGCGCCTGAGCGCCAGCCTCGCGCCGACGCTGCGCTGGCAGGTGGAGTCGGTGTACAAGGCGAGTACGAACCTCTCGCAGCGGCCTACGGCGACGGGGGTGCAGTTCGGGCTGAAACTGGCTTTTTGACCGGGTATCGCCGCCGCGCTACGTTTTTTTTACCGCTTGACGCTTCTCTCTTACGTGGCCGGCCGGCGCGGAAGACCAGTATGCGGCGGCTTTTCTTCCATCGTTTTTCACTTCCTACTGAGATGTTTTCTCTTCGGATAAGTCTGCTGATTTTCTGCGCCCTGCTGCTGCTGGTGGGGGGCGCTTCACCGGCCAATGCCCAACGTGCGGTGTGGGCGCAACTCATTCCCGGCGATTATTACGGCGGGCAAGGCCCGCAGTCGGCGACCGATACCGCCGGTAATACCTACGTATGCAGCGCCTTCACCGACCGCCTCAGTCTTGGCGGCTTCACGATCACCAGCCGCACCCCTGGCGACCTGGATATGTACGTCGCCAAATTCGATCCGGCAGGCCACGTGCTTTGGCTGCGGGCGGGGGGCGCCCCGGTATCGCTCAGCTGGACGGGCGGCAACGATTTCCCGGCCGGTCTGGCGGTTGATCGGCAGGGCGACCTTTTTATCACCGGCCTCACTGGGGCAGGCTTCGCCCTCGGCGCCTTGTCCATCGACAGTTCCGGCCACTACCTCGCCAAACTCGACGGCGCCACCGGCACACCGCGCTGGCTACAACGGCTTGAAAGCCGGAACCGGCGTTTCGTGGCCTTCGACCCCATCAATGGTGGCTCCTACGCCCCCACCCGCCTCACCACCGACGCCGCTGGCAACTGTTATATGGTCGGCCAGTCGTCGAACCTCGATTCGCTCGGCGGCCTGCCGATGGTGGGGCGGGGTTACTGGGACGAAAACGTCATCGCCAAGTGCGACGGCGCCGGCCGTTTCTTGTGGGCCACCCAGGTGTTCGGCCCCGAACGGGCCTTGATGTATATGTACGCCCACGGCCTGGCCGTGGACCGGCAGGGGGCCGTCACGTTCGCCGGCGAAATCACAGGTGGGCCGTACCTGTTCGGCTCGCTCACGGCGCCGGTGTTCACGCTGACCGGCACCGACACGGCCCGGATGGGCAACAACAGCGATGCGTTCATCGCGCGGCTGGCGCCCAACGGTACGCCGCTCTGGGTCAAGCACGGACGCGGCCCCACGCCCGGCGGGGCCACCACGGGCGAAGGCTTTCGGCACTTGATGCTGGATGCGGTGGGCAACACTTACCTCATTGGCGGCAGCAGTGAAGGCGGGCTATGGCTCGACGGCGTACAATGCCTCGCCGCCGGCAGTAGCTACCGCCCGTTTATGATGAAGCTCGACCCGCAGGGCGCACTGGCGTGGGTGCGCAATGACCATCACCTGGGCAGCCCGGGCGTGAACATTAGGGGCTTAACCCTGGACCCCTCCGGGCACCCCCTGGTGACTGGCACTTACACCTATATGGCGGCGAATCCGCAGGTCGGCCCTTTTGCGCTGCCACCTGCCGTACCCGACGGCAACGGCGGGGGCGCCAATTGCTGGCTGGCCGCCTATACCCCGCAAGGTGTAGTGCGCTGGGCGCGCACCGCCTCTGAGCCGAACCGCAGTTCCGCTTTTGGCTTCCAGATCGGCACGGACGCGGCGGGGCACATATACGTGATGGGCGCTAATACCCGCGACGCCTCCCGTGCCACCTACGATGGGCAGGTGGTTCAGGGCCGGGGCACGTTCGTACTCCGCTTCGACGAAGCCGCCCAAATCACGGGCACTATCTACCTCGACCAAAACGCCAACGGCCAGCGCGACCCCGGCGAAGGCCCCTTCCCGCGTCCGGTCGTAATCAGCGAAACCGCCCGTCCTTACGCCGCTACCAGCAGCCCGGCTACCGGCCGGTTCACGGTGTTTGCCGATACGGGTGCGTATCAATTACAGCTTCCGCAGGTGCCGGCGTACTACACCGTGCGCCAAGGCGCTGCCGGTTACAGCGGCCACCTGCGCAGCTACGGCCAGACCGACACGGCGCGCGTCTTCGGCCTCGCCCCCATTGCCAGCCGCACCGATGTGCGCGTCACCCTCACGCCCTACACGGCGGCGCGGCGCGGCTTCGTGAACCGCTACCGGGTGCGGGTCGAGAACATCGGCACCGCCCCGGCCACCGGGCAGGTCAGCGTTCAGTTCGATCCGCGCCTCGTTTACCTGGGCGCCGCGCCCGCGCCCGCCCAGCAGGCCGGCAGCACCGTGCAGTGGAATTTCAGCGGGCTGGCGCCCTTCGGCACCCGCGACTTCGACCTCTCGCTCAACATTCCGCTCAACGTGGCGCTGGGCACCATCATCCGTTCGCGGGCCACGGGGGCCGTGCCCAACGACCTCGACCCGACGAACGACGTGGACTCCACGCGCCAGACCGTCATCGGCTCCTGGGACCCGAACGAGCTGACGGTGAACTACTCGACCCTGACGCCGGCGCAGATCGCGGCCGGCACCGAGCTGGATTATATCATCCATTTCCAGAACCTGGGGACGGATACGGCCTTCACGGTGGTACTCACCGACACGCTGCCGGCGCACCTGCTGCAACTGGGGACGTTGTACGTGGTGAGCCAGTCGCACAACTGCCGCGTGGACCTGCTCGGCAACCGCCAGCTCGTGATTCGTTTCGACAACATCAACCTGCCGCCCAACCGCACCAGCGCGCTGGAGTCGGGCGGCTTCATCCGCTTCCGGGTCCGGCCGCGCCCCACGCTGGTGGCCGGCGAACTGATTCCGAACACGGCGCACATCGTCTTCGACTACAACGCGCCACTGGCCACGAACCGGGTCACGACGCTCGTGCAAACCCCCAACGGGCTGGTGGCCGAACCCGGCGCCGGAGACGCAACGATGCGTCTCTACCCCAACCCCGCCACCGAAACCGTGACGCTGACCAGCGCCGAAGCGGGCGCCACGGTCACGTTATTCGACGGCCTGGGGCGCACCGTATCCACCTCGCACCTCGCACCTCGCACCTCGCACTTAAACCTGCGCGGCTTGCTGCCCGGCCTGTACGTGGTGCGGCTGACCCGGCCCGATGGCCGCGTGACGAGCCAGCGGCTGGTGGTGCGCTGAGGCGGACCTGACCGCTGCTTTAACCCCTTCGCCCCCATTGGCCCCGGCCGGTGGGGGCGAAGGGCTTTCGGGCGGCAGGCCACCGCCGAAACCGAAAAAAGGCAACCTTCGGCCCGGCAGGCAGTAGGACTTAGCGGGCTTTGCGGCACTACTGCCTTCACGCCCCTTCTCCATCTCCTCCGCCCGATGTTAGCAATGGACTTTCGCGGCCCCCGCCGGGTGCGCGCCACGCAGAAACCAATCCCCGAAATCAAGCATCCCGAAGATGCCATCGTGCGCGTCACGCGCAGCTGCATCTGCGGCTCCGACCTGCACCTCTACAACGGCAACGTGCCCGATACACGCGTGGGCACCACGTTCGGTCACGAGTTCACGGGCATCGTGGAGGAAGTGGGTGCCGAAGTGACCAATGTAAAAGTCGGCGACCACGTGCTGGTGCCCTTCAACATCGCCTGCGGCCGGTGCCACTTCTGCAAGCAGGGAATGTTCGGCAACTGCCACGAGTCGAACACGCAGTCCACTGCCGTGGGCGCCATTTATGGTTACTCGCACACGGCTGGCGGCTACCAGGGCGGACAGGCCGAGTACGCGCGGGTGCCGTTCGCCAACTTCGGCCCGACCGTCATTCCGCCCGGAATGGACCCCGACGACGCCGTGCTGCTCACCGACGTCGTACCAACCGGCTACCAGGCCGCCGAAATGGCCGGCATTCAGCCCGGCGACACCGTGGTGGTGTTCGGCGCTGGCCCCATCGGCATTATGGCCGCGCGCTGCTGCTGGCTCTTCGGCGCGGGCCGGGTGATCATCGTCGATCACGTGGACTACCGCCTCGAATTCGCCCGCAACTACGCCAAGTGCGAAGCCTACAACTACGAAGAAATGGGCGACCCCGTGGTTTTCATCAAGAAAACCACCGACTGGCTCGGGGCCGACTGCGTGATCGATGCCGTGGGCGCCGAAGCCGAAGGCAACGCCCTGCAAACCATCACGGGACGCAAGCTGCTGTTGCAGGCCGGCTCGGCTACGGCGCTGCACTGGGCCATCAACGCGGTGAAAAAGGGCGGCGTGGTGTCGGTCGTGGGCGTGTACGGCCCCACCGACAACCTGGTGCCCATCGGTAATATGATGAACAAGGGCGTCACCATCCGGGGCAACCAAACCAGCGTCAAGCGCCTGCTGCCGCGCCTCATCAAGCACGTGCAGGACGGCGTGCTCGACCCCAAAGGCCTGATCACGCACCGCATTCCGCTGGAAGACGTAGCCGACGGCTACCGCATCTTCTACGACAAGCTCGACCACTGCATCAAAACCGTGCTGGTGATGCCCCGGGCCTGAAGCTGATGCTGCGGACGGAACGCCTGATGCGGCCCCTTTTGATGAATTCCCCCCACTTTTCAACTGCCCCTGTAATGACGCTCAATGCCCAGGACTACGCGCACATCCCCGGTTGGGGAATTGATGCCGACCCAAAAAACGACCCTACTTACCCGATGCGCGACCGGTCGAAGGACGACCACACCGGCGCCAGCGGGGCCAACCGCCCCACCCTGCAAGTACCCGATTTCGAGGTGCTGAAATCCATCGAGCGGCCCACGCCGTCGGCGGTCATCGGCGACGGCCCCGCGCCCAGCGGCCTGAGCGGAATGATTCGCCGGTTTGCCTTCCGGTACAGCGAAAACGTGTACCCGCACTGGCTGCCGCTGGTGCTGGCCGACAAGATCAACGTCGTGGAAGGCATCCTCGCCGACCTCGCCCACGGCCACGTGCCCAACCTGTTCGCCGAAAAGGGAATGGCCGCCTCGTGGAAGTATGACCGCCGCAACACCGCCCTCCGGCTGGCAGCCGGGGCGGCCATCGCTACGGGCCTGGTAGTTTGGCTTTCCCGCGGAAAAAAGACCAAAAAGCAGAAAAAGGCGGCGCGGAAGCAACAACTGGCGCTGAAGTTCTAACCACCCGCCTCCTTTGGCCCCGACACCGGCGGCGCTTCCTCTGGCTGGGGGCGCCGCCGGTTTTATGAGGTAAGTTGCGGGCTCATTCCTCCCTCCTCTCACTGGCTAATTTTCTGACGCGTACCGCGGTAAGCGAAGGGCGGTCGCGCGCTGCGCACTTTACGGTTGCGTGGTGCGGGCCACAAAGGCCGCGGCTTGCGTCAGGTGCTGCGTGCGCTTCGCGGGGTCGAGCTTGTCGAACAGGCTGATCATCGCGCGCAAACGATAGATGGGCTGGAGCAGCACCCGGTGACGGTCGATAAAATTCCAGAACAGGCCGTCGGCGGTGGCGGTCCAGGACCCCGGACCGTAATCGCTCATTTTGCGGAGGTACGCACTCGCGGCGATGTAAGGTTTGGTCATCATTCGGCCGCCATCGGCGAACTGGGCCATCCCGTACACGTTGGGCACCATCACCCAATCGTACGCGTCGATATGGGTTTCCATAAACCACGTGTAAACCTCGTTCGGGTGCAAACCACTCAACAGAAGCAGATTGCCCATCACCATCAATCGTTCGATGTGGTGGCTATAAGCCGTGCGTCGTAACCGGTGGATGACCGTATCGACGGGGGGCAGGCCGGTAGTTCCCTCGTACCAGGCGGCGGTCAGGCGCCCCATATGGCGGAAGTAATTCGCCTGGCGTTGTTCGTTACCAATCAAGCCGTACACGAGGCGCACGTATTCGCGCCAGCCAATCAATTGGCGGACAAACCCTTCGAGTGATGCCAGGGAGACCGTATCGTCCGTCTGGGCATAGGCCAGGGCTGCCGTTAGCACTTGTTGCGGGCTTAATAAACCGCAATTGAGCGCGGGGGTCAGCACGCTGTGATGCAACACCCCGTGGCGGCTCGAAATGGCATCTTCGTAGGGCCCGAAACCGGCGAAGCGCTCGGTCAGAAACTGGTCGAGTTGCGCGGTTGCTTCCGCGTGGTTAGTGGGGTACGGAAAGGGCAGCCCGGATTCGGCAGGCAGCAGGCCGAAGTGATCGCCAAAATGGGTGGCTACGTACGCGCACGCTTCCGTGACCCAGGCAGTGGCGGCGGGCGGCGTTGGCGGTTGCGGTGGCTGATAATTCTTGGGCAGAGCCGCGCGATTGTCGTGGTCAAAGTTCCACTGTCCGCCCACGGGTTCGCCGGTTGGCGTCAGCAGCACCTTCATTTGTTGGCGCTGCCACCGGTAAAAGGGCTCGAAGAAGAACCGCGCCTTCCCGCGAAAAAACGCTTCGCCTTCGGCTTTATTCGTCAGAAAATTAGGCGATTCGTGGACCACGAGCCGCAGGTGATGCTGCCGGGCATAACGCCGCAAGCGCCGTAGCAGAAGATAGTCTGTGGGGTCGGCTACGTGTACTTCGCTGATTCCGGCCGTTTTCAGCGCGTCGAAAACGAGGTCGGGCTTGGCGCGTAGCGCACTGTAAGCCACATAAGTACAAGCGTGGCCCTTGGCTTCCAGCACCTCTTGCTGGTAGCGCCGCATTCCGGCGCGGTGGAGCACAAGGCGCAGCTTATGGTGCTTGGCGGGGTATTGCGCATCATTAAACAACAACGGGTCTTCGAGCAGCCAGACCGGTCGGCCGGGTGCCAGCGCTACGGCCTCGGGGTAAGCGTAGAGCTGGTGCGGAAAAACGAGGGCCGCCGTAGCAGGAGGGGTCATCATACCGCGCCAACCGCCGAAGGGCCGAACAGTTACCCCGCCGGCGCCGACCGCCGCGTATCGCCCGCAGGGCCGGTTACCCGTGCTTCGCCCCGCAGCCAGCGGCGGCGCTCCCCATTTCGGGGGCGGCGCCGTTTTCGTGGGTAAGTTGCGGGATGACTTCATCCTCCGCCGAGCTCCGCGCACCCCTCACGCGCATCGATGCGCTGAAGCAACAGCTTGATGCCCTACGGCCCACCCTCACGCCGGAGGTGCAGGCGCGCGTGTTTCAGAAATTCCGCCTCGACTGGAATTACCACTCCAACTCCATCGAAGGCAATAGCCTGACGTTTGGCGAAACGGTGGCCTTTCTGATGGAAGGCGTGACGGCCAAAGGCAAGCCACTGAAGGACCATCTCGATCTGCGCGGCCACAACGCAGCCATTGATTTTCTGCTGGCCTTGGTGAAAGACGACCGGGGCATTTCGGAGTCGGAAATCCGCGAGCTGCACCGGCTGATTCTGGTGGAACCGTACACCGTGCAGGCCGAAACCGCGACCGGTTTACCCACCACCAAAACCATCCTGTTGGGGCAATACAAGACGATGCCCAACCACGTGCGCACCGCCACTGGCGCGGTGCATTATTACGCTACGCCCGAAGAAACGCCGGCTAAAATGCAGGAGCTGATGACGTGGTTGCGCGCGCAGCGCGAGGAATTACACCCGCTGGTTTTAGCCGCCGAATTTCATCACCGTTTCGTCGCCATTCACCCTTTTGACGATGGTAACGGCCGGATGACGCGCCTGCTCACGAACCTGATTTTAATGCAGGCGGGGTTTCCGCCCGTCGTCATTAAAACCGCCGAAAAGAGCGCGTACTACGGCGTCCTGAGCCAAGCCGATGCGGGCGAAAAAACGCCACTGCTGGTGTTTTTCGCGGAGCATTTACTGCACGCGCTGGATTTGTATCTGCGTGGCGCGCAGGGCGAAGATATCGCTGATGAAGACGACCTTGACAAGGAGATTGCGCTGCTCAAGGCGAGTGTAGCAGCCCCGGTATTGGCGCGCCGGAAATTAGATACAGAGTCGCTCGCGCAATTAATCGAAACGGTTTGCAACGACCTATTACCACTGCTAGTCAAAAAACAGCAGCAATTAGCGGAGCTGTTTTTCGACAGCGTTATGACAGCCCAATTCATATCGCCTAGTAGAAAGGGCTATCGAAGAAACCTAAGTGAAATGTTACCGCTCACAAAAGAATTACCCTCCCAGTTTGCCTTTGAAACAGCGACATCAGTTCTGACTAATTGGGGCAAGCTTCCAGCTAACGATTTTGACCAAAAGAACCTGGACTTGTCTTTTCGTTTCGAGAAAATCAAGCACCTTTCCCCGACCGATGCCACAAGCCTTTCGCAGTTAGTGGAACTGGTACTAACTGAAACGCACGTGGCCATTGAGTTCAGTTCTTCGGCTCTAAAACTCACCCATTATTACAACGAGCCCTTCACTAAGCAAGAAGTGAACGACATCGCCAACGCCATTTTCCGCCCCGTGATCGACGGCATCCGCGAGGCCTCTGCCGACGCAGTTAAACCAGCCGAGGGTAACGACCTTCCCATTTAAGCACCTCGCTCGTCACCCCACCGCCCGGCAAACCTCTGCCAACCACCCCGGCCCCACCCCGAACGCCCGGCAGAACTCTGCCCACCACCCCGGCAACGGACGGAACGCCCGGCAGAGCTCTGCCCACCACTCCGGCCGTTTCCGAAACGCCCGGCAGACCTCTGCCCACCACCCCGGAAACGCGCGGAGGCCCTGGCAGACGTCTGCCAGGGCCTCCGGTCGTCTCCGGTCACGGAAACAGAGAACTTTCGGACCAGTAAAATACCATTTGCCTACCCGGCCGGGTTTCCGATGGGCAGCGAGGCCAGATTTCCATCGTCGGGGGTGCCCGTCGATTGGGGGAAGGGGAAATAGGCGTAACCCGCCTCGGGCTGGCGGTAGTGCTGGCGCTGGGTACCGGTGTAGGCGAGGTAGAGGCCGTCGCAGACGCGTTCCTCCTGCTCATCGATAGCGGCGGATACCTTGCGCTGGTCGCCGGTTTCGGTGGTCCGGCCCGCTACGGCGTCCTTGATTTTGGTTTTCCAGGCCGCCGCTTCGGCTACCGGCACCCCGGTGGCGGCGCCGTAGGTCACCGTAATCTGGTCGAGGTAGTAGGTGGCGCGGCTCAGGATATTGGTGGTGTCGGCCTGGTACAGACCATCCATCCCGTTGGGGAAAATGGCCACGCGCTCGGGCTGCCGACGGTCCGGGAAGGCCGGAAATACCTTGCGGGTATTGGTCAGCCGGGCGTAAGCCAGAAACTCGCGCACCACCCGGCGCAGCCCGGCGGCGGCGGTCGACTTCCCGCGTTCGCCCTGCTGGTTGTGGCGGGCGCGCAGTTCGGCCACGAGGGGCAGCAACACAGCCAGTTCCGCAGCGTAGGTGGCGCCTTCTTTTTGCAGATTCGCCGCAACGGCGTCGGCAAAAGCCAAAAAATCATCGTCGGACTGGCTGGCAGCCAGCGCGATGAAGAAGTTTTCGAAATAGGTTCTGTTCGTCATCGGGTGGGGGTTTAAGGGGAAAAACGAGATACTACCGGCAAGGTAGCACCAACCAGCCACCTGCTGGCAACACGCCTGCTGTTTATTCAGCAATCCAAACAAACCCGGTTGCTGGCGTTGCGCTGGGCTGACGGAACAGCCTGACCGTCCCCGTGCATCTCTATAAGCTGTAGGGCCGGCCAGCCGGTCCCGCGCATCGCCGACGGCCGCGCATCGCCCGCGGGACCGATTGCCCGTGCGTCGCCCCGCATCCAGCGGCAGCGCTCCCCATTTCGGGGGCACCGCCTTTTTCGTAACTAAAGGCGGAAAAATTTCAACTTATCTCAACTCCAGTCGCCCTGATTTGTTTCTTTTATTTTTTTTTGAACAAGTCCGTACTTAACAAGTTAATGGGCGCGGTCGCCAAGGTGGCGAGCCCGACTTTTTCATTTATCAACTCTTTTGCAACGATGGTCCTTTCAAGCCTACTCAATACGCTGCTGGCGCTCGAACTGCAAGCCGGCGATTACGTTGGGTTCACCTTTTTCACGGGGTATATGTCGATGTTCGCCGCATCGGTATTCTTCTTCCTGGAGCGCAGCACGGTAGCTGATAAATGGAAAACCTCACTGGCGGTTTCCGGACTGATCACGATGATCGCGTCGGTCCACTACTTTTATATGCGGGGCGTATGGCTGGAGACGCACGTCTCCCCGACGCAGTACAGGTACATCGACTGGACGCTCACCGTGCCGCTGATGTGCCTGGAGTTCTACCTGATTCTGAAGCCCTACGGCGCTAAGTCGAACCTGCTGACGAAAATGATCGCCTACTCCGTGGGGATGCTCGTGACGGGCTACATCGGCGAAGCCGTACGGCCCGACCAGACGATCCTGTGGGGCACGATCTCGACGATTTTCTGGGCCGGTATCGTTTACGAAGTCACCATCGGTTCGGCCGCCCAACTGGCGCGCTCGTCCAACGACCTCAACCTGATCAGCGCCGTGAAGCTGCTCCGCAACTTCGTGCTGGTGGGCTGGGCCATTTACCCCATCGGTTATATGGCAATGCCGGGCAACCTGCTCTCGAGCGTCCTGCGCCCCAGCGACCTGGACCTGATCTACAACATCGGCGATGCCGTGAACAAGATCGGTTTCGGCGTGGTGGTTTACGTGCTCGCCAAGAGCGCTACGGAAGAAGCCAAACTCCGGGGCGTGCTGGCCTAAGGCACAGCCTTTTCCAGCGTCTGAAACCCAAAAGTGGGGTGTGCCTTATCATAAGGCACACCCCGCTTTTTTTGTAACGCCCCGCGTCAGGGTTATGCGGCTCACGCGCCCGGACCGCCTTTGTTCGTTGGCTTACGGGGAAAAATCACCGCCGCCCGGCGATGATCTCGGCCACCACGGCGGGGTCGAGCAGCGTCGTCACGTCGCCGATGTGTTCGTGTTCGCCCTCGGCCACTTTCCGCAGAATCCGGCGCATAATCTTGCCGGAGCGGGTTTTGGGCAGGCCCGGCACAAGCTGCACCTTGTCGGGCCGGGCGATGGGGCCGATCAGCCGGACCACGGTAGCCGTAATTTCCAACGTCAGGCGGGCGTGCGCGGCAGGGTCGTCGGGCAGGCCCGCCCGCAGGATGATGTAGGCGTAGATGCCCTGGCCTTTCAGCTCGTGCGGGAACCCTACCACGGCGCTCTCGGCCACTTCGGGGTGTTCGTTGAGGGCGTTTTCGATTTCGGCCGTGCCGAAGCGGTGGCCGCTGACATTCAGCACGTCATCGACCCGGCCGATGATCCGGTACAGGCCGTTTTCGTCGCGCCGGGCGCCGTCGCCGGTGAAATAATAGCCGGGGTAAGGCGCGAAGTAAGTATGAAAGCACCGCTCGTGGTTGCCCCAGGTGGTGCGCAGGATGCCCGGCCACGGCGCGCGCAGGGCCAGGTAGCCTTCCACGTCATTACCCTGAATTTCAACGCCCTCGGGCGTCAGCAGCACCGGCTGCACGCCCGGCAATGGCAAGCCGGCGTGGGCCGGCCGCGACGGCGTGACGCCCGCCAGGGCGCTGATCAGGGTGCCGCCGGTTTCGGTCTGCCACCAGGTGTCCACCACCGGGCAGCGGCCGTGGCCGACCTCCTGCTCGTACCAGTGCCAGGCTTCTTCATTGATGGGTTCGCCGACGGAGCCGATGACGCGCAGGCTCGGCATCGGGTGGGCGCGGACCAGCTCCGACGGCGCCGTCATCAGCGAGCGGATGGCCGTGGGCGCCGTGTAGAAGATGCTGACGGCGTGCCGCTCGATGATCTGCCAGAACCGCCCGGCGTCCGGGTACGTGGGGATGCCTTCGAACAGCACCGTGGTAGCGCCCGACACGAGCGGCCCGTACAGGCCGTAAGTGTGGCCCGTAACCCAGCCGATGTCGGCGGTACAGAAATGCACATCGTCGGGTTCGACCTGAAACACGTTCTGGAACGTGTATGCCGCCCACACCATATAACCGGCCTGGGTATGCACCACGCCCTTCGGCTTGCCGGTCGAGCCGCTGGTGTAAAGGATGAAGAGCGGGTCTTCGGCGCCCATCGGCTCGGCTTCCAGGTCCGTGAACTCGTGCAGGCCGGTGGGTTGCAGGTCGCTCCACCAGTGGTCGCGGCCGGCCGTCATTTCGGTTTCCTGGGCGGTGTGGCGCACCACCACCACGGCCCGTACAGTGGGGCAATGCGCCAGGGCTTCATCCACGGTAGGCTTGACGGGCAGGGCTTTAGGCCCGCGCCGCATTCCGTCGGCGGTGATGACCCAGGCCACGCCGGCGTCCTGAATCCGGTCGGCGATGGCGGTGGCCGAAAAGCCCGCGAACACCACCGAATGCACGGCCCCCAGCCGCGCGCAGGCCAGCACGGCGATGGCCAGCTCCGGGATCATCGGCAGGTAGAGGCAGACGCGGTCGCCTTTGCGCACGCCCAGCGCCCGCAGCCCGGCGGCGGCGCGGCACACCTCGGCGTGCAGCTCCTGGTACGTGAACGTGCGACCGGGCGCGGCGGGGTCGTTGGGTTCCCAGATGATGGCCAGCTTATCGGGCTGCGTGGCCAGGTGCCGGTCGAGGGCGTTTTCGGTCAGGTTCAGCTCGGCACCCGCGAACCAGGTGGTGTGGCCGGCGGCGAAATCGCCGGCCAGCACGGTATCCCACTTTTTTCGCCAGGTGAAAGCCTCGGCCACTTCCGCCCAGAAGGCATTGGGGTCAGTAGCGGCGCGGGCGTAAGCGGCCTCGTAGGCGGCGAAGGTGCGAAGGCGGAGATCGGGCAAAGTGGGCACGAAACGGCGGGGAAAAAGGCGAAAAACCGAATGCGAAGGCAGTTTACAAAAAACGGCCTGCTTCGGGCATCGCCCCTTGCCGGATCGGCGCGTGGGTTTGCCGGATTGGCGCGGGCGGTGCTCATTAGTTCGGCACTTTACGCCATGAAAAAGATTAGGGGCAAACGTCGGCATTTACGCCGCGCAGAACGCTGGCAGCAAGAAGTCTGGCCCTTGGCGCTCAATAGTCGCTCGTATACCTACCGCAAAATCTGGCTTCGGCCTTGGTCCGATCTGTATTTTACTCAGCCCCTGCCGACGGGCATTCGGCGGGCTCTTTTGCGCGGGCTGTTACAGACTTATTCTGAGTGGCTCCAGCAGCTTCAGGCCCAGCCCAAGCCCTTCTATCTGGCCGTCTGGCTTTTCGACCAGCCGCTTTTTCGCTATTCCCAGGTGGTCGCTGCCACGGAAGAACGCATTGCCTATTACGAAACCATTTTTGAGGTGAATGCCTCTCAAACAATCCCGAGTGACTATCAACAGCTTCCGGAGCTAGCGCAGCTAACGTGGCAGACGTGCCGCGATCCCGACGAAGGTTTCCGCGTCTGGATAGGACAGGTGAAAACCTAGCTCCCACATTGGGCATTGATTCTCAGGTGGTGGCAGACGGGCGGCGCCTACCACATCTTTAGTGCAGCCTGCAACACCGCGTCCGTCACCTGCGCGATGCGCGCGAAATCGAGCGTGTCCATCGTATCCGAAGCTTCGTGATAGTTGGCGTTTCGGAAGAAGGAGGTATCGGTAATCATCAGGGCCGGAAAACCGAACGCCCAGTAGTTGAGATGGTCAGAGAAGTCAACCCCCGGCAAAGCAGCGGGCCCCGTGAAATGCTTGACCGGCAGCGTGGCGGCGGCCTCGAACCGGTGGGCAAACTGCCGGGCGAAGGCGCCGCCGCCGAACCGACGGACGCACGTGATAAAATTGCCCCGGCTGCCATATATCGCCTTTAGGGCGCCAACTGGGTAATGCTGAGAGCCGGGACGCTCATCGTAGTAGCCCAGCATTTCCAGCGAAACCATCCCGCGCACCGGAACGGCCGCGTCGTGCAGCGACTTGGCGTGGACGTAGGAGCCCATTTGCGGCGTCCGGAAATAAGGGGGCTCTTCCGTCGAGTAAGCCACCAGATCGATGCGCCCCGGCAAGGTGGGCTGCTGCCCCAATAGCCGCGCCAGCTCCAGCAGGGCCGCGACGCCGGTGCCATTGTCGTCGGCGCCGGGCTGGTTGCCGCAGACGTCGTAATGGGCGCCAATGATCAGCCGGGGGCCATCGACGGGTCCGAATGAGCCGATGACGTTGCGGTAGGTCTGGCCGTCGGCCTGGTAGGGTTGCACGGCGGCGCGGGCCCCCGCTTTTTGAAAATGCCGACTGATGTAAGCCGCCACCGAGTCGAGCACCGCTACGTGCCGGTAATTGCGCGGCTGCGGCGTCGAGGTCAGGAAAGTAAGGTGCTGTTGCAAACGGTCGACGGCCGCCGCCGGGCCGGAAAAGGGCTTCGGCCGGGGCTGGCCGCTACACGCCAGCAGCAGCAGCAAACTTGGCAGCAATCTGAGTTGGCAATACATTCAGACGAAATGGAATGGCACAGGACCTGCGTGAAAGGCAACTTGCTGCCCTTTGCGGCAGCCCTGCCGGTAATTTTGCCTGCTCTGCCAAAAGCCTGCGTCGGCCCAACGAATTCGGCGTCGAAATAACCGCCCACGAATGACGTGTCGAGGTAGATTCGATTCAGCATTACGGACGGGCAACGACGGTCAGCAGACAATAATACGCAACGCCGGGTAGCGCGTCGCTCCGCCCCGCTGCCTAATGCCGACCTTTACGGGATGGAACTCCCCGCCAACCCGCAAGCGCCCCTCGACCCGAACGCCGCGCCACCCGCTGAAAACAAATTCGAGCGCTTCCAGCTGAACCGCCAACTGCTCAACGCCGTGGCCGAATTAGGCTTCGTGACGCCCACGCCGGTGCAGGATAAAGCCATCCCAGTGCTGCTCAACGGCCAGGATCTGCTCGGCATCGCCCAGACGGGCACCGGCAAAACGGCCGCGTTCGGCCTGCCCCTGCTGATGAAGGTGAAATACGCTCAGGGCACGCACCCGCGCGCGATCGTGCTGGCCCCCACCCGCGAGTTGGTGCTGCAACTCACCGAACACCTCCAGGCGCTGGGCCGCTATACCGACCTGCGCTTCGTGCCCATCTTCGGCGGACTGGGGCCGAAAACCCAGGCTGAAGCGCTGGCGGCGGGCTGCGATATCGTGATCGCCACGCCCGGCCGGCTGCTGGAGCTGTACCTCGACCGACGGCTGATTCTGAAGGAAGTCAAGACGCTGATTCTCGACGAAGCCGACCGGATGCTCGACCTCGGCTTCGCGCCCCAACTGCGGCGCCTGCTCGAAGTGCTGCCCCGCAAGCGGCAGAACGCGCTGTTTTCGGCCACGATGCCGGAACGCGTGGTGACGCTGAGTCAGGAGTTTCTGGAATTCCCGACGCGGGTCGAAATTTCGCTGCAAGCCACGCCGGCCGTGAACGTGACGCAGGCCGTGTACCACACGCCCAACCAACCCACCAAGCTGGCCCTGCTGGCGCACCTGCTGGGTTCGGCCGACCCCGACGGCCCCGACGGCTGGAGCCGGGTGCTGATTTTCGCCCGCTCGAAAACCACCGTCGATGCCGTGGCCGAAGCCGTGCGGCAGGCCCGTTACGGCCCCGTGCGCGTCATTCACGGCAACAAAGGCCAGAATACGCGCCTCAACGCGATGGCCGAGTTCAAGGCCGGCAACGTGCGGGTGCTGGTGGCGACGGACGTGGCGGCGCGCGGCATCGACGTGACGGAAATCTCGCACGTTGTCAATTTCGATGTGCCCGCCGCCTACGACGACTACGTGCACCGCATCGGGCGCACCGGCCGCGCCGGCCTGAGCGGCGTCAGCGTGACTTTCGCCAACCCGGCCGAAACCTGGCATATCCGCAACATCGAAAAGCTGATTCGCCAGCCGCTACCCGTGGTCGAGTTGCCGATCAAAGAACTGCCCACGCCCCCGGAAGAGCGCCAGAAGCAGAACCGCGAAATCGACCATCAGCGCCGCCTCGAAGACCCCAATTTCAAGGGCGCGTTCCAGGAAAAAGAAGTGCCGCTGTTCAAGCAGATCGACAAACGCACGGGCCAGCTCTACGAGTCGCCGTACGAAAAGAAGGAAAAGAATAAGGGCAAGATGAAAGGCGGCAGCCGGGCGGGCGGAAGGCGGATTAAGGGGTGAATTACGAATTACGAATTACGAATTACGAATTACGAATTGCAGTTTTTGATTCGTAATTTTGTAATTCGTAATTCGTAATTCCCCTCAGTGTCCCAGCATCCGCATCAGGCCACTGAACTGGCTTAGCACCAGTGTGAACACCACGCCCCACAGCAGGCTGCTCCAGAGCATATTTAGCAGGATGGTGGTGCGCGGCACGCCCAGGGCGGTGGCCAGCACGGTGCCGATGATGGGCGAAAAAATAACTGGCGTCAGAAACGCGATGCCGGTGATGCCGAAACGCTGAAAGACGCGCACCGTGCGCCGGCTCTGACGCGAGAAAACCGGCTTGCCCCGCAGCCGCGCCCGGCGCGCGTACCAGCGCGAAGCTCCCGCGCCAATGACCGAAAAAAGCGTTACCGAGGTCATCATTCCCGCCACGGTCAGGCCCAGCGTCAGGGCAAAGGGTAGGCCCAGCGCCACGCCCGTGAGCGGGCCGCCCAGAAACTTGACCATACTCAGCAGGAAGACGGTCAGATACTTGAGAAAGGGCATAGCACAAAGGGACCGGCCGGCCAACGACCGGGCGACGTTCTTTGAAGCAACTTACGGCGAATCTGCTACAACCGCGTGTTTAAGGGTCTTTTTCGGCGAAGCGTATCCGGTTTGACGCCGCTGCTGCCCTTCGCGGCACTGCGGCGCGCGGGGCCGCACCCCCTGGTGGTGCCGCTTTATCATCTGGTGACGCCCACCAGCCAACCCGCGCCGGCGCACGTGCGGGCGCTGTACCCGGTGCGCGACGAGCGGCAATTTGAGCAGGACCTCGATTTTCTGCTGCGCCACTATTCGCCGGTTGCGCTGGCGGATCTGGGCGCGCCCAACCGCAGCAAGGCGCCGGGCGCGCGCCCATCGTTTCACCTCACGTTCGACGATGGGCTGCGGCCGTGCGCCGACCTCATCGCGCCGCTGCTGCGCCGCCGGGGCATACCGGCCACTTTCTTCCTCAACCCTGATTTTCTGGACAATCAGGGACTGATGTTCCGCTACCAGGCCGCGTTGCTGGCCGCCACCGACCCCAGCCGCGCGGCCACTTACCTCGCCACCCCTTACGAACGGCGCGCCGAGCTGACGGCCCACGCCGCCGCGCGGGGCCTGGATTTCGCCGCCTACCTCCGCTCCGAGCGTCCTTATATGACCACCGACCAGGTGCGCGGCCTGCTCGCGGCAGGCTTCACCATCGGCGCACATTCGCTCGACCATCCCCTTTACACCACCTTGCCGCTGGCCGAACAGGTGCGCCAGACGCTGGGCAGCCTCGATGCGCTGCGGGCGCGGTTTGGGCCGCTGGCGCCCGCCGCGTTTGCTTTTCCATTCACGGATGATGGCGTGAGCCGGGCGTTTTTTGCCGCCGTCCGCACCCGCGAGCCAGACTTGCTGACCTTCGGCACGGCTGGCTTAAAAACCGACGCCGTGCCGGGCCACTGGCAACGGGTGCCGCTGGAGAAGTCCCTAGCTTCGGCGCGCATCCAGCTCACCACCGAAATGCTGGCGTATCTGGCCAAACGCCTACTGGGCCGGCATCAGGTGCCGCGTACCTGAACCGGTAGCCGTGTTACCTTGACAGCGTTTTCCTGCTCTTTCCCGCTCCTGACTGATGGCTGAACTCATCATCCGCTTGATCCGCGTTGGCGAGCTGATGGCTTACGTGGCGTCAGCTGAATATCAGTGGGCGCCCGTGGTGCCGATTTCGCCGCAGCGCGCCCATTCACAAGCCGTCAATCCGCGCGCTCAGCCCGCCGATGTGGCCCTGGTGCTGGCCCTGGATGCCGCCGGCAGCGGCCAGCTCGTCGGCTACCTAGGGATGGTGCCCGATGCCTGCTACCCAACGCCGGCCACGCCGCAGCCGGAGCGCGTAGGCTGGATGTCGTGCATATGGACCGACCCCGCGTGGCGCGGGCGGGGCGTGGCGGCCAAGCTGCTCGGCGCCCTGCAAGCAGCTTGGCCGCACCAACTGCTGATCACCGAATTCACCGGTGCAGCGCGCAGCATCTATGTCAAAAGCGGCCTGTTCCAGTTTCTACCCACCAGCTACGGGGCGCGCGGCTACCTGCGCTTCAACCTAGCCACGCTGCTGCCCGCGCGCTGGCCGCGCCTTGGCGGCTGGCGCCCGTTGCTGGCAGCGG
>JANPLI010000049.1:0-15653 GCA_031426455.1 Hymenobacteraceae bacterium | reverse complement strand
GCACCAGGGCCACTTCCGTGGAGTCGCCAACCCAGGCGCCGTCGTCGCCTTTGGTCACGTCGTTGTTGAGGGCCATTGCCGTCGGCAGCGCGTCGGCGTTAGCCAAAACCGGCAGCACGAAATCGGGCGAGGCGTCCGATTCTTCCACCGTCATCTTATTGATCGTCAGCGTCCCGGTTTTGTCGGTGCATATGTAGGTGACCGAGCCCAGCGTTTCCACGGCGGGCAGCTTTCGAATGAGCGCGTTGCTTTTTGCCAATCGACTGGCTCCCAGGGCTAAAGAGACGGTAACCAACGCGGGTAACGCTTCGGGCAGCGCCGCAATGGCCAGCGAGATGGATACCAGCAGCAACTCGCGCAGCGGCTCGTCGCGAAGCCAGCCAACCCCGAAAAAGAGTACCCCGATGCCCACGGCCACGGCTGCCAGGCGCTTGCCAAGGGTGGCCAGTCGTTTCTGGAGGGGCGTGGCGGTTTCTTCGGTCTGAATCAGTTGGGCGATCCGCCCCAGCTCGGTGTTCATCCCGGTCGCCACGACATAGGCCGTGGCTCGGCCGTTGGTCACGAACGTGCCTTTGTAGCCGATGTTCAGCC
The DNA here is from genome assembly GCA_031426455.1 of Hymenobacteraceae bacterium. GTDB lineage: Bacteria > Bacteroidota > Bacteroidia > Cytophagales > Hymenobacteraceae > JANNMJ01. The sequence continues at coordinate 15,062 of JANPLI010000049.1, read as the reverse complement.
GGTCGCCGAGCGGGTACTCGCCGGCGGGCAGCACGTCCGGTTTCTTCTCGACGTTGGTGGACTCGCCCGTCAGCGATGATTCATCGACTTTCAGCGCGAACGCCTCGATAAACCGCACATCGGCGGGGATGACGTTGCCGGCTTCGAGCACCGCCACGTCGCCGGGCACCAGATCGGCCGCGGCTACTTTGACGGGTTGATCGTTCCGCAGTACCTGGGCCTGCGTGGCGGCCATCTTCTGGAGGGCTTCCATCGCCTTTTCGGCCCGGTACTCCTGAATGAACCCCACCACCGCATTCAGGATAACGATGGCCAGAATGACGTACACTGATTTCAGCTCGCCCACCAGCCCCGATACCAGGGCTGCCGCCAGCAGCACCAGAATCATCACATCGGCTAGCTGATGCAGTATGAGCTGCCAGATGGTTTTCTTTTTGGCGTCCTCGATCTGGTTTTTGCCGTGCTCGGTGAGCCGCTGCGCCGCCGTGGCCGTATCAAGCCCAGCCGGCGAAGTCTTCAGCGATTGGGCGACATCCTCGACCGAGGTAACGTGGTAATCCATAGAACGAAGGGATGAAGAGAGTAGCGACGCGCCGATTGGTTCATAGCCGGTGCCAGGTAGCACCGGTGGCCGGCCACGACTGATGACTACCGTACGGGCAATATCACGCGGCGGCGAACGACGGCACCAGAAACGTGCGCGGCTTCGCTCAATCTTCTGCCGGCAGCAGCAGCACCGGGATGGGGCTTTCGCGCAGCAGCTGGGCCGTGATGCTCTCGTGAAACAGGCTTCCCAGCAGGCTGTGGCGCCGCGCTACCACCACCAGCATATCGGCGTTCCTGCGGGCAATCTCCCACAGAATACCACCGACCACCGTCGGCCGGAACGCTTCGTGGTCATCGCCCTCGGGCAGCGTGTCCACCAGGTCGTTGTCCCGAATCGTATCGAGCACTTCGGCTGCCGGCCCTTCCCCGTGGTCGTCGTCGATCACGTGTACCACGTCAAACGAAGCCGACGTGGCCCGCAGCAGCCGACGTACCACATCCTGGTGGGGGAGGAGGCGGAACGGTTCGCCATCGACCGCCAGCAACAGGCGGCGCGGCGGGTACACGTCCCACCCAACGGACGGCACCACCAGCAACGGATAAGGCGCCTCCTGCAGCAGGTTCATGGCCGTCTGGACCACGATGTCTTCCGGCGGGTTGGCGGCGCCGGGCCGGCCCAGCACCAGCAGCAGCGGATGGTGCAGCCGCACCGTCTCCTTGACGGCATCGGGCAGCCACGCCGCCGAGATATCTACCTCGGTGGGCACCGGCTGGTCGGCGGCCAGCTGGTGCAGCGCTTCGGTCGCTTTTCGTTCGCCCCGCCGGGTGTAGTAGCTGCTGTACGCGTAGGGCGCCAGCAAGCCGTCGTGGCGCACGTGCAGCAGCACCAGTTGCGTATTCAGCGGCACCGCCAACCCAGCAGCGTAGGAGAGCGCACGGTTGGAAACGGCGAAAAAATCGGTCAGAACAACGAGCGGAGGCGTCATTGGGCAAGGAACGAAATGGATGGAAGGGTTAGAATGAGTGGCGAGCCAGCCCGTCATACGAACTGCCAGCGCGCCTGTCGCCCGCCGACGGGCGCCTCGTTTCGGCCGTTGACCCCCGGCGAATGAGCGTCTTCCGCCCAGCCGTCCCGCGCCATCGTCGCGTCGGCTTCCCGCGCCCCCGTTTGCGTGGCGGGGCTGGTGGCTAATTCCGCCTGGGCCGCGCTCAGGCTGTCATCCCGACGCTGGTAGCCGGCCGACGAACCGCCCCGGCTATCGGCGGGCATCGTTGGGGCGCGCATCACAACGGAAGCGTGGTGACGTGGAGGTGGTTGTTGACGTCGCGGGCCCCAGCCTCGTAGGCATCCGTAGCGGCCTCCTTGCGGTCGAGCCACGTGTCGACGGTGCCCGTGAGCGTGACCCGGCCGCTTTCGACGCTGACGTCCACGTCCTGATCGTGCAGGCCCACCGACCAGCCGTAGCGCGTCCGGATGCGTTCGGCGAGGGCGAAGTCCGGAATCGGGTAGCCCGTCGGATGCGGCGCGGCGGGGTTCCAGAAAAGTCGGGAGTTGTCGGTGAAGGGCGTGTGGCCGGGCACGCCGAGCCAGTTGCTGACTTCCGACACACCATTCACGCCAGCGGCCACGGTGCCGGCCTGCTCCTGCTCGAAGGGGCTGCTGACCTGGCCGTAGAGGTAAACTTTCCCGTTGGTGACAGTGACGGCCAGGTCGCGGGTGCCCACGTAGGGGTTGCGGGCCAACGCTTCCTTGACGGTCTGGCGGATGCTGTCGTCGGGGATGAAGCGGCTGGTGCGCACCTTCAGCAGGTTGTGCACGTCCCAGACGCCCACGATGTGGCGCGCGTCGTACTCGGCGCGCTGCTTGGCGCGCAGGTTGCTGACGGTGCCGGTGAGCGTCACGACGCCCCGGTGGACCAGCACGGTGGGCTGGTACGACAGCACCTCGGGATCGTAACGAAACGCGTCCAGCACGGCGTGGGCGATGGCTTCGTCCGGGCGGTCCGCGTATTTATCGCGCCGCAACTGGCTGCTCAGGGCCCAGTAGGCCACCTCCAGGTCGCGGGCCTCGACGCGGGTGGCGCCCGCTTCGAAGGCGGTGCTGACGACGCGGTTTTTCTCGGCGGCCGTGCCGACCGAGCCGGATAGGTACACCACCCGCTCGGCGGTGTGGATGGTTACCAGCGAGCTGTACACGCGGATGTCCCAGTCGAGCAGTTCCCGAATCTGGGTGCTGATCTCGTCGTCGGTATTGTCGATCTCGCCCCAGCGGATGGTCAGTTCGTCGGCCACCACGCGCCGGACGCCGCGCACGCCGTGCAGGACGCGCAGCACGAGCTGCTTTTCAGCCCACGACTGCACGGTGCCGGTCACGGTCACGATGCCATCGGCGGCCTTACAGCCGAGGTAGTAGCCGGAAGTGGCGGGGTCGTCGTTGAGCGCCGTCGACACGTGCCGTTGCAACTCAAAGTCCGGCACGTGGGCCGTGCTGACCACGATCTCATTCACCACGCCGCGTACGCCGCGCAGGGCCAGCGCGATTTCCTCGGCCCGCTCGCGGGACAGCAGACTGTCGGTGATGCCGGTGAGCTGCACGATGCCGTCGTGGGTCGTGACGTCGATCAGGTGGCCGGAGACGCCCTTTTTAGTCAGGAAAAATAACTCGACGGCGGCGGTGATGTCGGCGTCGGTCAGGGGTGCCGCCGTAGCGGGTTCGATCAGGGCTTGCAGATTTTGCATGATGGAGATGGTGGGAATGTGGATGGATGAGGGGGAAGAAGCAAGCGGTAGCCGACGACCCGCAGTACCGGCGCCTAGCTGACCAGGCCCGCGCGGCAGGCCTGTTCGCAGCGGTGGCAGGCTTCCGCGCACGTTTTGCAGTGCGGCATATGGGCGTGGCGGGCGCACTCGTCGCCGCAGGCTTTGCAGACTTCGGCGCATAGCGCCACCAACGCGGTGGCGTGGACCGAACCCCGCGCGATGCAGCGGGCGGTGAGGGCGCAGAAGTCGGCGCAGTCGCGGTCGAGCTGGATGCAGTGGGCCATCGTTTTCACGTCCTGCTCCAGCAGGCACGCGGTGGCGCAATGCTCGCAGGCGGTGAGGCAATGCTGCAGGGCTTCAAGGAGGCTTCTGTTTTGGGCGTACATCTGTTTGGGAATGAGGGGTGAAGCAATCAGGCTACAAAAGTCGGCGCCTCACCAGGCCATCCCTATGACAAAAGCCGCCTCTATTCGTGACGTTTGTCATCAGGACTTACGCACACCGTCGTTTTCGTTTTGAAAAGGGCATTCGGCAGCCCCAGAGGGGCTATCTTCCGGTAGAAAAACGCCGCCTTGAGCGTCTTGTGGCTCCGTAGGGGGCTACCATTTTTAGTCGCTGCGTAAGTCCTGGTCATTTTACCTGCTTAGCGCAGCTGCGTCGGAAGGCAGGGCAGCCGGGGCATTTCCGTTACCGGCCGTTTTCAGTGGTACCGGTGGCATAGCGCACGTAGATAAGGGGACCAGCCGGCGCAGGCGCATATCACGCGGGCAGGTTTTTCCGGTAGCGTCTTCCCGCGCTGCGCGAGGCAGCAGCTTCGCCGGGCCGGCTCCGTTCGTCCTCGCGCAGTACTACTGGTTGGCAATGGCCGGCGCATCCACTTCAGGCGGGGTGCACCACTTGCCGGCGAGCGGGACGCGCCAGGCAGGGTCGGCGGTGGCAGCGGGCGCTACGGCCTCCGGCATTGAAATCTGCCGGTTTTCTTCGGCAAACACCTGCAGCAGCACGCCGAGGTAGGAGAGCAGCAGGGGGCCGATGACCAGCCCCAGAATACCGAACAGCCCCACGCCCAGCGCTACGCCGGCCAGCGTCACGAGCGGGTGTACGTGGCCCAGGCGACCCGCCAACACGATGCGCAGCAGATTATCGACGTTCATCACCACGAGGGCACCTACCAGCAGAATACCCCCGCCCTGCCAGTTGGCCCCGTGCGCGAACTGGTAGAGCGCCGCCGGTCCCCACACCAGGGGCGTTCCCAGCACCGGAATGAAAGCCACGAAAAAGGCGATAGCGCCCCAGAAGGTGGGGTCCGGTACCTGAAATACCCACAGCAGCAAGCCCGTGAGCGCCCCCTGTACCGCCGCGATGAGCACCTGCCCGAGCACGTTGGCTTGCACGTTGCTGTGAAGCGCTTCCCAGAGTTTGTCGAGCGTGACGGGCCGAAACGGGAGGTAGCGCCGCAGGTTGCGCAGGAACATTTCCTCCTGCACGAACAGGAAATACAGCGTAAAAAGCAGTAACCCCATCACCACCGCCAAGTGTAGCAGACCACCTGCCAGCAGCGGCAGCCACCGGCTGACCTGGCCGGCCGCCTGCCCCAGCAGCGCCCGTACGTTCTGTTCGCTCGTGAAGGCCACACCGGTCAGGCGTTCCAGGCGGTGCACCACCGTCAGCACCTGCTCGGTGTATTGCCCGATGTTTCGTAGCCGCTCGAACAGCATCGTGCTGAGGGCATAAAAAGGAATCACCAGCGCCACCACCGTGAACAGCAGCAACAGCGCCGCCACCAGTTGCCGGTTCCAGCCGCGCCGATGGACCAGGAGGCCGTACCACGGCCGCAACACCACATACAGGATGCCCGCGCCCAAAAAAGACGACAAGTAGCTGACCAGACCGAAGACGATAAGCCCCCCCAGCGCTACCAGGGCAACAATCAGCAGGATATGCCGCTGACTGGGCGTGTAGATGTTTTCAACTGCGTTGGCCATAGAAATACCGGCGGTTTAGCCGGTTTAGCGCGGATTCAGTGTCCAGGGCCTGGGTTTGGTCGGCCTTTGACGCAGGCACACCAGCCGTCGACCGGCAGCGACGGGCGCTTACATTTTTCGTTTGTGCGGCTTGGCACTGGCCTTCACCGGGGGCCTGCTGCTGGAGCCGGGGTGCATCGTCAGCTTTCCGTTAGTCAGCATACACTGGCCTTCCCGCAGGGTCAACAGGGTGCCGTCGGGGCGCCTGCAGGTACCGTCGGTGAGGCACATCGACCCGTCACTCATTGTCATATCCGTCGTCATCAGCGTCCTCTGCTTGCCTTGTATCACCATCATCATGTGGCCGGTTTTCAGCATACAATAGTTGTGGGCTGGCTTGGCTACGGCGGGCAGGGCAGCGGCTTGGGGGGTGGTGGCCTGGGCGTAGGCGCCGGTGCTGAGGCCAAAGCAGAGCAGCACGGGTAGGAGGCAAGCGAAATTTTTCATCCGGGGCAGCGAGATTAAGGTGAAAGTCATCTGGAAAAGGAAAAAGCCCCCGGTGCGGATTGAGATGGTGGAAGAAACGGGTGTCGCAAAATTCGGCCGCGCGCCAAGCCGTACCTATGAAGAAAATCAGCTTGAAAGGTGCCGTTTGTCAGCCGCTGAACGGAACCGGCACTCGCTGTTCGCGCGCGTTTGTAACGCGCGCCGTCGGCTTTGCGACGGCAACCACCCCAGGTCAGCCGCCGAACGTGATTTCGCTTCTGTGAAATGCTAAAAATCAGCAAATGAGCGCGTTGCAAACGCGCCGTCCGGTAGGTCACGCGTTACAGACGCGCGCCCACTGAGCGTTATAAACGCGCCGCTTGGTAGGTCAGGCGTCATAGACGCGCGCCAACTGGGCGCTTACATCTTTCGTTTGTGCGGCTTGGCACCGGCCTTCATTGAGCGCTTGTGGCTGGAGCCGGGGTGCATCGTCAGCTCCCCGCTCATCAGCATACGCTGGCCTTCTTTCATTTTGATCAGGGTGCCGTCGGGGCGTTTGCAGGTGCCGTCGGTGAGGCACATCGACCCGTCGTGCATCGTCATATTCGCCGTCATTGGCGTCATCTGCTGGCCCTGGATGACCATCATCATGTTGCTGTTTTTCAGGATGCAGTAGTCGCAGACAGGCTTGACGGCGGCCGAGTGGTCAGCCGGCTTATGGCTGGTCTGGGCGTGGGCGCCGGTGCAGAGGCCGAAGCCCAACAGCACGGACAGGAGGTAAGCGAAATTTTTCATCCGGAGCGGCGAAATCAAGGTGGAAGTCATCTGGAAAAAGAAAGAGCCCCCGGTGAGGATTGAGATGGTGGCGGAAACGGGTGTCGCAAAATTCGACCACGCGCCAAGCCGTACCTATGAAGAAAATCAGCTTGAAAGGTGCCGTTTGTCAGCCGCGCCCCGCGCGAAAGCGGACCAGGCCACGCACGAGTTACTAGCGCAGTGGCCCGTTCGTTGGTGTCAGCGCGAGCAGGAACGGTTGCGAGGCACGAAGCAAAGCAATCTCTGACGGCGGTGCGTAGTGGTTAAGCCCGATGCGCCGAGCAAACGCAGCTTGCTTCGTGATGGTGAGTCTGATCCTGGGTCTCAGGACTTTCGCACTCGCGCGGGCAGGGGCTTTGCTTGCTGCGGTCCCGAAGGGACTATCGTTCGGTAGCTCAGGCCATTAGTTAGGAAAGCCAGTGGTCCCGAAGGGACTACCTGACCCTAAAAGGTTGTCCCTTCGGGATCGCCTGTATCTTTTTACAAACCGCTGATATAAAGAATGTTAGCCCCTTAGGGGCTGCGGGCGGCCATACGGGGTGCGTAAGTCCTGAGGCTATTATTGAACCGCAGCGAGGAACAGCGCCCGCCGTAGCGGTTCGTCGAGGTGGTAGATGTCGGGCAGGAAGCGCAGCGCGCCGTTTTCGGCGGTGCAGGTGGCGTAGCGCACGTAGAGCACCATCGGCCGGCGCAGGCGCACGTCGCGCGGGCGGGGCTGGCGGGCGCACTCTTCCGCGCTGGGCAGCTGCACCCGCTGGCCACCGCGCCGCAGCAGCCAGGCAGCAAGGTCCATTGGGTTTTCGAGGCGGATGCAGCCGTGGCTGAGGGCGCGGGCGGGGCGGGCGAAGAGCGACCGAAAGGGCGTATCGTGGACGTACACCGAATAGGGGTTGGCGAAGCGGAAAACGATGTTACCGAGCGAGTTGTCGCAGCTGGCCACCTGGCGGATCGTGTAGGCAAAACGCTTTGGCGTGACCCGCGCCCAATCAATGCCCTGCGGGTCGAGCTGCTGGCCGTTGGCGCCATAGAGGGCCAGGTCGTTGCGCCCCAGGTAGCCGGCGTCCTGTTGCAGGCGCGGCAGCATTTCTTTGGTGGCAATGGAGCGGGGTACGCGCCAGTCGGGAGCCAGCGTGAAGTACCGGATGCTGCTGCTCAGGGTAGGCGTGGGGGTTTCGGGCGTTCCCACAATCACGCGGTGGCGGCGCAGCACCGAGTCGCGGCCGACGACCTGTAATTCGTAGGCGGGGATATTGATCAGGATGTAGGCTGAATCGGTGGGGAAATCGTCCCAGCGCCAGCGTTCCAGATTGACGGCGATCTGCTCGTACTGCGCCTGGTGGCGGGCAGCGGAATCGGGCGCGGCGGGAACGGTCAGCCACCGGATTAGTTGTATCGCCAGAGCCTGTTGCAGGAGGCGATATTCGCGGTTAGGCGGTTGGCCGGTCAGCATCGCGGCGGGTATTCGACTGCTATCGGGGGGGGCGTTCGGCCCGGCCGCCGTCAGGGCCGCGCGGAGGGTTTTGGTGGGCTGCCAGGACAGCCCTGCCGCCCGTTCGCGCGCCGATGGGGTGTGAGGGCGTAGCCGGCCGCGGCTTACGTCGCGCATAAAGCGCAGCACGGCATCGCTCAGGTAAAGCTCGAACGTGGCCTGCTGCCGGGCGCGGCGGAGTGCCGAAGCCGTTTGCGGGAGCGAGTCGCGCAGGGCCTGCAACCGTCCCAGGCCGTAATCGGCGGTGCGTAGCCCGTGTTCGGGGGCGCGGGCCAGCAGCGCCAGCGCGGCCACAGCGGCGGGGGTAAGGCGGGCCGGAGCGCTGGTCCATACGGGCGCACACGTCGAGTCATAGAGCGCGCGCACCTCGGCGCCGGCTTGCAAACCCAGTGCGGCATCGGCGGCGCAGGCGCTACCGGCGGCGGCGGTGTCAAGTAGCGCCTGGATCAGAGGCGCCACCGGGGTGGGTGGCGGCAGGATATGGCGCGCGCCTCCCGAAATAACAACAGCCTCTTGCTGCGCCGGCGCATCGCCGCAACCTAAGCCGACTAGGGCCAGCCCCAGGTATGCCCCAGCTAGGCTGAGGGGGCGAAGCAGCTTCGCCGACCTGCGCGCCAGCAGCCAGTCGCCAGCTTGAATCAGCAGGCGCGGCAGCAGGCCGGCGGCGACGATCGCCCCGGCGGCTACCGGCGGCAGCGGCACCAACCCCAGCCGCCCCGGTACCAGCCAGGTACCCACCAGCACCGTGAGACTCCAAAACTGCCGCCCCGCCAGCCGCACCAGCGATTCGCGCGCCACGACCGTCAGCACGTTGGGGCCGTCGGTCAGCAGGCGCCGCTGTGCTTCCGCCGTCGTCAGACCCTGGGGCAATGCGCCTGCAAGTGGCGCGTCAGCGGTAATAGGGGGTAGGGGCGACGCGGGGGAAGTCATCAGCAGCAAGCAGGGGAAGTTGAACGAGCCAACCGGCACCCGACGCGGGGCGGCAGTCGGGGAAGGCCGATTGGGATAGGGGTCAATCTGGGTACTGCCGGGGCTGATCGTAATCCAGCTCCCGCACGGTAAAGCGGGCGTAGGGCTGCTCCTGCCCGTTCATTACCCAGGCGGCTTCGGCCCACAACGGCACCCGCAGCCCGTGTCGCTCGCCGTAATCGGCCAGGCGGCAGACCCACGGGGCGAGGTGCGTGGCGTCCTGGTAGCGCTGGGTTTCGAAGCGCACGATTTCGTCCTGCTCATCGAAGTACACCCGGCAGGCCACCTGCACCCCGTGCGCGTTGAGCGTGAGCCGGGCCGAATGGTCGTCCAGCGGGGTCCAGCGCACCTGCCGCCCCGGTAGTACGCCGGGCAGCAGGCTGGTAGGGAACCAGACACTCTCGGTCAGCCAACGCAGCAGCTCGCCTTGGTTGTAGGCCGGGCCACGGCCGCGCACCACGGGCAGCGCGCCCAGCAGGTGGACCGTCAGGCTGCCCCGGCCGGCCACGTACTGGTCGCGGGCGCTGAACCAGGGCGTGGTACCCACCCAAACGAAGCCCGGTTGGTCGGCTCGGAAATATTCCACGCCCGTAATCGGGGTCCAGGGTTTATCCAAGGCGGTTTTGAAGAAGCCATCGTGCCGCAGCCGGGCGCACCGCAGCGCGGGCTGCCCTGGCCGCAGCACCCGCCGGAAATACCGCTGCACGGGGGGCGGCAGCCCAACGAGCTGCGCAGGGTCGTAGGTCTGGAGGGGCGTATCGATGATTCCGGCGAACAGCTCATCCACGGCCAGGCGCAGCTCACGAGCCGCCAGCCAGCGCCCCGCCAGCCACCCGGCGAGCGGTACGGCCACGGCCGAGGCCAGCCACAAAACGGTCTTTGAGTTCGGAGCTTGCATTTGATAAAGAGGTGTTTGAAGGTTGTCAGCAGGAAATACCAGCTCTGGGCGCCACCGGCGCTTTTCAATCGAAAGGCCTGGTGGCATTTTGGCAAGCCTGGTGTTCTGGTTAAACGGCAACGGCGCGGCGCTATGCACCGTAGCGGCCGGGTAAAAAGGTGACATAAATCACCTAAAAGCCGGATTTTCAGCAGCGGAATCGGTCCCCTTTTTACCGTATTTGCGGTCTCCTTCCACTGGCCGTTTTCTTCCAACTATGCCGATTTCCCTGCTGGTGCTCACCGATTTCTCCCAGGCTGCCAACCGCGCTCTGAACTATGCCAATCGCCTGGCCGGGCCGATTGGCGCCCAACTGGTGTTGCTCCACGTGCGGCGCGACTCGCTGCTGGATCCGGAAGCGTTTTCGGGCCTGCCCGATACTGGCAGCCCGGAGGTGCTTGAGGTGGCGATGGCCGCGCTGGCGGGCGATATGTCGGCGCCGGTAGTGACGGAGATCGGGCACGGCCAGGTAGCCGACGTGGTGGCCGAAACACTCGGCCGTTACCCGTCGGCGGTGGTGGTATTGGGGCGCCCCGACGAAGAAGCCATCCCGGAGGAGCTGGTTTCGACCACCGCGCTCGAATTGCTGCGCGCCGTGGCCCAACCGATGCTGGTCGTACCCCAGAGCGAGGCCGTTTTCACCCTGCCGCGCCGCGTCCTGCTGGCCGTGGATGCGGAGGCCTTCACGCTGGGCGAACATACCGATGGGGTGCAGCACCTGTTCAACACGGTGCCCACGGAAGTGACCGTACTGCATGTCAGTGCCGATGCCGTCACGTCCACGGCCGAGGCGGTGGCGCCCACCGCGCTGGCGGCCGTGCTCCGGTCGGGCCGCCCCAGCGAGCTGCCTCAGGTAAAAACCCGCACCGAGGTGGGCGTGGCGCCGGCCGAAGGCATCCTGGAGGCGGCGGCCAGCGGCGCGTTCGACTTACTCGTCCTGCTGGCGCGGCCCCGCAGCTTTTTAGGAACGTTGTTTCACCGTAGCGTGACCGCGCAGGTGCTGATGCATAGCCCCCTGCCGGTGCTTATTCTGCCGGTGGTGTGACGGTAGTTAAGATGGAGTCAGCCGGGGATGTCGGTTCTCGGGCGAAGCCATCTACGAACACCGTCAGCTGGGGTGACGGGGCCTGGTGGTAGCGCCGACAGGGTTGGTATGGCTGCCGACGCGGACCTTCGTGCCGGCCTATTTTACTACGGCTACCCAATGCCGAAAGGATCGCTACTCCTAATCGACGATGAAGACCGCCTGCGGCAGGTGCTGGCGCGCGTGTTGGAGCTGGAAGGCTACACCGTGGTGCAGGCGCCAGACGCCGCGCGCGGACTGGCCTGGCTCGCCGAACACGGCGCCGAGGTGGACGCCATTCTGAGCGATGTAAAATTGCCCGATGGTCACGGCGTGGCGCTGCTGCCGCGCTACCGCGCCGCCGCGCCGGGCGCCGAAGTGGTACTGCTGACGGCCTACGGTAATGTGCCCGACTCGGTGCGGGCGATGAAGGCGGGCGCCTTTGACTACCTGACCAAGGGCGACTCCGACGACCAGTTACTGGTGGTAGTGGAGCGCGCCGTAGAGAAAGCCCGCCTGCAGCGACGCGTGACCGAACTGGAAGCCCGCGCCAGCGCGCAGCTGGGCGGGGGGCTGGCCGCGCTGGTTGGCGAGTCGAAAGCCCTGACGCAAGCCAAGGCGCTGGTGGAGCAGGTGGCGCCCACCGATGCTACCGTCCTGCTGACCGGCGAGACCGGCGCCGGTAAGGAGCTGTTTGCGCAGGCGGTACACCAGGCCAGTGGCCGGCGGGGCCGGGCATTCGTGGCCGTCAACTGCAGCGCCTTCCCGAAGGAGTTGCTGGAAAGCGAGTTGTTTGGCTACCGCAAGGGCGCATTCACGGGCGCACTGGCCGACAAGAAGGGCCTGTTCGATGAAGCCAACGGGGGTACGCTGTTTCTGGATGAAGTTGGTGAACTGGCCCCGGAGGCGCAGGCCAAGCTGCTGCGGGTACTCGAATCGCAGACCTTCACCCGCCTGGGCGACACCAAACTCACTACCGTGAACGTGCGACTGGTAGCCGCCACCAATCGGGATTTGAAAGCGGAAGCCGACGCCGGGCGGTTCCGGCCCGACCTCTACTATCGCCTCTCCGTGTTCACCATCACGGTACCGCCGCTGCGCGCGCGCCCGGCCGACGTGCCCGCGCTGGCGCGCCACTTTCTGCGCACGTTTGCCACCAAGCTCAAGAAGGAACTGCCGGGCCTGACCGACGAATGCCTCCAGCGCCTGAGCCGCTACCCGTGGCCGGGCAATGTGCGCGAGCTGAAGAATGTGCTGGAACGCGCCGCCATCCTGGCCCCCGCCGGCGCGCCGCTCACCCCGGACGCCCTGCCGCCCGAGTTTCAGGTGGATCCCGCCGCCCCGGCCGCCCACCTGTTTCAGCCGCCCGGGGCTGACCCGGCCCTGGACCGCACCCTGCGCGCCGTGGAGGCCCGGCACATCCGCGCGGTGCTGACGGAGGTACACGGCAACAAAACGGAGGCCGCCCGCCAGCTCGGCATCGGCCTCACGACCCTGTACCGAAAGGTGCAGGAATACGGGCTGGAGGGGTAAGCACCCCCCCATTTCGGCAAGCCTACCCTGCCAAAATGGGGGGGTATGGCGCGGCGCAGACCCGGTAGCCGGCCCCAAAACCGGGGCCAGCGCGGTGCTGAGGATGTTTTCCGACTCGTCACCGCTGGCTGGTGCCTGACTTGTAAGGGCGGCTGCTTTCGCATTCGCCCGATGAGCAACACCATCCTTTCGCCGGCCCAGGTCGGTAGTCCCCCTTCTTCCGAGGAGCCTTCGATCCACCGCCGCACCGTGACCGTGGCCGGGGTGCTGGTCACGATGGGCATCATATTCGGCGACATTGGCACCTCGCCGCTCTATGTATTCAAGTCGATTCTCGGCGACCGGCCCGTGAGCGAGCTGCTGGTCGTGGGCGGGGTATCGGCCGTGTTCTGGACGCTGACGCTTCAGACCTCCATCAAATACATCTGGCTCACGTTGCAGGCCGATAACCACGGCGAGGGCGGCATTTTCTCGCTTTACTCGCTGGTGCGCCACCGCGGGCGCTGGCTGCTGTGGCCGGCCATTATCGGAGCGGGTACGCTGCTGGCCGACGGCATCATCACGCCGCCGATCTCGGTCTCGTCGGCGGTGGAGGGGATGCAGATTTTCTACCCGCAGCTCGACACGGTGCCCATCGTAGTGGTCATCATCACGCTGCTGTTCGCCTTTCAGCAGTTCGGCACGCGCGTGGTCGGCTCGTCGTTCGGGCCGATTATGCTGCTCTGGTTTACCGTGATCGGGGGGCTGGGTCTGGCGCAGGTGGTGCAGCACCCCGGCATTCTGGTCGCCCTGAATCCGGTGTGGGCCGTGCGGCTGCTGACGGAGTACCCGGGCGGCTTCTGGCTGCTGGGCGCCGTGTTTCTGTGCACCACCGGCGCCGAGGCGCTGTACTCGGACCTGGGCCACTGCGGGCGGCGCAACATCCGCGCGGCGTGGGTTTACGTGAAGCTGGCGCTGGTGCTGAGCTATATGGGCCAAGGCGCCTGGGCGCTGCCGTTCACGGGCCACCCGCTGGCCGCCAACCAAAACCCCTTCTTCCTGATTGCGCCGGGCTGGGCGTTGGTGCCCCTGATTCTGTTGGCCACGGCGGCCACCATTATCGCCTCGCAGGCGCTGATTTCCGGCTCGTACACGCTCATCTCCGAAGCCGTGAGCCTGCAGTTCTGGCCGAAGGTGCGCATCCTTTTCCCGACCGACCTGAAAGGGCAGATTTACGTGCCCAGCATCAACTGGCTGCTGTGGGCCGGCTGCGTAGCCGTGCAGCTGTGGTTTCGGTCGGCCAGCAATATGGAAGCGGCCTATGGCTTCTCGATCACGGTGGCGATGCTGATGACCTCGCTGCTGCTCTCGCAGTATTTGCGGGGGGTGCGCCACTGGGCGCTGGGCGCAGTGGGGCTGCTGCTGTTGGTGTTTCTGACCGTGGAAGTGTCGTTCCTGATCGCCAACATCACCAAGCTGCTCAACCGGCTGGGCATTCTGGTTTTTGAGTGGGGCCTGATTGTGATGATGTGGCTCGGCTACCGCGGCCGGCAGATCAAGAACAGCCTGCTGGATATGACGCCGCTGGCGCCCAACCTGCCGATTATCCGGGAGCTTAGCCAGGACGAATCGGTGAGCCGGTACGCATCCAATCTGGTGTACCTGACGCGCAGCAAGAAGCCGGAGGAGATCGAGAGCAGCCTGCTCTACTCCATTCTGCGCAAGCGTCCCAAGCGCGCCGACCATTACTGGCTTATCCATATGAGCATCCTGCCGCAGCCCTACCAGGTGAAGTACCAACTGGAGGAGCTGATTCCGGGCGTGGCCTACAAGATTTCCTTCAAGCTCGGCTTCCGGGTACAGCCGCGCCTGAACCTGCTGCTGCGCCGGGTGCTGGAGGAGATGAGCGCGCGCGGGGAGTTGGATTTGACTTCGCGCTACACCACCCTGCGCAACCACCGCCTGCCCGGCGACTTCCGCTTCGTGGTGTTGGAGAAGGTGCTCAGCACCAATAACCAGCTGTCCTTCCAGGAGCGCTTTATTCTGGCCGGCTACTTCTTCATCAACCGGTTTGCCGTCTCGGATCAGCAGCTTTTTGGCCTCGATACCAGCGACGTGGTGGTAGAGAAAGTGCCGCTTATCCTCAAGCCCGTGAGCGGCGAGCTGGAAGTACAGCGTGAAGCGCCCGAAACTGATCACGCCTCCGTGCCCGGCCATTGAGCGCCCATTCCACCCATTCTCGACCTCAACCCAACCCCCGCCACCATTCGACCTCGATGACCAAATCCTTACCCGCCGCCCTGCTGCTGCTGAGCCTGAGCGCTGCCGCTCAGAAGACCTCCGAAACGAAGCCGGGCCAGGTGCTGCCCGCCACCGATAACCGGGACACCCTGCACGTCAGCAAAACGCCTTTTGAAGGAATGGACCTGACCTGGATCAATGGCCAGAACCGCCAGCGCGTGTTTCCGCTGCAAGCCAAAGACGCCGACGGCGAAACCGTGGTGACCGGCGTGGCGCTGG
>JANPLI010000048.1:0-22323 GCA_031426455.1 Hymenobacteraceae bacterium | reverse complement strand
CGCGGATTAATTCGTCGCGGCTCACGACGGCTGGGGTTGGGAGAAGTGGGTCACAACTTTTTTTAAAATTTGGCCGGCCTGCGCGCCGGGTTGCGGCGCGGCGCGCAGGCGGGCAATTTCGGCTTGCTCGGCCCGATCCGGGACGGTGGCTGCCGCCAGGCGCTGCCAACGGCCCCGCAGCGTGGGCGAGACGCCGTGAGCGTGGGCAACATCCGCTTGGCGCGCGCCAGCGGTGACTTGGCGCACACACTCGGCCCTAAAGGCGGCCGTATATTTTCGCTACGAAACGGGCGAGGACGCAATGAGGGAAGAAGCCTTTGGGCAGGAAAGTTAAGATAACGTCCTGTCTGTGCCGGCTAGACCACCCCAAGCACCACGCCTTCCCCCACCACCAGCCCACTGGCTACCCATGTGCGCCAGCTTATCTGGTCGGTCATTCCACCGTACAGCACGTACCCGATAACGGCCACGAAGAACCCCCACACCACGGTGTGGATGGCCTTGATGCACAACAGCTTGGTTTCGTTCTTCATCCGCTGGTGATTCATTACGGTCCGGAAGCAAGCCCCGGTCCCGGCCTCAGTGCTGCCAGCGAATGTGGTGGTCTTCCAACGGTACGGCGATGCCTTCGTAGGCGGGCAGGACGCGGGCCGTGAAATCAGCGGCGGGGCGCGCCGTGGTGACCAGGGCCTGGTACTGATCGTAGCCGTCGGCGGCCGGGGCCGCGTCCGGTGCCAGAGGGATGCGCTCGGCCCCGGCGCCGTTGAGGCCCGTGGCGTACAGTTCCACCAGCACCTGGTCGGGGCGGAGCGCGCCGAGCCGGAGGGCGACGTGAAACAGGTAGCCGTTGGCGACAACCTCCGGGTGTACGTCGCCGAATGCCAGCTTATCCCACTCCCGGTCCATTTGCTGACGCTGCTGCACAATGGCCGCGCCGGCCGCGCCTTGGTTGGTGGCGCGGTGGGCGTAGCGGGTGGCGGCGGGCAGGTAATAATCCTCGGTGTACTGGCGCACGGTGCGGTTGGCGGAGAACTGCGGCGTGAGCGTGGCCATACTCCGGCGCATCCGCTCGACCCAGCGGGCGGGAATACCGTGCTCGTCGCGGGCGTAGAATTCGGGCACCACCTGGGTTTCGAGCAGGGTGTAGAGCGCGTCGGCTTCGGCGGCGTCCCAGGCGGGGTGGTCGCCGTGCTCCTGGCCGTCGCCCAAGGCCCAGCCCACGTCGGGGGTGTAAGCTTCTGCCCACCAGCCGTCGAGTTCCGAGAGGTTGAGGCCGCCGTTCACGAGCACCTTCATCCCGCTGGTGCCGCAGGCTTCCCAGGGCCGGCGGGGCGTGTTGAGCCACACATCCACGCCCTGCACCAGGTGTTCGGCCAGCAATACATCGTAATCACTGAGAAAGACGACGTGCTGATACAGGTTATGCTGGGCAATGAACTGCATCCACTGCTGAATCAGGGCCTTGCCGCCCTCGTCGAAAGGCGGGGCTTTGCCGGCCAGCACCAGTTGCACGGGCCGCTCCCGGTTGGTGAGCAGGCGGATGAACCGCTCGGGGTCGTGCAGCAGTAGGTTGGGCCGCTTGTAGGCCACGAAGCGGCGGGCAAAGCCCAGCGTGAGGGTGTTGTCGTCGAACACCTTACCGGCGATATCGACCAGCCCCGGCGGATAGCCCGCTACCGTGAACTGCCGGGTCAGCCGGGCGCGGGTGTAGGCCACCAGCGCCTGGCGGCAACGGGTGCGCAGTTGCCACAGGGCGGCATCGGACACCTGACCGATGTTTTCGGCCAGAGTATCGAGGCCGCCGCGCCAGCGGTCTTTGCCGCAGGCGGCGGTCCAGATGTCGTCGGCGGCTTCGGCGTCCCAACTGGGCATATGCACCCCGTTGGTGACGTAAGCCACCGGCACCTCGTCGGTGGGCCAGCGCGGAAACAGCCCGCCGAACAGTTTCCGGCTCACCGCGCCGTGCAGCTTGCTCACCCCATTCACGGCGCCGCAACCCCGAATGGCCAGCAGGGCCATATTGAACGGCTCGGCCGGGTTGGTTGGGCTTTGCCGCCCCAGCGCCAGCAGGGCATCGAAGTCAAGGCCCAGCTCCTGCCGGGCGTAGTCGCCCAGAAACTGGCCCATCAGCGTCGGGCTGAAGTGGTCGAAACCCGCCGCCACGGCCGTGTGGGTGGTGAACAGGTTGCCGGCGCGCGTCACGGCCAGCGCCGCCTCGAACGCGAGGCCGGTTTCCTGCATCAAGGTCCGGGCCCGCGCCAGCACCACGAAGGCCGCGTGGCCCTCGTTGAGGTGGCACACCTCCGGCTTGATATTCAGTGCCTCCAGCAATTGCCAACCGCCCATACCGAGGATGATTTCCTGCTGGATACGCTGCTCCATACCCCCGCCGTACAGCTCGGCGGTGATGCCGCGGTGCACCGGCAGGTTGGCCGCGTCGTTGCTGTCGAGGAGGTAGAGCATGACCCCGCCCACCCGCACCTGCCAAGTGCGCAACCATACCGGGAAGCCCGAAAGCGTAATTGGTAGCCGGAGCCACTCGCCGTTAGGCCGCCACAGCGGGGTAATGGGCAGTTGGCCAGGGTCGTTGTACGGAAACAGGGCCTGCTGCGCGCCCTGGTTATCAATCTCCTGCCGGAAGTAGCCCTGCTGGTAGAGCAGGCCCACTGCCACCACGGGCACGCCCAGGTCGCTGGCCGATTTGAGCTGGTCGCCGGCCACGTTACCCAGCCCACCCACGTAAATCGGCAGCGCCTCGCTCAGCATGAACTCCATGCTGAAATACGCCACGCAGGTCAGGGGCGCCGCGGGGTGCTGCTCCTGAAACCACTTGGCGCGGTCGGCCGCGTCTTGTTTTTGCTGCATCAGCGCCGCCATCTGCCCCTGGAAATCGGGGTCGGCGAGGTGGTGTTCCAGGGCCTCGCGCGAGGCGGTTTGCAGCACCACCCAGGGGTTATGGGTACGGTCCCACAGTTCGGCGTCGAGGTGGTGCCACAGGTCATCGGCCGCGTGGCTCCAGGACCAGCGCAGGTCCAGGGCCAGCTCCCTCAGCGTCTCAAGGCCGGGTAGTTCGGTGGGCAAAAAGCCGTATTGCCGGCTGAAGTTCAGGTTGTCCGTGTTCACGCGGTGGGGTTGGGGGGAAAGCGATTTCGCCAGATCCGCATCGACCACGCGGCGAGGTGGTGAGGTGGTGGTGAGGCGGTAGTGAGGTGGTGGTGGTGATTGGGCGGCAGCAGGCCGTGGCTGCGGGTTTCGGCACCGGGCCCGCCGTGGTCGGTATCGCAGGCTCAGGTGCCGTCGAGCGCATGCTTCCGCCCCATCAACCCTGGCTCAGGCTGAGGACGGATGCATCTGAAATCACAGGCAAATAAACGGGCCTTCTCGCCCGAAAGACTTACTGAAAATCAACCCAAACCGTGATTTTCGTCATGTGGTCGGCGGGCAGCCCCACCTAGTTTTGCCTTCCCGTAGCACTGATGCCGCGGGGCCGGCCGATATCGTTTTTTTCCTTCCCGTCAGTACGCCCCCCCCGTTTTTCATGAGTTATATCTCCGTCATGACCGCGCTCTACGACACCCATGCGCAAGCCGAGCGGGCCATCCAAAAACTTCAGCACCACGGCTATGATATGCGGCAGCTCTCTATCGTGGGCCGCGACTACCACGCCGAAGAGAAAGTGGTGGGCTACTACAACATCGGCGACCGGATGCTGAAATGGGGCGGCAACGGGGCTTTCTGGGGCAGTATGTGGGGGCTGCTGTTCGGCTCCGCGTTTTTCTTCGTACCCGTGGTAGGGCCGCTGCTGGTAGCCGGGCCGCTGGTGGCTTCGTTGGTCGGGGCCCTGGAAGGCGCCGTGATGGGCGGTACCCTGAGTGCCCTGGGCGCGGCGCTGGTGAGCGTGGGCGTACCCGACAACAGTATCCTGGAATACGAAACGGAAATCAAGGCGGGCAAATACATGCTCCTGGCCCACGGCACGGCCGCCGAGACCGCGCAGGCCCGCGAAATTCTGGGGGTAGCCACTGCCGTGTTGGTTTGAGGCTTAGCGGCCGTTTCGGAGGTCGAACCTACCCGCCGAATGATCCGCGTACGGCGGCAGTAGCCGAAGCCCGACGACCCGTCAGTTCCCCTTTGGTATGCTGCTCGACGCCAAGTTTCCGCTCCGCTACGTGTTTCAGCGCATCCGCCCCGATGTGGTGCGGGTGCTGCTGATTTCCATCTTTTTCCACCTCCTGAAGCTGGCCCTGGGGGCGTATTTGCCGCTGATTCCGTTGCAGCTGCCCACGATTCTGGGTAGCTCGATTTCGCTGCTGCTGGCCTTCAAAACCAGCCAGTCGTACGACCGTTGGTGGGAGGCGCGCAAAATCTGGGGCAACATCATCAACGATTCGCGGACGCTGGTGCTGCAACTGCGCACCTTCGTGCCGGATGCTTTTCTGACTTCCGCCGGCCCCGATTCGCCCCTGCGCACCGTGGCCCGCCGCCAGATCGCGTGGTGCTACTGTTTGGGCGAAACGTTGCGCGGCCTCGACCCCACCGCCACCCTGGCCCGTTACCTCACCGGGCCGGAACTGGCGGGTCTCCAATCCCAGGCCAACAAGCCCCTGGCGCTGCTGGCCCTGCACGCTGACCAACTCAAAGTGCTCTACCAGCAGCAGGCCCTCAGCCCGATGCAGCAGGTGCAATTGGATGCCACGCTGGTGCGCCTCTGCGACGCGATGGGCCAGGCCGAGCGCATCAAGCACACGACATTTCCGGTCAGCTATCGGCTGCTGGTGTACCTGTTCATCTACCTGTTTCTGGGCACGCTGTCGCTGGGCCTGGTCAATACCATCGGGCTGTGGGAGATTCCGGTGCTGCTGGTCACGGCGTCCTGTTTTTTTCTGCTCGAACGTAGCGCCCGCTTTCTGCAAGACCCCTTCAGCAACAAGCCCACCGATACGCCAGTCACCGCCATCGCCCGCACCATCGAAATCAACCTCCTGCAATTGCTGCAAGCCCCCGACGTGCCCGCGCCCCTGGCCCCGGAAGCCTTTTACCTGATGTGAGCCGCCGGGTAATGCGCGCCCCTGAAATCCATCTTTTTCGCCTCAACCAATTTGTTGAACTGATGAAAATCCTCCCCATTCTCCTGACCTTACTGGCGGCCAACGGCCTGCTGCTCAGCGCCTGCAACAACTCCGCGCCGACCGGCAACACCCCGGCCGCGCCCACCCCCACCGAAACCCCCAAAACCCCGCCAACCACCCCCATGGAAACGCAAACCACTCCCCCGACTCCCGCCGCCATCGCCCAAAACCTGACGAATATGCAGGCCGCCTACAAAGGCGAAATGACGGCCACCGCCAAGTACGCCGCGTACTCGAAGCAAGCCGCCACCGAAAAGCTGCCCCAGTTGGCGCTGCTCTACAAGGCCATTTCGGCGGCCGAAACCATCCACGCCGGCAACCACAAAGCCGTACTGGCCGAAGCTGGCCAGCCGGTGCCCGTCATCAAGCCCGAGTACAAGGTAAAAACCACGCGCGAACACCTGCAGGACGACATCGAGGGCGAAGCCTACGAGGCGGCCACGATGTACCCCAACTTCCTGCAAGCCGCCGCCGCCGCCCACAACGACCAGGCGACCATCAGCCTCACCTACGCCCAGAAAACCGAGAAGCGCCACGAGGGAATGTACGCCCGCGCCCTGGCCGCCCTCGATGGCCACACCCTGGCCACGCTGCCCACGGCCTATTTCATCTGCCCCACCTGCGGCAATACCTACGAGAACAAAGCGCCCGACCGCTGCGGCATCTCGCTCACCAAGGGCGCGCAGTTCGCCAAAATCAGCACCCTTTAATTCACCACCGCCATGGATCAGACCCACCTTCACCTGCTGATTACCCACTTACCCATCGTCGGCGCGCTGCTGGGGGCGGGAGTGCTGGCCTTCGGGCTGTGGAAAAAAAGCCTGACCACCACCACGGCCGCGCACGGGGTGCTGGTGCTGGCGGCCCTCGGCGCGGGCGTGGCCTACCTCACGGGCGAAGGCGCCGCCGAAACGGTGGAGCACCTGCCCGGCGTACTGGAAAGCCGCATCGAACGCCACGAAGATTTTGCGGTGTACGCCCTGGTCGGCCTGCTGACGCTGGGCGTGGTGGCGCTGGCGGGGCTGGTGCTGAACGCCCGGCAATCGGCCTTCAGCGCGCCGGTAGCAAAGCTGACGCTGGCCCTGGCGCTGATCGGCTTCGGACTGGTGGGCTGGACGGGCTACCTGGGCGGGCAAATCCGCCACACCGAACTGAACGGCGCGGCTGCGCCGAACAGTGGCGAGAAAACGGCCGCTGACGCCGACGACTAACTCCCCCCGCGCGTGCCCATGAACGTCAATCGGTACCTGATGCCTGACTCGCCGGCGATGCTGCCTGGGCGCTGGTGGCGGCTGCTCATCCTGGTTTTGCTGGCCGGCTGCGGCGATAAGGCGGAACGGGTGCAACCGGTCTGGTCGGCTATTTCGGAGTCGGTGTACGCGGCCGGCACCGTCAAGAGCGGGCGGCAGTACCAAGCGTTTGCCAGCGCCGGCGGCATCATTCAGACGGTGTTGGTGCGGGAAGGCGACTCGGTGCGGGTGGGCACGCCCGTGCTGTCCATTGCCAGCGACGTGCCGCAACTGAACCAGGAAAACGCGGCCCTGGCCGCCCGCTACGCCGCCGTGGCCGCTAACCAAAGCCAGTTGGAGGATGCCCGCCAGCGCATTGCCCTGCAACGCCGCACGATGCAGAACGAGCTGGTGCAGCGCACCCGGCAGCGGAACCTCTGGCGGCAGAGCATCGGCACGAAGCTGGCGCTTGAACAAAAGGAACTGGCCTACGCCAGCGCCCAAACCGCCTACGAATCAGCCGTACTCCACTACCAGACGCTCCGGCAGCAGCTCGATTTCGGCGCGGCGCAGGCGCGCAAAAACCTCCAGATTGCCCAGCGGCAGGCCAGCGACTTCGTGCTGCGCAGCAAAATCGACGGCATCGTGTACCAGCTCTACCGCGAAAAGGGCGAGGCCGTGACGCCCCAAACGCCGTTGGCCCTGCTGGGCGATGCCCGCCACTTCGTGCTCGAAATGCAGGTCGACGAGTCCGACATCGTGAAAATCCGCCCCGACCAATTGGTCCTGGTCACGCTGGACAGCTATAAGGGGCAGGTATTCACGGCGCGGGTCCGCACCATTTCGCCGATGATGAACACCGATAGCCGGACGTTTCAGGTGGACGCGGCCTTCGTGCGCCAGCCGCCGGTGCTGTACCCGTTCGTGAGCTTCGAGGCCAATATCGTCCTGCAAACCAAGGCCCGCGCGTTGCTCATTCCGCGCCGCCTGCTGGTCGACGACTCCACGGTGCGGAAGGCCGACGGGCAGCTAGCGCGGGTGAAAACCGGCCTGCGCGACTACCAGATGGTGGAAATCCTGGCCGGCCTCGCGCCCGACGACGAACTCACGTCCCCCGCCAAATGAGACTGCCCCTCCTCTACGACGTGGCCCTGGCGCTGCTGCTGGCCCGCTGGCGGCAAACGCTGGTGGCCGCCGTCGGGGTTACGTTCAGCATCACGATGTTCATCGCGCTGATTGGCTTTATGACCGGCCTCAACCAGTTGCTCGACGGGCTGATTCTGAACCGCACGCCCCACATCCGCCTCTACAACGAGGTCCAGCCGGCCCCGCAGCAGCCCATCGACCGCTACACCGGCCTCGGGCGCGGGCGGCAGCAGCACAATTTCATCCGCTCCATCAAGCCCAGCAATGAGCTGCCGCGCATTCACAACGCGGGGGCCATCATCGCCGCCCTGCGCCGCGACCCCCGCGTGCGCGGCGTGGCTCCCAAAACCCAGGCGCAGGTATTCTACCACGTGGGCACCATCAACCTCACCGGCACCATCAGCGGCATCGAGGTGGAGCAGGAAGACCGGCTCTTTGCCTTCGGCGATTACGTGGTGGCCGGCAATCCGCTCAGCCTCAAAACGGTGGCCAACAGCATCATCCTCGGTAAGGGCGCCGCCGATATCATGTTAGTGGGCGTCGGCGACATCGTGCAGATCACCACCGTGAAGGGCAGCCACGTCCAGCTCAAGGTGGTCGGGCTGTTCCAGTCGGGCCTGCTGGACGTGGATAAAGTGCAGAGCTACACCTCGCTGACCACGGCCCAAAAGCTGCTCGGCGAAGCCAACAACTATGTCACCGACCTTCAGGTGAAACTCCACGATTTCACGCTGGCGCCGCCGTTGGCCAAGGAGTACGCCCAGCTGTACGAGGTGCAGGCCCTGGACATTCAAACCGCCAATTCGCAGTTCGAAACCGGCACCTTCATCCGCACGCTCATTTCGTATGCCGTAGGTATTACGCTGCTGATCGTGGCGGGCTTCGGGATTTACAACATCCTGAACATGATGATTTACGAAAAAATGGACACCATTGCCATTCTCAAAGCCATCGGGTTTGCGGGAGCCGATGTGCAACGGCTGTTCGTGGCGGTGGCGCTGGCCATCGGGCTTTCGGGCGGCGCGGCGGGGTTGCTGGGCGGGTTCGGGCTGTCGGTCCTGATTTCCCACGTGCCCTTTCACCCAGCCTCCCTGCCCACCGTACACGCCTACCCGGTCAGTTTCAACCCGGTTTTCTACGGCATCGGGGCAGTGTTCTCGCTCGTCACCACGTATTTGGCGGGCTATTTTCCGGCCCGCAAGGCGAGTGGGGTCGATCCGGTCGATATCATTCGAGGTAAGTAAAATGGAAACGCCCGCGCTCGAAGCCCGCCAGATCATCAAGTACTTCGCCGACCCCGTGCGGGCGCAGGTGCTGCACGGCGTGTCATTCGAGCTGGGCCGGGGCGAGTTTGCGGCCGTGGTGGGCAAGTCGGGCTGCGGCAAATCGACGCTGCTCTACATCCTCTCCACGATGGACACCGCCTACGAAGGCGACCTGCTGATCGACGGCGTGCCGATGCGGGTCAAAAAAGAGGCTGAGCTGGCCCGCGTGCGCAACGAGCAAATCGGCTTCGTATTCCAGTTTCACTACCTGCTGAACGAGTTTTCGGTGCTGCGCAACGTGATGCTGCCCGCCGAAAAGCTGGGCCAACGGTCGAGCGCGGAAATCGAGCACCGGGCCTACGAAAAACTGAAAATCCTGGGCATCGAAAGCGAAGCGCGCAAGAAACCTAACCAACTCTCGGGCGGCCAGAAGCAGCGCGTCGCCATCGCCAGGGCCTTGATCAACGACCCGCTCATCATCCTCGGCGACGAACCGACCGGCAACCTCGACCAGAAAAACGGCGAAGTCGTGTTCGATATTTTCAAGGAACTGGCCGAAACCTATCACCAGGCGCTGCTCATCGTGACGCACGACACCGATTTTGCCGCCAAAACCCACCGCATCATCGAGATGGAGGATGGGCGCATCATCTAGCGCGGTTTCGGACTCCGGGTACGGTGCGCTACCGAACGGTGACCCCTACGGGGTCGCCAAGTCGCTAACGGGCGCTTGTCTCTACCGAACGGTGTCCCCTACGGGGACGCGAACCCACTGCTAAGCACCTTGCAAACAGCGTATTGCAACCATCGGGTGGCACCCGAATTTTAGTGCGGTAGCCCTGATCATCTAATGGCGGCCGCTTGATTTCTGAATAGCTGCCCTCGAAGCCGGTAGCGGAGCCGCTACTTATCGAACGCCGCCAGCTTATGCAGCAGCAGGGCCGCCAGGGGCGCGCCCTCGGGCAGGCCCTGCTGACGATACACCTCTTCCCCGCCGCGCAGCAGCACGAAGGCCGGTACGCCCCGACCATCGAAGGCGTGGACCACGGCGGGGTGGCTGGCCTCATCGACTTTCAGCACCCGCACGGCGTCACCCAATTGCAATTGCAAGGCGCTGAGCGAAAGGTTGATGGCCGCACGAGCATGCGGGGTTTCCTGCTTGGCGCCGGGGCCCACGGCGGGCAGCAGAACCAGCAGCATGGCCGCGTGGGTGGGCAGCAACGGAAGAATGGTGGCGGAGAACATGGGCCGGGGGAAAAGGGAGTTACGCCATGACGCGCCGTAAGCAGGCCATCATTAGAGCCGTTTCGGCGTCCGGGTACGGCGGTAACGCCGACTACCTGTCGGCGCGTGGTACCCCGCCCCCGCGCCGACTGGTAGTCGGCGCTACGTTTTACCGGGGGCCACCCGTACAGCGAGTCCGAAACGGCTCTAAAGGAGGCGTAAAATTACCGGAAGCCGCCGCGGCCCCGTATGACGCGTATCAGGGAGTCCGGCTGACGTTTGTCAAGTCCGGTTGCATGAGTCCGTGCGTGCCTGCTGCCTCTGGGCCTCCGCGCGGCTAGTTTGTTCCGATGCCCCTACTTCCGGTTGCTTACTCGGCCATCATGGCCGATTTGCTTTACACCCACTCCGGGGAAATGGTGGGTATTTACGACCTGGATCCCGGCTGGTTTACGCACGTAAACCCGGCCGGCGTACAGCTGTTGGCCTACCCATCGAAGGAAGCCTTCCTCGCTGACAGCAACCACGCGTTACGCACCCCGCCCTGGACGGCGGCGCAGTGGCAGCACCTGTGCGATATCACCCGGCGCGAGGGCCACCACGAACTGGAAGCCGACATTCGCCGCTACGTCGGCGAGCCGTTTCGGGCCTACGTGAAACTGACTTACTTCGAGGTAGCCAGCCAGCGCCTATTACTGGTCAACCTGACCGAGCGCAACCGCCTGCAACGGGCCGAGCGCGCCCTGGCCCACAGCGTCCGCCGGTTCGAGGCCGTGTTTACCAACGCCACGCTGGGCATCATCGTCTGCGACCAACCGGGGCGCATGGTGTCCGTCAACGCGCGCGCCGGCCTGCTGTTTGACTATCCGCCAGCCGACCTACTGGGGCAGTCCATCGAGGTGCTGGTGCCCGATACCGCCGGCCGGGACCACGCCCAACTGCGCGATTCCTACTACGCCGACCCCCAGGTCCGCAACATGGGCCATAACCGCCCCCTGGCTGGCCAGCGCCGCGACGGCTCCGTGTTTCCGGTCGAGGCCAGTTTGAGCTACTTCTACCTCGACGAGGAGCTGTACGTGGTGGCCTACATCCTGGACCTGACCGCCAAACAGGCCGCCGAGCAGGAGTTGCTCGCCCAGCACCAGCGCGTGGCCCTGCTCAATGCCGAACTGGAACAGAAGGTCATCGACCGCACCAACGCCTTGCTGCTGACGCTGGAGCAACTAGAAAAGCGCGGCAACGAGCTGGCCCTGGCCCTGCAAGCCGAGCAGGAATTGGGCGAGTTGAAGTCGCGCTTCGTGCGCATGGCCTCCCACGAGTTCCGCACGCCCCTGACGGCCGTCCTGACCTCCGCCGATCTGATCGAGGAGTTCCCCGGCGGCCACCAGCAGGGCCAGCGGCTGAAGTACGTCGACCACATCCGCACCTCCGTGCAGCACCTGAACAATATCCTGGAAGAATTCCTGTCCGTGGGGCGCATCGAGAAAGGCCGGATGGAGGCGAATCCGGCCAACCTCAACCTGGCTGATCTGGTCCGGGATACGGTGGCCGATGTGCAAAGCCTGCGTAAAACCGGCCAGGTCATCGACTGGCAAGTGGCCTGCCCCGTGCCGGTGCGGCTCGACGCTTCGCTGCTGCGCAAGATCCTGATGAACCTGCTCTCCAACGCGCTCAAATACTCGGGCGAAAACGCGGTGACCACCGTGCGCGCCTGCTGCCAGGCGCAGGTGCTGACCATCACCGTGCAGGACCAGGGGGTGGGCATTTCGCCGGAAGACCAGGCGCATCTGTTCGAGCAGTTTTTCCGGGCGCCCAGCGTCGTCACCACCCCCGGCACCGGCCTGGGTCTCTACATCATCACCAAATACTTAGAGCTGATGGGCGGTACCATCGACCTGCAAAGTGCCCCCAACCAGGGCACCACCGTCACCATCGCGTTGCCCCTCACCAAGCCCGACTAAGCCCCCCCTCCTCCTCCGATGCCCCTCCTTCTACTGATCGAAGACCATCAAATCATCCGCGAAAACACCGCCCAACTGCTGGAACTGGCCGGCTACACCGTGCAAACGGCCGAAAACGGGGAGCTGGGCGTGCAGCGGGCCCTGGTCACGCGGCCCGACCTCGTGATCTGCGACATCATGATGCCCGTGCTCGACGGGTACGGGGTGCTCCAGATTTTCAACCAGCACCCGCTGCTCACGGGCGTGCCGTTCATCTTCCTCACGGCCAAAACCGAGCTGGCCGACCGCCGGCGCGGCATGGCCCTCGGAGCCGACGACTATGTGAGCAAGCCCTTCGAAAAAGCCGATTTGCTGAGCGCCGTCAACGGGCGGCTCAGTCGCTTCCAGCAGCTCAAGCCGGAACTACCGCCGGAAATTCCCCTGAGCGGGGAGGGCCTCCAGCAATTTCTGGAAGAAGCGCAGCAGACCGGCGACCTGGCCAGCCTTTCGCTGGACCGCAAGCCGCATCTGATTCGCAAGAAACAAAACATCTACCTCGAAGGCGACGAATCCACCCGCCTGTACTTCGTGCAGCGGGGCCGGGTGAAAACCGTGAAAACCACCGATGGCGGCAAGGAATTGATCGTGGGCCTGCACGGCCCCGGCGAGTTTTTCGGCTACCTGCCGCTGCTGCAACGCACCCCCCACGGCGACTCGGCCATTGCCGTCGATGAGTCGGAGCTGCTCTACATTCCGAAGGATGATTTCACGGAACTGGTGTCGCGCAACCCCGCCGTGGGCCAGCAGTTCGTGCGCCTGCTGGCGGGCCAGGTGAGCGGGCAGGCCGAGCTGCTGCTGTCCCTAGCCTACAACTCCATCCGCCGACGCGTGGCCGACTTGCTCGTCCAACTCCACGAACAGGCGGGCGGCCAGGCAGACGCCACCATCCAGCTCACCCGCGACGACATGGCCGCCCTCGTGGGCACCGCGCCGGAGTCGTTGAGCCGTACCCTCAACGAATTCAAACAGGATGGCCTGATTGCGCTCACCACCCACTTGATCCAGGTGCTGGAACCCGACAAGCTGCGCCGGGCGCACTGGTAAGGCCGGGCGGGTACCTTCCGGTGGGCCGCCCGGCGGGGTCCGTTCGGTGATACCTACCCGCCCGGCGGGCGGGGATTGTTCGACGAGGAAGATGCTACCTGACCCACCGTGCTGGTTTCGGACCCGGCCCGTCTCGCTACGCGTATCCTTCACCAATCATCTAATCCGGTAGTCGGGCGCCCTGCGCGCCTGAATCGGCTTTCTGCTTTCCGGTCTGCTATGTGGAAACTCCACCTGCTGCTCCTGGTGGCGCCCTTGGCCGTCGCGGCCCAAGCCCTCACGTCCCCCCCACCCGATACCTCGGCCGGGCCGGAGTTGGCCTATCTGCGTCACCACGAGATTCGCCACGGGCAGGCTCTTGGCTTGTGGGCGCTGGGCAATCTGGTCATGAGCGCCGCCGGGATGTTCTTCAGCGACGGACAGGCGCAGCAGTTTTGCCATATGAGCGCCGCCTGGGGCAGCATCAACCTGCCCATCGGTCTCTGGATGTGGCACCACGCCCGCCAGTTCAGCCCCCTCAACACGCCCGACCCGCGCGCCCGCACTGCCGGTTTTCGCCGCCTGCTGCTCATCAACATCGGCTTCGATCTGTCCTATCTCGGTGCCGGGCTGCTCCTCTACCACCACGGCCAGCACCCCGGCCAGTACGCCTACTTTTACCGGGGCTTCGGCGACGCGTTTCTGCTCCAGGGCGTGGGCATGCTCACGCTCGATGTGGCCTCAGTGGCGCTGCTGCGCCGTCACCAGCGGTACCCGCCTATGCCAGCAGATGCTTTTCCAGCCGATGCACCCACGTAGTGGATTCGCGGTAAGCCGGCCTGTCTGTTCTCTCTGAACTGTTAAGCCTTTTGCTGAGATTGCATAGGGGGTATTGGTTGCTGATTCCCAGTAAGAGCGACCCGCAAATAGTACACACAAGGCTGGAGCCCCACGTGAAAGTGACGCGTTTGTATCAACTGCTGGGGTTACAGACGGAAGGCGTACGATTGCCGGACGCATCAAATCCTGTCAAATTTCTGAAATTAACCCGCACGGCATCAGCAATTTATGCAACACAAAAACTACTTGGCTTACCCGCGCGGGGGGGCTGATTTCTTTTGCCCTCGTAAGCTGTTTTGTCGCCCCTTTTTTCAGGCTAGAGCGTCTTGACCGGCAGGCCGTCCAACCGTCCGGCAGCGCCTTCCCCCGGGATACGAAACGGTTCAGCGGGACCACCTCAGCGTTCCCGCCAACGCTTTTTGCTCCCCCGGACGAACAGAAATCGGGTAGCTGGATGACCGCGCCCGCCAGCTGAAAAAGCAACCGCGCGCTTTTTGCTCCCCACGGGCCTAAACCAACACGCGCAGCAGGCGGCGTCAGGCGCGAAAAGCGAAGCGGGCGGCGAATTCGGAAACCGTTGTTTTCCCCTCAGGACGAGCCACTTGGATTCCGCCCAGGAAACCAAAAGCGCCCGTCCCGCTCCATGTCCAGGGCCGGTGCGAAAAGGCCGATGGCTCAATCGGAGCACGGGCGGTTTCCGTTGCCGGCCGGGAAACGTTTTAGCCTCCCCATGAACGCAAAACGACTCCCCTTTTGGGGATTGCCATTGGCTAAAAAGGGGCGATTAGCGGGCGTATCAAATCCTGCCAAATTGCTAAAAGCAACCCGCAAGGGCCCAGTAAGTTATGTAATAAGAAAACTTCTTGACCCACCAGCGCGGGGGTCTGATTTCTTTTGCCCTCGCAACCTGTTTTGTCGCCCCTTTTTCTCAGGTTGGAGCGCCCCACCGGCAGGCGTGGAACGAATACGTCCAACCGTCCGGCAGCGCCTTCCCCAGGGATACGGAACGGGCCAAATCGATGGCGGCGCACGGTGTGGCCCGGCGTGCCGCTTGACAACCGGGAAGACAGCGCTGCTGGTCCTGCTTCCGGTCCGCCACGTGCCCCGGTATGCTTCACCCCCACCTTACCGGACGGCCTGCGGAAGATCCTGTTACAACCTGTTACCAGGCGTTACCAACAATCACCAGCAGCCCCCCAATGGGGGCGCATCTTTTGTTTTGGGCACCGGGGCGTCGGCTCTCCCGCTGGACATGAAATCGCCCCTCAGCGGCGTAGCAGGCCGGATCGTCTGCTGGCCAGCGGCGGGCACTCCCAGTTACCTCCCCAGGATACAGGTCGCGTCATCCGCCCGACCGCGCTGGTGGGGACGGGGCGTGACGCTTCCAACCCGCTTGCCCTTGCCCGCAGGCAAGGGCAAGCGGGTTAGAAGCGTCACGGGATCAAGCTGGCGAAAAAGCGGCGAGGATGCGTCGTGGCGCGTCCATCTTTGTGCCTGCGGGCGTACACCAGCCGCCTGCGCCCCTCATAAAACCGGATCCTACCCTGAGCCTGACCCTATTCGTGGCCCTGTCCGTCCTGGCCAGAAAAGATTCCTCCCTCGCGCCCGCGGCGCAGTAACAGCTGCAGGAAGGGCTGACCTGGCGGGCGGCGGGCTGGCCCTGCTGCACCAGCCCCAGGAGCCGGACAACGATACCCCCTATCAGGAGCGCGTCAACACCGCGCTTACCCTCTCGCTGGAATAAGCGGCCAGTACGCGGTGTTCCCGTCAGGTGCCTTTCCCCCAGAACGTATGGCAGTATCTGCTCCAGCATGCGGAAGCTGTCGAACCGAATGTGCCCGAATCCGCCGCCCCCGCGGCGGATTCGGTTTCAGGCGCACCGCCCGCGCACCTTATCCACGGCCCTCGCGGCGTTAGCGCAACGCGCCGGGCAAGCGGGCGAGACGTTGCTCTACCACCCCCGTTTCCCCTCGGCTTTCGCCGCGCAGGTAGCGGCGAAAGCCCTGTTCGAAGTGGAGCCGTACCTGCGGGAATACACCCGGCAGGCGGGCGTGTACCTGGACGCCGATTTCACCTATCTGGCCGATGTCCTGCAGGAAGCCGGCGCGGCGCACCCGGCAGCCACCGATCGATTGGCGCGCGGCCAGCGCTGGCTCAACGAACAGGCCGCAGCGGCTGCCCCGGCGCCGCACGGCGCGGCGGGACTGAAATGGAAAGGCAGCCTGGTAGACCTGCTGGAAGTAGCGTACGCCTTGCAGGCGGCCAACTTCCTGACCAGTGCCGATGCCCCCCTGAGTGCCGATCAACAGGTCGCCACCTTCGCCGGTGTGTTTGGAAGAAAGGTTGTCAATCCCCGTAACCACCTGGCCGGCCGCATACGGCGCACCAGCCATTCGCCCGCTTCCACCCTGAAGAAGATCCTGGCGGAATACCTGAAAACCCTTCAGGCGCAGGCAGATGCGCCCTCGCCGAAACCGTCGGCGAAAAACGCGCAGGAAAATGTAACACCTTTTTCGGGGCGCAGTGGCCGTAGTCTTGCAAAAACTTTCTGTTGCCCCACTGATGGACACCTTTTTTCTGGCGGGTATTCCCTACTCGCAACTCCTCGACGACCTGCGGGCCCTGGTCCGCTACGAAATCGCCCACCCGCCCACCGCCCCTGCCGCTACCGCGCCGCCGCAACCGGCGGCGCTGCTCACCATTGCCCAGGCGGCGGCCCGGCTGGATGTCTGCCCGCAGACGATCCACGAATGGAAACGAATCGGCAAACTCTCGTACCATAAACCAGGGCGCATAAAATATGTAAAAAAAAATATTTACTTGCTTTCTACAGCACCATCAGCGGACGGTGAAAAAGCCGTCGCACCGTTGAGAATAACCGGCAAAAGCGGCCTCGCGCGTTTGTCGAGCGCCGCGCTGCCCGCTCCTGGCCTGTTGCCGTCATTACATAAGGCTTCCGCCGCTCGGACGCCGTTTTCATCGGTGTCGAAGTCAAAGCTGGCGCCAACCGAATGCGGCCCAAACAGCGCAACGTCCTCCACCAGCTCAAAGCCGCCGCCATACTGCCTTCGTAGCCCACGCCTTTAAGCACGTCGTTTCAGCATCGCCACCGGCACCAGACCAGCACTGGCCAACTCGCCTGGATAGGAGTCGCTACGCCCGAGTCATTTTCCGCCAGGCAGGTCAGGCCACCGGCAGGGTAAAATGAAACGAGCTGCCCGCGCCCAGCTCGCTTTCCACCCATAGCCGCCCGCCCTGCGCCGTGATGAACTCCCGGGCGATACTCAACCCCAGGCCCGAGCCGCCGCGGTAGCTGGCCTTGCCGGGAAGCTGGATAAACCGCTGGAAGATGCGTTCGTGGTGTTCCGCCGCGATGCCAGGGCCTTCATCGCGTACGCTAAACTGCACCGCGCCAAGACCATCGGGTTGAGCAGTAAGGCGGACGGCACCCCCTTCCGGCGAGTAGCGGATGGCGTTCACCAGCAGGTTGAGCAGTACCCAGGAAGCCTTCTCCGCATCCGCCCGCAATGCCGGCAGGTCAGCGGGCAAGTCTTCGGTTAAGGTCAGGCGCTTCTGCACCAACTGCTGCTGCACGGGCGCCGTGGCAAAACCAATCAGCTCAACGGCCGACACGGCGCGGAAATCGAGGGTAATGTTACCCGATTCCAATCGGGCCACGTCGAGCAGCTCGCTCACCAGCTTTTGTAGGCGCTGCGTTTCCTGGCGCATCCCGCTCAGCACCCGCTGGCGCTCGTCGGGCGACACGCGCTCGTCGGCCAGAATTTTCAGGCTGAGGCCAATGGACGCCAGCGGGGTTTTCAGTTCGTGCGATACTGTCGCCAGAAAATTCGACTTCACCTGGTCCAGCTTCTTGAAGTCGGATACGTTATGCAGCGCCAGGATGTAGCCAGCAAACTCCAGTTGGTCGCGCACCTCGTTGAACGATACAATCCCGTGCGCCGTCAACCGGTAATGAAGCGCTTCGCCGCCGTTGGGTGGCGTGATCGTAAGCAGCGGCAGCGCCTCGGCGGCGGCGGCCACATCGGCGGGCGTGTCGAGCGGGCGCAGCACGGCGCGCAGCAGGTCGCCGGAAGTCCCCGCCTCCGCGGCCACCTCGGCCGCTGGCCGGCCAATCAGGTGGGCGCCGGATAAGCCCAGCAGTCCCGTCGCGACCGGGTTGGCGAGCAGAATCGTCCGGTTCTGATCCACGACCAGCAGCCCTTCGTCCAGGGTGTTAATGACGGCGGCCAGCCGGTTGCGTTCCGTCAGAATCTCGGCGGTGGTCGAAGTACGGTACTCGCGCAACTGACTGAGCAGCTCGTTGAAATCGCGCGCCACGGCCCCGAACTCGTCGTTCGTCTCGATGGGGATCGTCTGACTGAAATCGCGGTCGGCGGCGTGCCGGATGGCCGTTTGCAGGAGCTGCAGCGGCGCCACGGCAGCAGCGGGTACGCTCAGCACCAGCATCAGGGCCAGCAGCACCGCCACTGTGGCGCTCCCCGCCAGCAGGTTGCGGGCTTCGGCGGCTTCTGCGTTGGCTTCCGCAAGGCGGTGCGCCAGGGCCTCCGTATTCATCGTCATCATCCGCTGCGTCTGGGCACGCAGCTGCTGAAACGGTACGTCATACGCAGGACGCTCGCCTGGCCCGACGGTCTGACTGACGTAACCATCCACCACGGCCAGTGTCTGGGTGAGCGAGTCCACCAGCTCGCGCTCGCCCGGCTCGGTGATATTACCCGCCTCCCGCGTCAGCTCGCGCCGGAACGCCGCCGCCGCGCGCGCCGCCAGCGCATCGCGCTGATCCAGACCATCGGGCACGTCGAGGGCGCGCAGCATCCGGCCGCCCAGTTCCAGCGAGTACACGTTGGCTTGCAGCGTGGTACGCCCGGATCGCCCCAACCCGTTGACCGTGTACAGCGCATAGCCACTAATGCCCATCAGCAGCAGCAGCATCGCCAGGAATCCGAGGGTAATGGTCGTGCGGTAGGCCATCGGTTTACGTTGCCAAGAGGTGCGAAGAAGCGAGTGGGCTTTTGAAAGCAGTGGGTGGCTCCTGCGGAGGCGCACGGCAACACCCTTTGCGCAGGCCGGGGCGAGCAGCAGATCCAGGTCGCCCGGTCAGCCTTCGCGCGTCAGGTGCAGTTCCGGGCGGAGCGGCAGCGCGATGGGCACGTTTTCGAGCGTCACGCTGGAGTTATCCAGCCCGAAGCTCTCGCGTTCGGAGGCGCCCAAGCGGCGCAACGCATCGTAGAGGTTCAGCACGGGCCGCCGCCAGGAGGTGAGAAACTGCTGGTTCGGTAGCGTCTTGCGCAGGATGACAAACTGAAAGTCGCCTACGATCTCGGCCTGACTCAGCGATTCGTAACGGCTGGTGATGTTCACCTCGTGGTTGCGCACCAGGTCGGTGACTACCTGCCGGAACATATAGTTGATGGCGTGGTCCACGCGAAAGCCGAGCCGGAAGTCGATCCGCACCACTTCTTCCGGCACCAGGTGTTGCACCCGGTAGGCACGGGTGTACGGCTCGTCGGTCGTTTCGACGTGAACGAGGTAGTAGATGTCGGCCCGCTTCGGCCGCTTCTTAAAGACCGAGTGGATAATGGCGTTCTCGATCTCGCGCGGGTTTTCGGCTTTCGTCAGGTACACCAGGTGGGTGGCGAATTTGGGCACCGACTCGTCGTTGCTCAGCGCCGTGAACAGCGGCAGCCAGTCGGCCAGCGGCACGGTGTCGGTCAGCTCGTCGCGCAGCTTGCGGCCCAGAATCCAGGTCAGCATTACGCCCAGAATCAGCACACTCAGCGCCACGCTCAGCCAGCCGCCTTCCGGAAACTTCCGCAGGTTGGCAATCAGGAATGAGCCCTCGAGGAGCACGTAGAGCCCGATCAGGCCCACGATACCCAGTACCGGCCAGCGCCGGAGGCGCACGTAGTACGCCAGCAGCACGGTGGTCATCAGCATCGTCACCGTCACGGCCAGCCCGAAGGCGGCTTCCATTTTGCTGCTTTCGCGGAAGTGCAGTACCACCCCGATGCAGCCGGCCAGCAGCAGCCAGTTGATGCTCGGCACATAAGCCTGTCCGCGCAGTTCGGTGGGGTAGAGCACCTGCACCTTCGGCCAGAAGCGCAGCCGCAGCGCCTCGATGATGAGGGTGTAGGAGCCGGAAATCAGCGCCTGTGATGCGATGATGGTGGCCAGCGTACATAAGGCAATGGCCGGCAGCAGCAGCGGCGCCGGCACCAGCAGGAAAAACAGATTACGTTCGCCCAGCGGCGGCCCCAGGTGGCGCAGCAGCCACGCACCCTGGCCCAGATAGTTGAGCAGCAGGCAGGTTTTCACCAGCCCCCACGAGCCGTAGATGTTGTTGCGCCCCACGTGGCCCATATCGGCGTAGAGCGCCTCCGCGCCGGTGCTGCACAAAAAGATCGACCCCAGCAACCAGAAGCCTCCCGGCTCCACGGTCAGCAGCCGGATGGCCCACCACGGGTTCAGCGCCCGCAGAATGCCGGGCGCCTGCACCAGTTCCTTCACGCCCAGCACCGCCAGCATCGCAAAGAATGCCAGCATCACCGGC
The DNA here is from genome assembly GCA_031426455.1 of Hymenobacteraceae bacterium. Classification (GTDB taxonomy): domain Bacteria; phylum Bacteroidota; class Bacteroidia; order Cytophagales; family Hymenobacteraceae; genus JANNMJ01. Next base: position 1,896 of record JANPLI010000048.1, on the reverse strand, counting down.
CCGAAGAGACGGCCGATGATGGCCGTGCCGAACTGCTGAAACGCGAACAGCCCGACCAGAATCGCCACCACGATGGGCACCGTAGGTAGCTGCGGATATAAAACCCGCAGCCCCTCTACCGCCGACGAAACCGAGATCGGCGGGGTGATGATGCCGTCGGCCAGCAACGCCGCCGCCCCCACAATAGCCGGGATATAAAGCCACCGCAGGCGCAGGCGTCGTAGCAGCGCATATAGTGCCAGGATGCCGCCCTCGCCGTGGTTGTCGGCGCGCATTGCTACCAGCAAGTATTTCACGGTGGTCAGCAGCGTCAGCGTCCAGACGATGCACGAGATCGTGCCCAGCACGGCCGCTTCGGTCACGGGGCGCCCGGCAAATACACCGCGCACGGTGTAAAGCGGCGAAGTACCGATGTCGCCATAAACAATGCCCAGCGCGATCAGCGAGCCGGCGGCGGTGAAGCGGGAGTGGCGGTGCATCGGGGGAAGTGTAAAAGGAGCGGCGGGGCTACAGCCGGAAGTTGACGGACAGCACCGCGCGGTTCTCCGATTTGCGAAGATCGGGCTGCCAACCGTAGGGTAAGGGCTGGTCGGCGTAGCCAGTGGGTGAAGTGGTGCCGCCCTGGCCAGCGAAGTACGGCACGTTGGCCGAGCGGTGCAGGTACTCAAAGCGGAACGTGACGAAGTCGTTGGGCATCACGTCCAGCGTACCCGTCACCTCCTTGGCCGTGAGCTTGGCCGGATCGGTATCGAGAAAGGCGTTGGAGCCGTTGGCGCCCGCCACGGCCGGCGAGAAGCTCAGGTAGCGCGAGGGGTTCTTGACGAAGCCCACCCGCGCCGTGAAGGCCAGCTTGTTCTTCGCGAACCAGATGCGGTTAGCGAAGGACGTACCGACCATAAAGTTGTCCTGCGGCTTCAGCCCGTCACCGGACTGAAAGCCATAGTGGGTGTTGAGGCTGAACGCCGCCTGGGTGATGCCGTGCAGCAGGCCGCTTTTATTCTTGTGGTAATAGCGCGCCACGATGGAGTTGTCGTGGTGGAAGCGGTAGATTTTCGGGTAGGCCCGGTAACCGGCGGCGGTGGAGTCGGTGCCGGGGCGCGAGTCGTTGCCGAAGTAGAAGTTTGCCACCAGTTGCACGTTCTCACTCGGCCGGTAGTAGTTCGAATTACCCAGCGACGGGTGGCGGTTGAACGAGTTATAAGTCTGCCAGCCGTTCATCAGCCACAACTCGGTTTTGAAGGTGCGGGCAGGGAAGAACTGCACCCGTGCGCCCTGGAAATAGAACGGCGTAAAGTCGCAGACCAGCGAGCGCTGGTAGCTCCAGTTTTCCTGCATAATGTAGCTCTCCAGTCCGATGTAGCTCATAAAGATGCCGGCCTCAATGTTCAGCCCGTAGGCTTTGTTGAAGTGGTAGCCGCCGGCCACTTCTCGCACGAACTTGAGACTGCCGGTGCCGGCATTGCGCCCGCGCAGCACCGAGCCATCGGTTTCCTGCACCACGGCGGCCATCGAGCCGGTCTGGAGCCAGAGGCGGCCGATGATGTTTTTGTAGTTGGTTTCGAGGCCGATGGTGGCCAGCGCGAGCGAGAACTCGTTGGTGCGCGCCGTGACGGCCGAAATCGTCTGCGTGTTGTCGATCGGCCGGGCGAAATTGTAGTTGAAGTACGTGTCGGCCAGCGCCACGCCCGTGATCACGGTCTGGCCGTCGCCGTCTTTCACTTGCAGCGGAAACGTGCGCTGCCGGTTCTGGCCATTGACCCACGTCAGGTCCATCCCCTCGAAGGGCACTTTGCTGAACGAGGTGGTGGCCGTGTCGGTGGCGGGGCGCTGCTGGCCGGGCTTCACTTCGGTGGTTTGGGCAGCGGCGCGGAGGCTGACAAGCACGAGCGCGGCGAC
>JANPLI010000047.1:0-12190 GCA_031426455.1 Hymenobacteraceae bacterium | reverse complement strand
ACCACCCCACCACCCCACCACCCCACCACCCTTCTCCCACAACCTGCTGGCCCCTGGCCGAACACCGTTCGCCTTCTATGTCTTCAACGACGGATTCGGGCTGCTGACCCCGGCGGGCGTCGTGAGCTACGACAACGTGGGGCGCCGCGTCATCCGCCGCACGGCCGGTGTGCCCGACGCTCAACTGCGCGCCGGGCAAGCCCTGATGCAGGAGACGTTTGCCGATTTTTTGCGGCGGTGACGCCGGGACCATTCCCACGCGCCAACCCCCTAGCGGCTGACGGCTTGAAACCGTTTACCTCGCCACAAATCACCACATTTGTTTTGGCGGACACCTCTCCTCCTTTCCCCCGCTGCTTTTCCCGATGCCAATCGCCCCTTCCCCCACACTTTCGGCCGCCGCTGCGGCTCCGGTACGCCCCGCCAGCCGCAATGCCGCGCTACGGGCCACCATCTTCCTGCACCTCGACGGTATCACCACCGCCCCCGTAGCCGACGCTCTGCACCGGCGGGGCGTCCTGGCGCACTTGCTCGCCGCCGATGCCGCCGCCCCAGACGTGCCCGTGGCTCTGACCGACCTCACGGCCACCTTCCGCGCCAACGAAGGCTACCTCAACGTCGCGCTTCGGGTGCTGGCCGCACAAGGCTGGCTCACGCAGCACCTCGACAATGCCGCCGATACCATCGGTTATACCGTCACGCCCGTCGGACGCGCAGCCCTGCCGCTGGCGGGGCTTTATGCCGACGTGGTAGCCCTTTACGGCCTGCCGCCCGTGCATCCGCGCCTGGCCGCGCCCGACTCGGCCCGCCGCTGGGCCAGCGTGGCGGCGCGCCTGCGCACCCGCTATGATTTACCCGAAGCCGATGGCGTCCAGGGCGCCGCCCACACGCAGGTGCTGCGCCATATCGAGGGCGCGCTGGTGGGGCCGATGGTGGCGCGGTTGGGGATGAGCGGGATGTTCCACAAGTATTTTATGGAGTCGAGCTTCCGGCCGGAGGAGTTTCACGAAGCCCCCGACAGCTTCCGGCCGGTGCTGGATTTCCTGGCGCACCTGGGCTGGTTCCGGGCACGCGGCGAGACCTACGAGTTCACCGATACCGGCCTGTTTTTCGCCCGGCGCGGCGCGGCTTACGGTGTCACGGTATCGTACCTGCCCACATTTGCCCGGCTCGACGGCCTACTGTTCGGCGATGCCGCTGCCCTGTGGAACGTGCCAGCCGGCGCCCCGGAGCAGCACGTGGACCGCGAGCTAAACGTCTGGGGCAGCGGCGGTGCCCACGCCGGGTACTTCGACGTGATCGATGGCCTCATCATCGACCTCTTCAACCGGCCCATCGACGAGCAGCCGCGCGGCATCCTGGATATGGGCTGCGGCAACGGCGCGTTCCTCGAACACCTCTTCGCCGTCATCGAGCGCCACACACTACGCGGCAAGCTGCTGGACGATTACCCGCTCTTTCTGGTTGGGGCCGACTTCAACCAGGCCGCGCTGAAAGTGACGCGCGCCAACCTGATCAAGGCCGATATCTGGGCCAAAGTCATCTGGGGCGATATCGGCCAGCCCGACCGCCTCGCCCAGGACCTGCGCGAGAACTACGACATTGGGCTTTCGGACCTGCTCAACGTTCGCACTTTCCTCGACCACAACCGCCCCTGGCTGGCGCCTGCCACGCCCACGCCCGGCCGGGTCAGCACGTCCACGGGCGCCTTTGCGCACCGGGGCGCCCGCCTGCGCAACGCCGATGTGGAAGATTCGCTGCGCGAGCATCTGGCCCGCTGGACGCCCTACGTACAGCGTTTTGGCCTGCTGCTGATCGAGTTGCACACCCTACCGCCCGCCCTGACGGCCGCGCACCTGGGCCGCACCCCCGCCACGGCCTACGACGCCACCCACGGCTTCTCCGATCAATACATCGTGGAGGTGGACGTGTTCCGCCGCATCGCCGCCGAGGCTGGCCTGCCACCCGACCCGCGCGCTTTCCGCCGCTTCCCCGACTCCGACCTGGCCACCGTGAGCATCAACCTGCTGCGGGCACCCGAATCCGGTAACCGAATCTGAGGCCAGCCGCCTGACCCCGTCCGCCGCGCCTTGTCTGGCGTCCTTCGCCCAAGCGTTCAGCGACCGATTCGCCTCGTTTGCCGCCAAAATCGCTGCTTTCGCGGGTAGCGGCGTTGATTTTCGATTATTCTCCGGAACTTAGCGTAGCAATGTGCGAAGCTGCAGTAGCAGTTTTCCGGACTTGCGCTCTTCGCCCCTTCTTCCTGCAAGTCGTTCGCCTTTCGATCATTCGGGCCGCTTCCCCGCGGCGCTTCCCTCTTTCGTCAGCACGCTTGCGTTGATGCATACTCCCTGGTTAGCTCCCCTGCTCCGCCCTTTCACCTGGAGGGCGTTGGGTCTGGTTATGGCCTCCGCTGCTCTGCTGCCCGCTTTAGGCGCAGCACCGCGCCCGGTTTCGGGTACCGCAACCGGCACCCGCATCCTGCCCGGCGTGCTGGTATTCAAGCTGAAGGCTAATGTGAAGCCATTGGCTGGCGAACACCGGATTGCGCACCCGGCCCTTGAAGCCGCATTGCGCGCCGTGGGCGCCGGCCCGCTGACGCAGAAGTTTCCGCGCGCTGTAGCCCCTGACCCCAAGCGCACCACCGCCGAAGGGGTGGACCTGCAGTTGGTTTATCAGATTCGCTACAATGCCGCCCAGCCGTTTGCGCGGGTCCGCGCCCGGCTGCTGGCTTCCGGCGCCCTGGCTTACGTCGAGCCGCTCTACGAGCGTAACGTCCTGTTCCAGCCCAACGACCCACTCGCCGATTCCGTCGGTGGCCTCCAGTATCACCTCAAAAATATCCGCGCCTACCGGGCCTGGGATATCGAACAGGGCGACACCACGATGGTGATCGGCGTGACTGATACCGGCACCCAGTTCAGCCACCAGGACCTGACCGGTCGAGAGGCCCGCAACTACGCCGACCCCATCAACGGCCTCGACGACGACAACGACGGCTACGTGGATAATTTCCAAGGCTGGGATGTGGCCGACCACGACAACAACCCCTCCTGCGACGCTGGCGCCAACACGTCGCAGCCTTTTCACGGCGTACTGGTGACCGGCGCGCTGGCCGCGCACACCAATAACGGCCGGGGCGTGGCGGGCGCCGCGTTCAAGTGCCGCTACCTGCCGATCAAGATCTACGCAACTACCGCCGAAGGAGGATTCGCCGGTTACGAAGGCATCGTGTACGCCGCCGACCACGGCTGTAAGGTCATCAACTGCTCCTGGGGTGGCCCCGGGGCGCCGTCGCAGTTTGAGCAGGACGTGATCACTTACGCCACTGTGAACCGCGATGCCGTGGTGGTGGCCGCCGCCGGCAATACCCCCGCCGACCTCGATCTGTATCCCGCCTCCTACACCGGCGTCCTGTCAGTGGCTTCCGTGGACCGCAACGACATCAAAGGCCCCTCTAACACGTGGGCTTACCGGATCTCGCTGGCCGCGCCGGGCCGGCAGGTCGGTACCACTTACTCGCTCAACGACTCGGCTTATATCGCCGTCAGCGGCTCCTCGTTCGCCTCACCGCTGGTGGCGGGCACCGTGGCGCTGGTGCGCCATCATTTCCCGCTGCTCTCTGGCATTCAGGCCGCTGAGCGGGTGCGCATCACCGCCGACACATCCATCTATACCCTGACCGGCAATGCACCTTACCGGGAGCGGCTGGGGCGCGGCCGGTTGAATATGCGCCGTGCACTGGGCGATACAGCCGTACGCAGCGTTCGGGTCACGCGGAGTCACTTCAACCGCGTCAGACCCTACTATGCCGGCGACACGCTGGTGCTGACGGCCGACCTTTTAAATTACCTGGCCCCACTGCGCGGCCTGACGGTGACACTGTCCTCCCCGTCGCCCAACGTCCGGATTCTGGCCAGCACCTTCAGCGCCGGGCCGCTGCCGACGCTCGGCACGGCGACCAATGCCGCGCAGCCTTTCCGGCTGGTGCTGCTGCCGGGAACGCCCGTCAATGCCGTCGTGCCCCTGCGCTACGGCCTGCGCGATGCCAGCGGTTACACTGATTACCAGTACATCAGCATCGAAGTCAACCCCGACTACGTTACTCTCGACGCGAACCGCCTCGAAGCCACCGTCACGAGCCGCGGCAATATCGGTTTCGACAATGGCAACCTGAAACGCGGCGATGGCGTGAGCTTCGACAGCGGCGACCAGTTGCTATCGGAAGGGGGCCTGCTGATCGGCCGCGATTCGCTGCGGGTATCGGATATGCTGCGCGGCACGACCGTCGGGCGCCCCGACAAGGACTTCGCAACCATTGACCCCATTCGCTTCCGCCGCCCTACCACCGTGCCGGGCGCTACGCAGCAGGCCGAAGGCGTATTTCAGGATTCAGCCCGCACCGCGCAGGCCAATGTGCGCGTCGTGCAGCGGGCCTGGGCCGGCAACACGCCCGGCAACGAACAGACGGTTTTCGTGGCTTACGACATCATCAACCGCGACGCCACCCCGCTGACGACTGGCTACGCGGGCCTGTTCGCCGACTGGGACGTTTACCAGTACGAACACAACCGCGCCCGCTGGAACCCCGCGCGCCGGCTGGCTTACGTCTCGGCCGTCACCAACGACTCCGTGTACACCGGCCTTCAGCTCCTCAGTAGCCAGCCCGCCACCACCTACGCCTTCGATAATTACGACCTGCTGGCGGCGCCCGTACGCATCGCCGATGGGCTGACGACGACCGAAAAATACCGCGCCCTGCGCGGCGGCACGAGCAGCACGACGACGGCCGGCGATGACGTGATCGGGTCCGACGTAGCCCAGCTCGTTTCGGCCCGCCTGCCCGCGCTGGCTTCCGGCGACACTGTCCGCGTGGCTTTTGCGCTGCTGGTAGCCCGTTCGCTGCCGGAGTTGCTGGCCGCCGCCGATTCCGCCCAGGCCGCTTACAACTTTTCAGTGCTGCCCGTACCCACCGCGCCGCTAGCCACGAATGCCGCCCGCTGCGGCGCTGGGGCCGTGACGCTGACGGCTGCCGGCGCCCCCACGGGCGCAACTTACCGCTGGTATGCGCAGGCCGTAGGCGGCAACGCCATTAGTGGGCAGACGGGTGCCACGTTCACCACGCCCGGCCTGAGCATCAGTACTACTTATTACGTAGCCGTACGCTCGGCCGGGGGCCGCGAGAGCCTGCGGGTGCCGATCACGGCTACCGTTTCGCCACTACCGATGGCGTCGCTAGCCGTGGCCGGCCCGACCACTTTCTGCGCCGGTGACTCGGTTCGGCTGCTCGGCCCCATCGATCCGGGCCTGACCGTTCGCTTTCTGCTGAATGACCAACCCACGACCATCGGCGTCGCGGGCGCCGTGCTGACGGCCCGCCAGAGCGGGGCATATGCGCTGGTGGTGACCAACGCCGCCGGCTGCTCGGATACCGCCTCGGCCGTGACCGTAACGGTCAACCCGGTGCCCAGCGCCGCTTTTTCTTACGCTGCCCCGGCGTTCTGCCTGGGCGGAGCCGCGTCGGTCCGCCCGACCATCAGCGGCGCGGCGGGCGGCACGTTCAGCGCAACGCCCGCCGGGCTGGTGTTCGACACCGCTACCGGCGCACTTAATCTCCTGACTTCCAGCGCCGGCATTTATACGATTACCTACACCGCTGCCGGCCCCTGCCCGGCCGTGCAAACGCAACCCCTGACGCTGACGGCCCCGCCCGTCGCCCAGATTCAGGCCAGCGGTCCGGTAGCCTTCTGCGCCGGCGACTCGGTGCGCCTCAGCGCGATCCCCGCGCCGCAACCGGGCGCAACGTACCGGTGGTCGAATGGCGCGACGACAACATCCATCCGCGTCACGACGAGCGCTACGCTGACGGTGACCGTCAGCAGCGCGGCAGGGTGCGCCACGACGTCCGCCCCCGTAACCGTGGCCGTGGAGGCGCTACCCACCGCGCCCGTCCTGACCCAGGTCACGCAACCCAACGGCACCGTGCTGCTCACCGCCACCGGCGGACCAACGGGCGGCAGTTACCAGTTCCTGCTCAACGGCGTGGCGCTGCCCGTGGCCGGAGCTAGTACTTACCTGATTACCACCCCCGGCCCTTCCGGACCTTACGCCCTGACGGCCAGCAGCCCCACGGGTTGCACGTCCGCTCCATCGACCCCGCTGAGCGTGCTGGTCGTGACGGGCACCCGCCCCAACGCAACCGGCCTGACGCTGGACTTGTACCCCAACCCGGCCTCCCGCACCGCTCCCGCGCAATTGGTACTTCGGGGGGTTACGGGCGGGCAAGCCACCGTCACGGTGCGCGACCCCCTGGGCCGCTGTGTGCTGACCTGCCTGGCACCCGTTGCGGACGACGCTACTGACCGTTCCATCCTGACGCTGCCCGCGCTACCGGCGGGCGTGTACACGGTCCAGGTCAGTCCCACCAACGGCGCCCCGCTGACGCGCCGGCTGACGAGCGAGTAACCCGCGCTACCGCACGGCGCCCGACCTTTGCGGCCGTACCGTTGCCGCCGATGCCTTACCGCCTTTTTCTGCCCACTCCCTTACTGTCGGTCGCTTCCGAAGCGACTGCGCCGGGCGCTCCGTTCCGCCTACCGATTCCGGATGAGGAAGCCCACCACCTCACGCGGGTGCTACGGCTGAACGGGGGCGCGCCCGTAGAAGCTCTCGACGGCGCCGGCCACACCTACTTCGGCACGCTGACGGAGGTGACCAAGCGCGGCGCGGCGTTACTGGTGGCGCGGCAAACGCTGACCTCTGCACCCGCCCCCGCCCTGCATCTGCTGGTGGCGCCCACCAAAAACCTGGACCGCCTGGAATGGCTCCTCGAAAAGGCCACCGAACTGGGGCTAGCCCGTTTGACGCCTATCCTGACGCAACGCGCCGAGCGCCGCGAGTTGAAGCTCGACCGGCTGCGCAAGATCGCCATCGCGGCCCTCAAGCAAAGCGGCGGCGCGTGGCTGCCCGCGCTGGACGAACTCACGCCGCTGGCGACGGCGTTGGCGGACGCAAGCACGGCCGAAGCAAAGTTCGTGGCGCACCTGACGGCCGACCCCGCCGAGCGGCAGCCGCTGACGGTACCGCCGGGCACCGCGTCCGTAGCCGTGCTGATCGGGCCGGAGGGAGATTTTACCGAAGCCGAAGTGGCCCAGGCGCGGGCGGGCGGCTTTGCGCCGGTTACGCTCGGCGCCACCGTGCTACGAACCGAAACTGCCGCCCTTTATGCCACCGCGTTGGTGCGCGCCGCCGGTGCGGCCTGAACCAGCTGCCGCTTTCTTTACGTCCACTTTCCTGCCTGAATGCGTTTTCTTCGCCTGCCTTTTCTGCGCCTGACCGCCTGGTTCGTGTTGCCGCTGCTGACGGCCTTCGCCCTGATGGCTTTGCGCCCGGCGGCGCCGTCGTTTCGTATTGCGCGCCTGAAGTATCAGGGCGGCGGCGACTGGTACGCCAATAAAACGTCGCTGCCGAACCTGATCCGGTTTGCCAACGAGCAACTTCGGATGAACCTCGACCCCACCGAGGGCACCGTCGAGCCAGGTTCGCCGGAGCTGTTCACGTACCCGTTCGTCCACGCGACGGGCCACGGCTCGATCACGTTTACCGATGCCGAAGCCGAAAACCTGCGCCGCTACCTGATCGGCGGCGGCTTCCTGCACCTGGACGATAATTACGGCTTCGACAAGTTCGTCCGCCCCCAGATGAAGAAGGTCTTCCCGGAGCTGGAATTCGTGGAACTGCCGTTTTCGCACCCGGTCTATCACCAGAAGTTCGACTTTCCGAAGGGCCTGCCCAAAGTCCACGAGCACGACGGCAAGGCCGCGCAGGGCTTCGGGCTGATCTGGCAGGGCCGGCTGGTGTGCTTCTATTCCTACGAATGCGACCTGGGCAACGGCTGGGAAGACGCCGGCACCTACCCCGACGACCCGCCCGCCCGCCACGACGCCGCCCTGAAAATGGGCGCCAACCTACTCACCTACGCGCTGACGCAGGATTTTTAGACGGGTGATCGTCGGCGCTCCCAGACGTTTTGATCGTTGCGGGGGACGAAGTACGCTCCATCAGCGGGCCCGTCGCTTTGGGCGGCTTCGGCGTAATTTTCGGGCACCAATGGCCCTTTCCCCCGCTCCTGCCCCCGTTCTGGCGTCACCTGAATCGGCCGCGCCCGCGCCGTCCTACGCCGGGCCGCTGGCCGCGATGACGCTGCTTTTCTTCCTGTTCGGCGCCGTCACGAACTTCAACGACGTGCTGATGCCGTACCTCAAGGACGTGTGCCAGTTATCGGACCTGGCGACGTCGGCGGTGCAGTTTGCCTTTTTTGGCGCCTACTTTCTGATGTCGTTACCCGCCGGCTGGGTGCTGCGAAAGCTGGGCTACAAGCGCGGCATCGTACTGGGATTGAGCGTAATGGCGGCGGGCGCGCTGCTATTCGTGCCGGCGGCTAATGCACGGGCGTTCGGACTGTTCCTGGCGGGGCTGAGTCTGCTCGGCGCAGGCGTCACGCTGTTGCAGGTGGCAGCGAACCCCTACGTAAGTGTGCTGGGGCCAGCGCGGCTGGCGGCATCGCGCGTCAGCATCGTGGGCGTGGCGAATGGACTGGGCGGCACCCTCTCGCCGCTGCTGGGCGGGCTGCTGCTATTCGGCGGTTCGGCCCTGGCGAAAGCGCAGCTAGCGGCGTTGCCAACGGCCGAACGCCTGGCCCAGGAAAGTCACCTCGTTAAGGCCCCTTACCTAGGGTTGGCGCTCTTCCTGGCTTTGCTGGCGGGCTTGTTCTTCCTGCTCCGTCTCCCCGAAATCGACGCGATTCCGGCGGACGAATCGTCGTTACCAACGCCTGCGAATCAGCCACTCGTCACCCGCAACTCGGCCCTCGCCTTCCCCCACCTCGTGCTGGGCATTGGCGCCATTTTCTTCTACGTGGGCGTGGAAGTGGGCCTCGGTTCGTTCCTGATCCGATACGGCGAAAGCCAGGGCATCGGGGCGTTATCGCCGTTCACGCAAGCCCTGGTGCGCGGGCTGAACGTGGCCACCAATTTCGTGGGGGTACTGCTGGGTCAGGCCCCCGCCGCCATCGACACCACCGCCGGCTTCACCAAAGCCGTGGGCGCGGTGCTGGTTTCATCATACTGGTTTGGGGTGCTGGTCGGCCGGGTGGTCGGCATTCCGCTGCTGCGCCGCCTGCCCGCGCGGCCTCTACTGGCGGGCGTGTGCGCGGCCGGGCTACTGCTGGTACTGGCCTCGATGGCGCTGCGCGGCGAAACGGCTCTCTGGCTGATCGTAGCCTGCGGCCTCTGCAACGCCATTATGTGGCCGGTCATCTTCCCGCTGGCCATCACCGGTTTGGGCACGTTCACCAAGCAAGGCTCCTCGTACCTGATTATGGCCATCGTGGGCGGAGCGCTGATTCCGCCGCTGATGGGTTTGATCGCCACGCACGGTCCAGGCCTGCGCGCAGCCTTCGCCTTGCCCGCACTGTGCTATCTGGACCTGCTCTTTTACGCCGTGCGCGGCTACCGGGTGAGTGACTGAGTGACTGAGTGACTGAGTGACTGAGTGACTGAACGCCAATGTGATAAAACCCCCAAAACCTACCATCCTACCACCTCACCACCCTACCACCTCACCACCCTACCACCTCACCACCCTACCACCTCACCACCCTACCACCTCACCACCCTACCACCTCACCACCCTACCACCTCACCACCACCACCTTGCTCCAGGAAAACATCTCCCTTCGCCCGTTCAACACCTTTGGGATGGATGTGCGCGCCCGCTGGTTTGCGCGCTTCAAGTCTGTCGCGGCCTTGCGCACACTGCTGCGCGAACCCGTGGTGGCGCGGGCCGAAAAGCTCATCCTCGGTGGCGGCTCGAACCTGCTGCTGACGCAGGATTTCGCCGGCGTGGTACTGAAAAATGAGATTACGGACCTGCTCTTTCTGCCCGAACCGACCGACCGCAACATCGTCATCGCCCACGTGGGCGGCGGCGTGGGCTGGCACGAGTTGGTGGAAAAGTCGCTGGCCCAGGAGTTGAGCGGCCTCGAAAACCTCTCGCTCATTCCCGGCACGGTGGGCGCGGCGCCCTTGCAAAATATCGGTGCCTACGGCGTGGAGTTACGCGAGGTATTCGCTTACCTTGATGCCGTGGAGATCGCCACGGGCCGCGAACGCCGCTTTACGGCCCAAGAATGCCGCTTCGGCTACCGCGAGAGCATCTTCAAGAATGAGTTGCGCGGCCAGTACGTGGTAGTGTACGTGGGCCTGCGGCTGCACCGGAACGTGACCACTTTCCGCACCGACTACGGCGATATCCGCCAGCAGCTCACCACGATGGGCGTGGCCGACGAGGCCCTCAGCGCCCGCCACATCAGCGCGGCCGTGGTGCAGATCCGCCGCTTGAAACTGCCCGACCCCGCCGAAATCGGCAATGCCGGATCGTTCTTCAAAAACCCCGAAATCAGTGTCAGTCAATTCGAGGCGCTGAAGGCGCGTTTTCCGGCCGTACCCGGCTACCTGCTGGCCGGCGGTGAGCGCGTGAAAGTGCCCGCCGGTTGGCTGATCGAGCAGGCGGGTTGGAAAGGCCACCGACGCGGTGGCTCCGCCGATAGCCCGGCCACCCACGGTGTCCACAACCGGCAGGCGCTGGTGCTGGTAAACCACGGCGGTGCACAGGGCGCCGAAGTCTGGGCACTGGCGCAGGAAATCATCGCGTCGGTCGAGGAAAAGTTTGGGGTCGTGCTGACACCGGAGGTGAACGTCCTCTGAGCGCGGCACGGTTGGGCAGGAATCCGCCAACTTTGCCGGCGTTTCCGTCCATCTCCGTTTCCTCCCGATGCCTTTTTCCTTCTCCGGCCGTCGCCTGTTGCCGGTTTTGCTGCTTTGGCTGGCAACTTTTGCCCCCGCCCTGGCCGCCCCACCGATGCGCCTGATGGAGAGTCAGGCCGTGCCGGCGTTCAATATTTCTGACGTCCTGGGCCGCACCATCAGCACCGAAAGCCTGCGCGGGCAGCGGGTGCTGCTCTCGTTTATGCGCGATGTAGGCTGCCCGATCTGTGAGCTGCGCCTGGCGCGCCTGGCCCAACGCTCCGACTCGCTAAAAGCCGCCCACACCCGCGTGGTGCTGATTTACGAGTCCGACAATTCCACGCTACGGCAGTATCTGGCCGATAAAGACCTGCCGTTCACTTTCATCGCCGACCCGGAAGGCGCGTTGCACGATGCGTTCGGGGTCGAAAAATCCTTCCCTAAAGTGGCGCTGGGCTTCGTGAAGGGCGCCAACAAAAAGATCAAGGAAGGTAAGAAGCTGCAAACGCAACAGTTCAGCCGCGACGATGCCACCCTGACCCGCATCACCGCCGATTTTGTAATCGACGAAGAGCTGATCATTCGCCGGGCCTTCTATGGCCGGTTTCTGGGCGACCACCTGCCGATGTAGCCCACGCAGCCCACCGGTCAGGGCATTGCGTCGTCGTTGTCGTCCAGCGGGGTTTATTCCACCATCAGCCGACGCCGCGCCGCACCAACTTCCAGCATATAAACCCCCGGCGCCAGCCCGCGCAGGTCGAGCGGGGTGATTTCCCCAACGGCGCGGGCCGTACGCACCACCCGGCCCAGCGCGTCGCGCAGTTGCAGGCTCGTGCCCGCCGCCGCACCACCCACCTGTACGGTGGCCTGTGCGGGGTTGGGCCACAGATTCAGCCCAGGTATCGAGCTAACTGTTGATAACCCCGTGACGATGGGCGTATTGAAGCGGATCGAGACCGAGCCTTCTTCGTAATTGGTGTTGGCAAAATCGAGCGTGCCATCGCCGTCCAGGTCGCCGGTGGCCAGCAACGTGGCCCCAGCGCCGACCGTTATCTCCGCACCACTGGGAGGGAGGCTGAACTGCCCGGTACCATCATTCAGGCGTACGCTGACGGTATTGGCGCCGCCGCCGGTATTGGCCGTCAGCAGATCGAGGTCGCCGTCGCCGTCCAGGTCGGTCAGGGCTACGGCACTGGCGTCTGCGCCCACCGGCACGGTGCCGGCCGCTACGAACCCGCCCGGCTGGTTCAGGGCCACGCCCACGACGCTGTTGTCAGGCTGTGCCAACACAACGTCGAGGTCGCCGTCGCCGTCCAGATCGCCAACTTCGAGGGCGGCGGCACCCGTACCATTCAAAATCACGCTGTTGGGCTGGCCGCCGAAAT
>JANPLI010000046.1:0-3471 GCA_031426455.1 Hymenobacteraceae bacterium | reverse complement strand
CGCAACAAACCGCAAGAATTTCGGCGTTTTCACGCAACCCTCATCTGCGCCAACCAGTACACTAACTTTTTGACCAGTACCTGATTGATGCGTTCGTAAGAATTCGTGGTCCAGCCACCAATATGTGGCGTGAGGATGACCTGCGGATGAGCGCACAGCGCGGCAAACGCCATTGCCTGTTCGGGGGAAAGCGTGGCAAGGCGTTCGTTATCGAGTACATCCAGCGCCGCGCCGCGCACTCGGCCGCTCGCCAGTGCCGCCACCAAAGCGGCCGTATCGAGCACTTCGCCGCGGGCGGTGTTCAGAAGCCACACGGGGCGCATACAAGCGTTCAGCCAGTCGGCGTTGATCATTCGGCGGGTGAGCGGCGTCAAGGGAACGTGCAACGAAATAACGTCGGCACGCGCGTGCAACTCCTCTACCGAGACGTATTGTGCATACCCATCCGTTACTTTTTCCGGAAGGATATCTGTCGCAAGTACTTCGCAGCCAAAACCGCTTAGGCAGCGGGCGAACGAAGCTCCCATATGACCGTAGCCGACGATACCCACCGTCAAGGCGCCCAATTCGGTGCCCCGGTTGAGTTCGCGGTGCCACTGTTGCTGCCGAACCTGGGCATCGGCCCGAGGAATATGGCGGAGCAGACCTAATAAAAGACCAACCGTGAATTCGCCTACCGCGTCGCGATTGCCCTCGGGAGCGTTGAATAACTCGACCCCGGCGGCTTGCAGCGCAGCTTCATCGATATTATCGACGCCCGCGCCGGCCCGGCAGATAAAAAGCAGGTCAGGGGCAGCAGCCAGCACGGCCGCCGAAATAAAAAGCTTACTCCGCACCACCAGCCCGTGGTAACCGACCAGCGCGGCCGGAATGGCGGCGGCGGTAATAGCAGGCTGATAATCGGCTTCCACACCGATTTCTGCCAGCATCGGCAGCAGCGAGGGGTGCATCTCGTCCACGATCAGAACGCGCACCAATTCAGGTAACGGGCGGAAAAGCGGCATCAGGCGGCGGCAGCGGCTTCGGCCAGCCGGGTGAGGTGCTCAAAATCTGCAACCGACAACTCTTCGGCGCGGCGGTCGAAAAGGGCATCGGCCGTGACTTCGGACGGCAGGTTCAGCCCTTTGAGCGCGTTGCGGAGCGTTTTACGGCGGGTGCTGAACGCCATCTTCACGACCTGCGTGAACCGGCGCTCGTCGCAGGCCAGCGCGGCGCGGCCATTGCGGGTGCAGCGGATGACGGCGGACTCCACCTTGGGCGGCGGCGTGAATACTTCCGGCCCCACCCGGAACAGCAACTCAACGTCATAAAAAGCGTGGAGCAGCACGCCCAGCACCCCTGTGGCGCGCTGACCGGGCGCGGCGGCGAGACGCTCGGCTACTTCGCGCTGCAACATTCCTACTACCTCCGTGACTTGCTGCCGATGCTCCAGGACGTGGAAGAAAATCTGGGTCGAGATATTATACGGAAAGTTGCCGATGATTGCCAGCGGACCAGGCAACACGGCGTCGAGGTCGAGCCGCAGGAAGTCGGCCTCCAGAATGCGGCCGTGGAGTTCCGGAAAATGGACGTGCAGCCAGGCGATGGATTCGGTATCGATATCGACTACGGTGGTCTGATACTGCTCCGGGTGCTGCACCAGAAGCTTGGTCAGCACCCCCATTCCCGGCCCTACTTCGAGTACCTGCCGGGCATTGCCGGGCAGTCGAAGCGCCTCCACGATGCGGGCGGCGATGGCTTCGTCGCGCAGAAAGTGCTGACCGAGATGTTTTTTGGGGGAGACGAACTTCACGGCGGCGCGGGCAGGAAAAGAAAAACGCTGTCCGGCGGCGCTGGTGCGGCCTAACTTGCGGCACCCAAAGATACCGGCTCCTGTGGCCGACTTCCTCCCGCTCCCGTTCCTGATGCGCGCTCCCCGCCTGCTTACCTCCACTACCCTGCCGCCCGCGCTGTCCGCGCTGGCCGTACTGCTGCCCGCCGATGCGCCCTTACCTGAGGCTGTCGGGGTGCTTTCCGCTGCTGAAGCGGCCTATTTGACGGCCGAGCGCGCCCGCCCGACGGCCCTCGTGCGGCTGCCGCGCTACGGGACCGCGGCCACGCTGTACGTATTGACGCTACCCACCAAACCCACTCCTGACCTGACCCGCGAGGCCGTCCGCAAGCTGGGCCATCAACTGAATGGGCTTTTGAGTAGCGACCGGCTGGCTGCGCTCTCTATAATAGGTGTAGCGAGCGCCGCTGATTTTGCCCTAACCCTGGCGGAGGGCGTCATTCTGAGCGCCTACCACTTCGCTCCTTATAAGACGAAGCCCGAAGTGCCTGCCCCCGTGCGCCTGACGGAAGTGACGGTGGTGGGCGCCGCCGACGCGGCCGTCCGAAAGCTGGCGGCGACGCTGGACGGCGTTTTTCTGGCCCGCGACCTGGTGAATACGCCGTTCAACTACCAGTCGGCGGTGCAGTTTGCCGAACAAATGGCGGAGGCTGGGCGCCAGGCCGGCTATCAGACCGAAATTCTGGACCAGCCCCGCATTCAGGCGCTGAAAATGGGCGGGCTACTGGCCGTCAATCAAGGTTCGCCGGACCCGCCCACGTTCTCGATTCTGGAATACGCCCCGCCCGGCACCGAGCAGGATGCACCGGTGGTGTTGGTGGGCAAAGGCGTGGTGTTCGATACGGGCGGCCTCAGCCTGAAGCCGACGCCGAACTCGATGGATATGATGAAGTGCGATATGGCCGGCGGCGCGGCCGTGGCAGGTACGCTGGCGGCGCTGGCGTTGCTGGGCGCCAAAATTCGCGTCGTGGGGCTGGTGCCGGCCACCGACAACCGCCCCGGCGAGGTGGCCTTCGCCCCCGGCGACGTGCTGACGATGCAGGACGGTCAGACGGTGGAAATCACGAATACCGATGCCGAAGGGCGCCTGCTGCTGGCCGACGCCCTGGCCTTCGCCAAACGCTACCAGCCGAAATTGGTCATCGACATTGCGACCCTGACCGGCGCGGCGGCCAACGCAGTAGGCAAAGAAGGGCTAGCGCTGATGGGCACCGCCGACGAAGCCACCAAAATGGCGCTGCACACAGCCGGCCACCGCGTTCACGAGCGGCTAGTGGAGTTTCCGTTGTGGGAGGAATACGGCGAACAACTCAAAAGCGACCTGGCCGACCTCAAGCATTACCAGCCCGGCGGGCAGGCGGGGCACGTCAGCGCGGCCAAGTTTCTGGAGGCCTTCACGAGCTATCCGTGGCTGCACCTCGATATTGCCGGGCCAGCCTTTCTAACGGCGCCGGACTCGTACCGGGGCAAGGGCGGTACCGGTACGGCCGTGCGGCTGCTGGTGGAGTTTTTATTGAGTGATTGAGTGATTGAGTGATTTTCGATTGAGTGATTGATTGTCAAAAGCAAAATCACTCAATCATTCAAGCGCGTCACTAAACGAAATTTCCCGCAGAGAAGTGGAGAGGAGCGCAGAGACG
>JANPLI010000045.1:0-31702 GCA_031426455.1 Hymenobacteraceae bacterium | reverse complement strand
CGTTATTCACGTCGCGCAGAGCATCGGCTGCCGCCGCGCCTCGGATCCGGCAGCGCTCGAAAACCTCTTCGACGCCAAGTTTTCTGAAGCCCTGAAAGCGGTCGGTAAGCGCTTCGATTTTATTGAGCTCTACAACTCCCGCGAGGAATTCAAGCAGGAGATTTTGCGCGTCATTGGTACCGATTTGAACGGGTATGTTCTTGACGATTGCGCGATCGATTATTTGGAGCAGACGCCCTTAACGGCCCTGAACGAGAATAATATCCTGGATGCCGAGGGCATCAAGAAGATTATCGCGCTGACGTCGGAGCAGAAAATCCAGGCCAATCAGATTGAGCGCGACAAGCAGCGCACGATAAAAAAACAGGACGTCGAGGCGCAGGAAACCATCTTGCAGCTCGAAAAACAATTAGTTGAAAATCAGGAAAAGCAGAAGCGCGAAATCGCCAACATTAAAGCGCGCGAGCAGGCTGAAACCGAGAAAGTAATTCAGGAAGAGCGCCTTAAGGGTCAGCGGGCCAAGATTCAGACCGACGAGGAGCTTGAAGTTGCTACCCAGAACCGCGACCGGCAGATCATCGTGGCCGAGCGCAACAAGCAGCGTACCGATGCCATCGAAACCGAGCGCGTAGCCCAGGCCAAAGCGCTGGAAGCCAACGAGCGCGAGCGCATCGTGGCGCTGGCGCAGATTGAAAAGGAAAAAGCGCTGGAAGAAGAGCGCAAGAATATCCAGGGCATTATCCGCGAACGCATCACGGTGGAAAAAGCCACGGTGCAGGAAGAAGAGAAAATCAAAGACACCCGCGCGCAGGCCGGTGCTGAGCGCGAGAAAATGGTGGCCGTAACTGCGGCGCAGCAGCAAAATCAAGCGGCCACAATCAGCTTCGTGGGCACAGCCGAAATGGAAAAGCAGGCGGCCGAGTACCGCGCCAAGCAAACCCTGATCGACGCGGAAGCTGATAAAGCTGCGGCAGACCAGCGCGCGCTCGCGATTCGGGTACTGGCGGAAGCGGAAGCCAGCAAAACGTCGGCCGTGGGCCTGGCCGAAGCGCAGGTAATGCAGGCCAAAGCCGGCGCGCGCCAGAAAGAAGGCGAAGCCGAGGCGCAGGTAATGCAACTCACGGCATCGGCCGAAGCGCAGGCGATTCAGGTTAAATCGGTCGCGCAGGCCGATGCCGACGAGAAGCTGGGGATGGTGGCGGCGAAAGTCAACCGCGAAAAAGGGCTGGCCGATGCCAGCATCATCGAAGCGCGCGCCGACGCCGATCAGAAGAAAGGCTTCGCCGAAGCAGCCGTGAGTGAGCAGAAATTTGCGGTAGAAGCCAAAGGCATCGAAGCCAAAGCCGACGCGATGAAAAAGCTCGACGGCGTAGGCAAAGACCACGAAGAATTCAAGCTGCGCCTCGACAAGGAGAAGTCGGTGGAGCTCGCGCAGATCAATATTCAGAAAGATATTGCCGCCGCGCAGAGCGCCGTCATCGGCGAGGCACTGAAGGCCGCGAAAATCGACATCGTGGGCGGCGAAACGATGTTCTTCGACCAGATCATCGGCTCCATCACGAAAGGCAAGATGGTCGACCGGACGGTGCAGAACAGCGAGGTGCTGGGCACTGTGAAAGATGCCTTTTTCAGCAGCGGTGACGGCGATTTCAAAGCCAACATGCGGCGCTTCGTCGACCAGTTTGGGCTCAAATCCGACGACATCAAGAACCTGAGCATTTCGGCTCTGATGCTGCAAATGATGCAGAAAACAGATTCCGACAGCACGCGCTCGTCGCTGCGCCAACTGCTGGATACGGCCACCACGCTCGGCCTGGCCGACAAGCCCGTGCGGACCATTGACCTGAAGTAAGCCGGTTGTAGCGCGGGGGCGCGGGCCCGCGCCAAGCCCAGCGGGCAGCCCTCATCCGATCCGCTACGCCCGATGAAGCCACTGGCGCGGTTTGCGGACCGGCGCCCTGCGCTACCTTTTTTGCCTCCCATGGAAACTCCTGCTCCGCAACTAGAAGGCGGCACGTACGAAATCCTGCGCGCCCGCCTGACCAGGAGCGGCACCGAGCTGCGTACGCGCCTCACTACCCTCAATGCCGAGCGCAAGCAGGTATTCGGGGCCGTCGATACGCGCCTGATCGGTACGGGCCGCATCACCACCGAACACCATTGCGTGCCGTGGGATATGGTGCCGGTGGGCCGGCGCTTTCTGTTCGGGTTCAACGTGACGCTGGGGCTGAAAACCGACGTTGAGCTCAGCGATGTGCTTGGTATCTACGAGTACGCCGACCACGACTTCCGCCCCCAGCCGCTCGACGCACTGCGCGACCCGCGCTTCGAGGAGGAATTTCGCAACCTCTACCGCTTTTACCGCCAAACCCAGTTCGCGGGCTTTGCCGTGCGCGGGCCGCACCTGTTTATGGTGTTTCGGGTGGGCAAAAGTGCGACGGACGTCAAGACGTTCAAGTGGCTGATCGGCGCCAACGACACGCTCACCTACCTCGACAACCGTTCCGACCACGAGTACACGTTTCCGCCAGCCCAGGAATTCACCTGGAAGCGCGCCACCCGCGATATGCAGCGCGGCGGACGCCACCCGCACGTCTCGATTGAAGACCGCTGCTTTGTCGAGACCGTCGGCGGCGACCTCACCATCAAGGTCGAGGACAACACCGAGATCGGGCAGGGCATCCTCTCGGAGCCGGTCGACCAGAAAGATCAGTCGCTCGACGATGCCGAAATCCACTACGCGATCGTCGGACACCTGGTGCTGCTCAAGATTCGTCCGTATCAGGAGAATGGGTTCCGCTATTTCCTGTACAATGGCAAGACGCGGCAGGCCCGGCGCCTCGATGCCTTGGCTGAAGCCGTGCAGCTGCTGCCCGACGGCCAAGGGCTGATTTTTCCCGCCGGCATCGCCTTGCAGAACGGCGAGGGGAAGCAGTTCGAGGGCGCTCCCGCCGACACCGTCTTCGAGCGCCGCGTGGCCTCGCCCAACGGCGAGGATTACCTGTACTGCTTCTACCAACGCACCACCGGGCTGTACTGGCTGCTGAGCTACAACCGCATCGAGCAGCGCGTCGATGCCCCAATCGCCTGCCACGGTTTTGCGCTATTCGACGACGGTGAGCTGTGCTTTTTCCGCGCCGAAGAAGAGCCGCGCAAGCACCACGCCGTGCAGATCTGGCAGACGCCGTACACCGCGCCCGACTACGAGCTGCCCGTCACGCGCGACTCGTATCTCTACAAGCTGGGCAACAGGGAAATCGTCCGCGCGCTCGCCGAGGCCCAGGAAGTGCTGAACCTGACGGCCAAGGAAGACAGCTACGCGGGGCTTTATCTCGACCTTGGCCGCCTCACCACCACCCTGCTCGACGCCTACCACTGGCTCGCCGAGCCCGCGGCCCAGGCCCTGGCCGAGCCGTTGCGCGAGATCCGGCAGACGGCGACGGCCGCCGTTGAAGAGTTCGACAAGGTGCAGCGTATCCGCGCGGCCACCACCGCCGAAACCACCCGCGTGCTGGCGAAGGCCACCGACCTGAGCGCCCGACTCAAGCGCGCCGCCCCCGACACCGTCGCCGACTACGTGCAGGCGCTGGCTGATCTGCGGGCCGCGCGCGGCGAAGTCGTGGGACTTCGCGAGCTGCGATACGTCGACCTGCCCGCCGTCGAGCGCGCCGCGACCGAACTCGAACTGCTCACCCAGGTCACGGCCAACCAGACGGTCGAGTTCCTGCTTCGTCCCGACGCCCTCGCCCCCTACGAGCAGCGCGTGACCGCCATCGCCGACGGCGTGGAGACGGTCCAGAAAACGGTGGAAGCCGACGCGCGCGAAAAGGAGATCGGCGCCGTAGCCGGTGAGTTGGAACTGTTGATCGACGTGGTCGGCTCGCTGCCCATCCCCGACCCGACCCAGACCACCGCCATCATCGAACGGCTGTCGGCGATATACGCCCGCTTCAACCAGATTCGCGCCTCCCTCAAGCGGCGCCGGCAGGCGTTGGCCGGCACCGAGGCCCAGGCGCAGTTTGCCGCCCAGCTCAAGCTGCTCGACCAAACGCTCGTCAACTACCTCGACCTGAGCGATACGCCGGCCAAGTGCGACGAGTACCAGACCCGGTTGCTGGTGCAGCTCGAAGAAATCGAGGGCCGTTTCCCCGAGTTTGACGGCTTCCTCGACCGGCTCGCCGAAAAGCGCGAAGCCGTGCTCGAAGCGTTCGAGACGCGCAAAGCCGCCCTCGTCGCGGCCCGCAACCAGCGCGCCACGGCCCTGTTGCAAGCCGCCGAGCGTCTGCTGACCGCCGTCCGCAGCCGGGTCGCACGTCTGACCAATGCCGCCGAACTCAACGGCTACTTCGCCGCCGACGTGCTCGTGGCGAAGGTTCGACAAACGGCCGACGACCTGCTCGCCCTCGGTGATCCGGTCAAGGCCGACGACGTGCAAGGCCGCCTCAAAACCCTGCGCGAAGAGGCGCTGCGGCAGCTCAAAGACCGCACGGAGCTGTACACCGAAGGTGGTCATCTGATCCGGTTCGGCCCGCACGCCTTCACGGTAAATCAGCAGCCGCTGGAACTGACCACCGTGCTGCGCGACGACGTGCTGCACTACCACCTTACGGGGACCAACTTCTTCCAACGCATCATCGACCCCGCAATTGAAGCCGCCCGCGACCTTTGGGACCAGCCGCTGCCGTCGGAGAATGCGCGGGTTTACCGGGCGGAGGCGCTGGCGTGGCACCTGCTCGAAGCGGCCGGCCATCCCGCCCCCGCCGATCCTGAGCGCGGGACGCCGGCCGTATTATCGCTCACCGAGCTGGCGCACCTGACACCCCCCGAAACGCTGGCGTACGTGCAGGCCGCGATGGCCCCGCGCTACACCGAAGGCTACCTCAAGGGGGTTCACGATCACGACGCGGCTTTGCTGCTCGAAGCCCTTGTCCGCCTGACCCGCACCGCCGATTTGCTGCGCTATCCGCCCGACGCCCGCGCGGCCGCCGCGCTCTGGTGGCGGCAGTTCGCTCCCCCTGAGCGCCGCGCCGCCTGGGAGACGCGCCTGCGCGGCCTCGGTCAGTTGCAACGGGTGTTCCCCGGCACCGATGCCACGACGGCGCTGTGCGCGGAGATCCGCGCCGAGCTCGACCTGTTTCTGGCCGACACGCCGCTCTTCGATCCGGCCGCCGTGGAAGAAGCGGCGGACTACCTCGTGACCGAGCGCGCCCGCGGCGATACTTTCATCATCTCTACCGAAGCGGCGGAGCTAAGCCGCCTGTTCTGGCTGGTTGTGCGCGAGCGCAAAGCCGCTGCCACCTTCGATGAATCAATAGCCGAGCTCGCCGCGCAGCCCGCCGCCCGCTTCACCCTGGCCCGCGAGTGGGTCAGCGCCTTCCTCGCCCAACAGCCCGCCGACTCGCCGGCGGTGGCGCTGCGCCCGTGGCTCAGCGAGTCGGCCGTCCTGCTCGTCACCGACTCTTTCGACGCCGCGCGGGTTGTCAGCACCGCCACGCGCCTGACGCTCGACGGTTTCCAAGGCACGCATCCGCGCATCACGGAGCGGCGCTATGAGCTTGATTTCCCGGAGTTTCGCCACCGCCTGCGGCACTTCGCGCGGGTCACGGCGCCGCGCTTCGCCCACTTCGCGGCTCTCAAGAAAGCGCGGCTCGCGCAGGCCGCCGCCGCCCTACGCCTCGCCGACTTCCAACCGCGCGTGTTGACGTCCTTTGTGCGCAACCGTCTGCTCGATCAGGTGTACCTGCCGCTCATCGGCGCCAACCTCGCCAAGCAGATCGGCACGGCCGGCACTGACAAGCGCACCGACCGGATGGGCCTGCTGATGCTCATCTCGCCGCCCGGCTACGGCAAAACCACCCTCATCGAGTACGTAGCGGCGCGGCTCGGTCTGGTGTTCGTGAAAGTCAGCGGCCCGGCCCTCGGGCACCACGTGACGTCCGTCGACCCTGAGCAGGCGCCCAACGCCGGTGCCCGCGACGAACTGCGGAAGCTCAACCTGGCCTTCGAGATGGGTGACAACGTGATGATCTACCTCGACGACATCCAGCACTGCAACCCCGAGTTTCTCCAGAAATTCATCTCCCTCTGCGACGCCCAGCGCCGCATCGAGGGTGTGTGGGAAGGTCAGCCGCGCACCTACGACTTCCGCGGACGCAAGGTGGCCGTGGTGATGGCCGGCAACCCATACACCGAGTCGGGCGACGTGTTCCAGCTACCCGATATGCTCGCCAACCGCGCCGACATCTACAACCTCGGCGACATCATCGGCACCTCCGCCGACGCCTTCCGGCTGTCTTACCTCGAAAACAGCCTCACCGCCAACCCCGTCCTGCGCCGCCTCGCCACCCGCAGCCCCGCCGACTTCTACCCCATTCTGCGTTTGACCGAAAGGGTCGACCAAGGGGGCCCCGGCGAGCCCCTCGACCTCGAAGCCAGCCACTCGCCCGAGGAGATTCAGGAGTACGTGGCCGTGCTGCGCCACCTGCTCACCCTACGCGATGCCGTGGTGCAGGTCAATGAGGCTTATATCGCCTCTGCCGCTCAGGCCGCCGACTACCGCACCGAGCCGCCTTTTCGCCTGCAAGGCTCCTACCGCAATATGGCCAAGCTCGCCGAGAAGGTGCAGCCCCTACTCAACGCCACCGAACTGCAAGGCCTCCTCGCCGACCACTACGAGAGCGAAGCCCAAACCCTCACCACCGGTGCCGAAGCCAACCTCCTCAAGCTCCGCGAGCTGCTCGGCTGGCAAACCGAACCCGACGTTCGGCGCTGGGAAGAAATCAAAGCCACGTTCCGCCATAACCTGCGACTAAGCAGCGGCGGGCAATCCGCTCAGGTATTGGAGCAGTTAACGCATATTGCAGGCGGATTGGCGGGGATTCGGGAGGCGTTAGGGGAGAGATGATATCGGCTCTTTCAGAAAAAACAAAAATCTACCTGCTATCCACTCCCTCATTATGAGCGCAGTGCAGTAACCCGGCGTACGCGGCGGCGGCATCGGCTTCATCGTTATCGTAGCCGTGGATCAGCACCACGACGCTCGGCGCCGCTCCCAGCACCCGTTCCTCTTCAGGGGAGGTACCGCGCGGCGCGCGCCGTTGGGCGGTAACTGATGGTCTGCATCAGGCCCGCGTCCGTAAATGCTACCTCTGCGGCACCAACCAAGATGTGGCCCAAACCCACCGCGCCGTGTACAAGAAGGTGCTATTCTGGCTACAAAAACTGCGAGGAAAGCAATTTTTGTCCCCTAAACCGTCCCCCCGGAAAAGCAAAAACCCCCTCAGGGTCATCCTGAGGGGGTTTTTTGTGGTCGTGTAAGGAGTCGAACCTTAAACCTTCTGATTCGTAGTCAGATGCTCTATCCAGTTGAGCTACACAACCTGGTACCGGGCTTGAGGCCGGCTTCCGAAAAAGCGGCGTTCCCGTTTTTCGTGCTGCAAAGGTAGGGCGCCGGGAAGGAACGGTGCAAGCCGTCGGCGGTTTTTTTGCGGAATTACACCCCGTGGGGCAGCCGGGAGGGCTATTTACGGCGCAAAGCGCGCTGCACGGCCCGGTTCACGAGCACGAACAGGCCGGCCCCGGAAGCCAGCACCAGCCCCCCGACGAGCCACTGCCCCAGCGAGGTTTGGTCCGGGTGCTGCAGCAGTTCCAGTAGTCCGGCGGCGCGGGTGCCGAGCCAGTAGAAAAACAGCGTCCGGGGCAGCATCCCGATCACCGACCCGACGATGAACCGCTGAAAATTGACCCGCACCGACGCCAGCACGAACGTCATCAGCGCAAACGGCAACACCGGCGAGAGGCGCACCAGAATAATGAGCTGCAGGGACTCGTTCTGCAACTCGCTCACCACGGCCTGCGCTTTGGGAAAGAGCGCCAGGAAACGGTCCAGGGCGCCCTGGTCGATGAGCGTGGCGAGACGGTAGCCGACGGCCGCCGCCAGTCCGTAAGCCACGGCTGTACCGGGAAAGCCTTCCCAGCCTAGAAAGTAGCCGCTCACTAACGCAACGAACGTGGTGTGCGTCAGGCCCAGGCCCATCAGCGCGGCCGTCACGATCAGAAACATCACCACGCGGGTGCCGCTCATTCCGGCCAGGTACATCGAGCCGCCGCCCTGGTAAAGCCACGTCGTGATGGCCGAATCGACGAGCAGCGGCAGCACGATGAGCAGCGCGGCGGCAACCAGCGAACGGGCGTTGAGGCGGAGGAAGTCGCGAAGCAAGGGGGTGGTGGGGGTGGTGAGGTGGTGGGGGCGTGAGGTAGCAGTCAGCGCAAACGTAACGCCGACCGATGGCTGGCGCTACCGCCTGCAAAGAACCGACGCGGCGCCTGCCCGTACCACCGCCCCGGCTGCGGATACGGGAAAAAAACCGGCCGGTGCCGGACCAAACCCCCACCCTGACGGTTATGTCCGCAATGTCCTTCTCTACTCCTACCCCGCCCCACGCGCGCGCCGCGCGCCCCGACCTGCTCGACCTTTCCTATGACGACTACCGCGCCCTGCCAGCTATCGCCAACTCCGACCTCGGCAAGCTGCGCGACGCCCTCAACGGCCGGCTGCCGCGCTCGGCGGCGAATACGGCGGCGCTGTCGCTGGGCACGGCCTTCCACACGGCGCTGCTGGAGCCAGACGCCTACGTGCCCGGCCTGCCCGGCATCAATGACTCGCTGATCTGGTGGATGGTGGAGGGCGTTCGGCACGACGCCACGATGCGCGATTACCTGACGCGCGGCCGCCCCGAAGTCAGCGCTATGTTCACGGCTCCTTCCACGGGCACCCTCTGCAAACTGCGCGCGGACCTGGTGGTGCCCGCCGCTGACCCGGCCCAACCCGAGGCGTCGTACACGATCATCGACTTCAAAACCACGATGGCCCCCGACTGGCACCAGTTCGCGGCCCAGTGCGCGGCCTTCGACTACGACCGCCAGGCGGCGTTCTACCTCGACGCGCTGCACGCTGACCGCTTCCTGCTGGTAGGGGTGCAAAAGGCCGAGCCGTTCGGCATTTTTCTGGTCGAGGTGACGCCCGAAATGCTCGCCCAGGGCCGCGCCAAGTACGAAGCCCTGCTGAAGCTGCTGGTGCCGGGCCGCGAAACCGAAGTGCTGCCCTTCGTGGATGCCGACGCCGTGCGCGCCACCGTGCAGGCGCTCGGCCTGCGGCCGGACGTGGCCGGCGCGGAAGATTTTTAGGGATTCAGGACTTACGCACACCGTCATTTTCGCCCCAGAAAGGGCTTTCGGTAGCCCTGGAGGGGCTATCTGCCGGTAGGAGAACAACGTTTTGAGCGTCTTTTGGCCCCGTAGGGGCTACCTTCTTATGCTACTGCGTAAGTCCTAAAATTGAAGTTTACGACCTGTGGCTGAACACTCAAGCGTCGGCCAGCGGCCTCAACTCATTGCCGACATATTCCGCCCCCCGAAACGGCGCCAGCGACGAGTCGGCGAGTGCCAATTGGCCGTTGCGGACGGCCGCGAAGTCGCGCTTCCAGTCCCGGCGCAACGCCTCGCGCACCGGCGTACCGAACGCGGTCGCGGGGTCAGTGGTCAGCGAACCGGCCCGGCGGCGGCGCAGATACAGAAACGCATCCACATTGCCCAGCCGCCACGTGAAGGAGGCGCGCAGCAGGAGTTGCGTATCGAGCGCAAAGCGGTGGGTGGTCGCAAAGCCGCCCACGGCCAGCAGTTGCTCGCGCCGGATCAGGAGCGTCGGGAACAGCACCGGGTGCCCCATCGCCACGCGCAGCGCCCGCGAGGCATCGAGTGGAAAACGCACGGCCACCACTTTGTCGGCGAGGTAGTCCAGCCGCAGCTCGTGCGAGCCGACGGCATCGAGCTGGCGTCCATCGTCGAGGGCGGCGTGGAGCCGGTCGGCCCGGTCGGCGGTGGGCACGTCGTCGGAATCCTGGAAAAGCAGCCGCGCGCAGGCCGTCCGCTCCACGGCCCGCTGCCGCGCCACGAACGGCCCGACGCCGGGACGCGCCAGCACGCCAAACCAGCAGGTCGGAAAAGTGGTCTGGAGCGTCCGTATGGCCGCTGTGGGAGCTTCATCCAGACACACGAGCGCCTCGTCGCCGCTGGCCAGGCGCAGTTGCGGCCCTACGCGGGCCAGGCACTCGGCCAGCCACGGCGCCGCGCCGCGGTGCGGCACCACCCAGGCCGTGGCGGGCGGCGGGGCGGGCGGGCCCACTGAAGTTTTGGGCGCCCGGGCGCCCACCTGCACCACCCGCACCTGCACCGCTGGTAAACGCAGGACGGCATCGAGCAGCGTCAGCAGCGGAGTGCTGGGTGGCGGCAGGTGCGGCAGCAAGGCCACTGGCGCCGCCCACGACCGTACCTCGGCATCGGCCCGACCGGCCAGCAGCGGCGCGCGGCGGTAGCGAACCAGCACCAGCAGACAATCATCGGCGAGCGGCCCGGCCTGGGTCAGCGCCCGGCACACGGCGCGGCGACGGAGCGCATCGCGCGGGTCCAGGCTGACGAACCACTCCGCCGTCGAACCGGGCAGCGCCAGCCGGAACGTGCGCGGCCCCGGCTGCCAACGGTGCGCCAGCGCGCCGAGGAATAGCAGCCCCTTTTCAGCCGCGCGGGGCACCAATGTCAGCTTGTCGCGCAGCCGCCAATGCAGCGCCGCCAGCCGTGCCCATACCCCTTGCCGCCATTGGCCGGGCACGAAAAGCGAACGCGGCGGCAAACCAGTCATCAGCGGGAGGGTTAGCAGCGAAAGAGCCGGACCAAACCCGACGCGCGTCAGGCGGTGGTGCGGCGACCAGCCGGACGAAAGTAGCGCGTGGTCGCGTGGTCGCTCGTTTCCCTTATTTCCTCCCCTGCAATGCCTGAACTGCCCGAAGTCGAAACCTACCGCCGCTTTCTCGATGAGTTGGCCCTGCACGTGCCCATCACGGGGGTGCAGGTGCTGGATGCCCAGGTCCTGACGGCCCCCGAAACCGCCCTGCGCGCGGCGCTGGTCGGGCGTCACTTCACGGCCTCGCGGCGGGTGGGCAAAAACCTGCTGCTGGAGCTCAACCCGCCCGCGCCCCCACCGCCGGAGGGTGGACTTTCGGCCGTAGCCGAACCGCCGTCCGCCGCCGCTACTCCTGCCGCCGCCCTGACGCTGCACTTCGGAATGACCGGCGACGTGGCCGCTTACCGCGACGCCGAGGACCGCCCGCGCTTCGTGCGCGTCGAGCTGACCCTGGCCGGGGGCCTGCGCATCGGCTTCGTGGACCCGCGCAAGTTCGGCCGCGTGGGGCTGACGGCCGACGTGCCGGCCTTTCTGCAAAGCAAAAACCTCGGCCCCGATGCCTACGACGGCCTGACCGCCGACCACCTCGCCGCCGCCCTGGGCCGGCGGAAAAACGCCCTGCTCAAAAGCGCCCTGCTCGACCAGCGCGTCACGGCCGGCCTCGGCAACTGGATCGTGGACGAAGTCCTGTTTCAGGCCCAGCTGCACCCCGCCCGGCGCGCGGGCACCCTAACCAGCAGCGAAGTTGCGCGCCTGCACGGCGCCATCGGGCGGGTACTGGGCACGGCCATCGCGGCCGAAGCCCGCTACACCGACTTCCCGCCCGGCTACCTGATTCACGCCCGCCAGTGGGAAGCCGCGCCGCCCGGCGCCAGCGCCACGCACTGCCCTGTGCACCCGGCCGAGGCCATTCAGAAGCACTACGTCGGGGGCCGCGCTACGTACTGGTGCCCGGTCTGCCAGCCCGCCCCGGCGGGCTGGGTGGCGGAAGCGGAGTAGGGCCGCTTTCGGCTTCCATCCACGGCTTCCGGCATCTATCATCCAGGAGGCCGGGCGGGCGGCCCCGCCCTTCTTTCCTCTTTTTCCGATTGGCCAAAAGGGGAAAGACGCACCGGCTTCTTTCCCCTTTTTCCGATTGACCAAAAGGGGAAAGACGCGCCGGCTTCTTTCCTCTTTTTCCGATTGATCAAAAGGGGAAAGACGCGCCGGCTTCTTTCCTCTTTTTCCGATTGGCCAAAAGAGGAAAGACGCACCGTCTTCTTTCCTCTTTTTCCGATTGGCCAAAAGAGGAAAGACGCACCGCCTTCTTACCCATTTTCCCGCCTGACCAAAACGTGTAAGACGCGCCGCCTTCTTACCCATTTTCCCGATTGACAAAAACAGGTAAGACGCCCTGTCTTCTTACCCGTTCTTGCGATTGGCAAAAACAGGTAAGAACTCCGGGGCCTGGGAGCAGCGGCAGGGCCGGTCACGGCGCCGGTCCGGCGTGGGTCAGGGCACTGACGCAGCCTTGATCTGCTCCGGCACGTAGCATGGGGGCCGCTTGCGGGCGCGTAAGCCAACTTTGTTCGCACCTTAGCACCGCAAACTTGGTGTTTCACCCCGTCCCCGTCTTTTGATGAGTCATTTGTTTTTTGCGCCCGGCCTCAGCCGGTGCTGCCAGTTCGGCTATCCGTTTCTTCTCGCCGTGCTGCTGCTGGTGGCGGCGGGGTGCGACAATAGCAAGCCAGCGGAAAAAGACGCCGCTTCAGCACCCCTGAAAAAAGCGGGAAAGGCGCCGCTCGAACTCCCGCTGCGGGTGCGGGTGGTGGTGCCCTACAGCGGGAATATGCCGGGCCTAATGGGCTACCGGGCCACGATGGGCGTGAACACGGAGTTTCAGGCCCGGATCGGGGGGCTGCTGAAGGAAGTGCATTCCAGCCCGCAGGTCAGCCAGGCAGCCTTTTACCTGATCGACCAGCAAGGGGCCATGAACGCCGTACACTTCGACACGTTGCGGGGCCGCATCAACGGTACCGGGCGGCGCACTTATGGCACCGGCCTGGGCGTGGCGCAGGTCTTCCGCGCCGTGCTGAACGAGCCGGACACGGGTCAGGTCGTGCGGGTGCTGGTGACCGACCTGACCGACCACAGCGCCAGCCGACGCAACCTGGCGGCCCTGGAAGACGACGTGACCAGCGCCCTGGCCGACCTGCGCCGCCTGGGGTTGGGCGCAGTGGTGTACGCTGATTCGTCGCGTTTCTACGGCACCTTCTACCCCGCTTTTCAGCAGCCGCCACGCGGCCAGGAAGTGCGCGGCAGCTTTCGGCCGTACTACATCTGGGTGATCGGGGCGCCGGCGCTGGTACGCCGCTTTCAGCGGGAAGTCTGGGCCGATGCACCGACCCGGCAGGTAGCGCTGGGCCTGACGTACCCGGCCCTGCCCTACGCCGCCCGGCTCCAGCCGCTGCTGCATCCGCAGGGCGCCGCGCTGGCCTGCACGGATGGAAAGACGTGCCACGCGGTGGAAGCCGACGTAGCCAACGGCCCGGTGGAGTTCGCCGTTGGCCTGAACCTCACGGGGTTGCCGCCGGACTTGCAGGATCCCGAAACGCTGAACGCCCGCCTGCAACTGGACGCGCCCCATGCCAAGGCCGAGCTGGTGCCCGGCAGTGCCCGTGCCCTCACGGCCACCGAACACGCGCACCCGGCGCTGGCGGCCTACACCCACGTGGCGCGGGTGCGGGTAGCGGGCCTGTTTGCCCCGGACGTTACCCTCACGTTGCGGCTGCCCGCGCCGCCGCTGCCGGCGTGGGTGAGCAGCCTGTCCACCGACGACGACACGCACCCCACGGCCCTTCCGGGCCGGACGTACCACCTCGACTGGATCCTGCGCGGCGCCCGGCAGGCTTACGGGGCCACCCTGCCGCCGCTGTTCGAGTGCCCGATTCGCCTCGTCAAAAAAACCTGACCGCTCTACTTCCCGCTTTCTGTTATGAGCCTTCTTTTTCACCGCCTCGAACCGGCCTTTGCCGGCGTATCGGCGGGCTATCTGGAACCGCTTTTCCAGGTCATCGAGCTGGGCATTCCGCTGATCGCCCTCGGCATGATGTTGCTGTATTACTACGGCCTCAACGGCTGGGGCATGAAAGCCTGGGACAAGACCTGGCACTGGGTGCTGGGCCTGCTGCTGGCCGGGGCCTTGAGCGCCACGCTGACCGGCATCAAAACGCAGGACGCCGTGGTGAAAGGCATCGTGACGGACCGGGTGGAAGACCCCACTTTTTTCGACCAGCAAGCCAATCAGGCCGCCCTCGACTCGTTCCAGCTACAGGCCGTACTACTTGGCTTTGGCCTGGGCGCCCTGCTCTTTATCGCGTTTTCGCTGGCGGGCAAGGGCGGCTCCCGGCACGCCTGGCACGTGCCCGTGAAGTGGCCGCATAAGTAGCGTCCCGCTTTCTTTTTCTTCTCGCTTTAGCTCCCTGATTCCGTGGCTCGTCTTTTCCTGTTCGCCATTGGTGGTTCCGGCGCCCGCGTGGTGCGTTCGCTCGTTCACCTGCTCGCGGCGGGGGTGCGCATCCCCAACTGCGAGGCCGTGGTGCCGGTGCTGATCGACCCCGACACCCAAAACGGCGACGTGGTGCGCACCGTCGAACTGCTCAAGCTCTACGAGCGCCTGCACCGCCAACTGAGTGACGCCAAGCGCGAGCGCCCCGACGGCTTCTTCGCCCAGCCGCTGCTGACGCTGGCCTCGCTCTCGTCGGCCGACGCCGCCACCAGCGGCCTGCGCGACACGTTCGTGTACGACTTCGGCGGCATCAACAAATCGTTCGGGGAGTTCCTACACCGCAGCAGCCTGTCGCCCGATTCGGGCGGACTGGTAGATCTGCTGTTCTCGAAGGCCTCACTGGACGCCAACCTCGACCTCGGTTTTCGCGGCTCGCCGAACGTGGGGTCGGTGGTGCTGAACGGGCTGATGGAGTCGAAGGAGATGCGCTTTCTGGCCCAAAACCTGCGCGCCGACGACCGGGTATTCTTCGTCTCGTCCATCTTCGGCGGCACCGGCGCGGCGGGCTTCCCACTGCTGGTGAAGAATATGCGGCACGAAGGCCCGCCGCTGGCCAACCCCGACGTGCGCAAGCGAATGAAGGCCGGCGCCCTAGTGCTGCTGCCCTACTTCGTGCTGGACCAGCCGAGCGCGGCCGAGATCGCGCAGGGCGCCAATTTCATCGACTCGCGCTCGTTCGTCACCAAGACCAAGACGGCCCTCTCCTACTACGCCCAGCATCTGAAGGGCGTGGATGCTACCTACTACCTCGGCGACGAGCCGGGTCAGCCCCTGGCCAATAACCCCGGCAAGGACGCCCAACGCAACGCCGCGCACCTCATCGAGCTGGTGGGCGCGCTGGCGCCGGTGCACTTTATGTGCCTCGCCGACCCCGACATCAGCGACCGCCCGCTCTACCACGAGTTCGGGCTGAAAGCCGGCGGCGACCCGTCGGACTTCGATTTCGCCCAGCTCCCCGACGACCTGCGCGCCACCGTGGCCCGGCCGCTGATTCGGTTTCACTACTTCGCCCGCTACCTGACCCAACATACGCCCGGCGAAACCAGCAACGCGGCCTACGCCAACCAGATCGACCTGGGCGCCCGCCTGAAAAACGATGTGGCGCTGCGCGACCTGAACGACTTCCTGACCCGCTACGACGGCTGGCTCAAAGAACTGGGCCTCAACCGCCGCCACTTCCGGGCGCTGCGCCCGGACCGCACCAACTTCAACGAGATGGTGGCCGACAAAGCCCCCAAAACCGGCGGTGGCCTGCTGGGCATCGGCGGCGATAAGGGCATCACGCCCGATGTCGTCAAAGGGCAGCTCAACGACGCGATGGGCAAGCTCCACCACGCCAAAGACGCCCATCCCGACGAGCGCCGCGCGTTTCAACTGCTGATTGCCGCCTTCGACGCCGCCACCGAAGCGCTGGTCAAAGAGAAGCTGCAATACGCGTAATCCTCACCCCCAACCCCTCTCCAAAGGAGAGGGGCTTTTTGGTTGTTGCCCTATTCTATGTCGAAAATCCTGCGTCGCCACACTACCGGCCCCACTACCCACGAGGGCTGGGGCGCCACCGGCCCGATCACGAAGGACGAGCTGAAGTCGATGCCCGACCCCGAAGGGGGCCGCGCGCAGCAGACCGCCGTGGCGATTCCGTCGCCGTTTGCGCGGATGCACCTGGTGGAGACGGCGCTCGAATACGTCCGCCAGCACCCCACCGAGACGGCCTCGATTCATCACCGCCTGCTCGGCCAGCTTTGGGATGCCTGGGAGGTGATTTTCAATTACCACCAGTTGGAAAAGGCCGGGCGCAAGCTGCTGATCCGCACCTGGCAGCGCCAGCCGGAGATGGCAAAGCTGGAAGCCGACCCCAGCACCCGGCCGCTGGCCGCCGTGCTGCGCCTGTACCTGGAACAGAGCGACGAGCGCTTCGGGCGCCTGACGGATGTCCACCTCTTTTACTGGACCCGCGCCAACGGCACACCCTACCTGCTGGCCGGCACCTCGCCGCTGACGGCCCTCTTTCCGGCGCCCGACCTGCCCGAAGCCCTGATGCAGCGCACCGAGGGCGGCGGCGCTTACTTCGACGGCCACTACGTGCCGCTGGGCGCGCGGGAGGGCGCTTTTCAGCAGTACCTATACGAGTCGTGGGTGGCCGAGCCGGGGTTTCGGACGCAGTTTCGGGCGCTGGAAGCCGTGCTGGACGCCGACCGCATCCGGCAGCTCGAATTCGGCACCCCGCCCGACCTGGGCGCCGGCTACGAGCGCCTGCGCGACCACACCGGCAACCCCGTCACGATCTGCGGCCTGCCGCTGCGGGTGCGGCCCGACGAAAGCGTGATTGCGTCGAGCGACTTCTTCATCGTGCCCACCAAGACCGCCGCCGGGCCGCTGCCATTGGTGCTCAAGCCGGGAATGCGCGCCCCCGGCAAGTACTATTTCAACAAAAAGTCGTGGGACGATGCCACCCAGGTGCCCGCCACCGACGCGCGCCTACTGGCCGACCGCACCCTGCCGGGTGTCAGCTTTCAGTACCCGTACCTGACCATCAACGACCTGCTGGAAGACACTCTGCTGGCGGTGCCCTACCAGATCGATGAGCGAAAATTCGCCTGCGGGCAGGTGAAAACCACCCGCGACGCCCCCCAGGACTTCGGGCCGCTGCTGCCACTCAAGCCGCGCTTCTTCGATTACTTCACGCCCGCCGACCTGGCCCGGCTGCTGACCGTGGAGGTCAC
Source organism: Hymenobacteraceae bacterium (assembly GCA_031426455.1). GTDB lineage: Bacteria > Bacteroidota > Bacteroidia > Cytophagales > Hymenobacteraceae > JANNMJ01. Next base: position 14,694 of record JANPLI010000045.1, on the reverse strand, counting down.
CGCCCACCACGTGCGCGTGGCGTTGCGCATCCCCGTGCAGCACGGCGGCTTTATCGAGTTCGAGCGCGCCTACCACGACAATCCGCAGCTCGACGGCGTGGGCAAGCTCCAGGTCACGAACGTGGGCCTCGCCATCTTCCCGTTCGTGCGGGCCAGCGACGCGCCGCAGTACAACGACCTTTATAAGGTGATGCTGGTGGACGCCAACACCCTGGACGAACGCGCGATGCACCAGCCGGTGAAGCTCGAATTCTGGCATCAGGGCGCGGCCATCGGCGAGACGGGCGGCGAAAAATCGGCCACCCGCTATGACCGCACGCCCAAGACGCCCACCGAGGAAGGCTCGGCTTACTACACCGTGCGCGGCGAGCGCGAGGAGCCGGACGGGCGCGGCAGCCAGCGTAAAGTCGGCCAGGACGTAGCCTTCGAGCTGGTGGTGGTGCAGCACCCCGGCGGGGGGCGGTCGCTGGCCGTGCCGCTCTGGCCCACCGTGACGCAGGGCACCGGCCAGTTTCGGTTTGCCGTGGACTTCGGCACCACCAATACCCACGTGGCCTGGAACGAAGGCACCACGCCCGAGCCGAAGGCTTTCGGGTTTGGCGCCGACGAGTCGCCGGTGGGGCTGCTGAAAAAGATGTTCGTGCAGCGCGACCAGAACGGCCAGCCGCTCGCTACTCAGGAGCAGACGCCCTACGAGCGGCTCGTGATGGCCGGCATCGAGGACGACGCCCGCAAAATCCGCCTCAAGCGCCTGAGCGCGTACCTGGAACGCGAGTTCGTGCCGCCGATGATCGGCGCCGACGGCTCGCCCTACGCCTTTCCGATTCGCACCGCCACGAGCGAGTCGGCCGACTTCACCACCCGCCCCGCCGTGCTGCTGGGCAACGTCAATATCGGCTTCGGCCTGATCACCGAGGAGCTGTCGCCGTCCTACTACTTCACGAACCTGAAGTGGAGCATCGGCTCCGACCGCTTCACCGAGAGCCGGGTGCGGGCGTTTTTCGAGGAGCTGCTGCTGCTCTTCCGGGCGAAAGTGCTGCTGGCGAGGCCCACCGGCAACGTGGCGCAGACCCGCCTGACGTGGTTCGCGCCCCTGAGCTTCTCGGTGCCGCAGCGCAACCTCTTTCAGCGCGAGTGGAATCAGGCGTACCAGCGCATTTTCCAGACCGCCCAGGAAGCCCTGTGCGTGGCCGAGTCCACGGCGCCGTACTACTACCTCACGGAGCTGAACAAGATCACGTTGGGCGAAACCGACACGGCCGCGTTCGTGGACATCGGCGGCGGCACCACCGACGTGCTGCTCTACGCCGACCGCGCGCCGGTGCTCAACACCTCGTTCCGGTTCGCGGGCACCGACCTGTGGGGCGACGGCGGCGCCCGCGTCACGCGCAAGGAAAACGGGCTGGTCCGCTACGGCCTCGACCAGCTGGTGCCGGCCACGTTTGGCCGGTCGGCCCAGCGCGCCCATAACCGGGTACTGAAGGCGGTCGAAAACCCCGCGTACACCTCCGACGACGTGGCCTCGTTCCTGTTTGCCTACGACGGCGAACTGGGTTTCAGCCGGTTGCTGCACCGCGCCCAGCACCTGCGGGTGTTGTTCTATTTGCACTTCGGCGCTATCGTTTACCATATCGGGCAGCTCACGAAGCTCTACGGCCTGCCGGTGCCGCGCTACCTCTGCCTGACCGGACGCGGTTCGCTCTACGTGCAGCTGCTGCGCGACGGCTCCGACACCGAAACCGTGACCGCCATGGTGCGCCGCATTCTGGAAGCCACCGCCGGGCCGGTGCCCGCGCGCTTCGAGATCGTCTTCGTGCCCGACCCCAAGCAGGCCACCGCCAACGGCGGCGTGCTGGCCAACGTGGCGACGCGACCCAACCCGCAGGCTGCCAAGCCCACCGGCGTACTGCCCGCCGCCGAACCGACCGACGCCGACGGTAAGCCCGCACCGCATACCCTGGAGCCAGCACAGATTACCGATGCCGTGCAGGCCGCCGTGCTGGCGAACGTAGGCGCCTGCCTCGACCTGCTGCTGACCGACCCCGCGCTGGTGCGCCTGCACCCCGACCTGGGCATCCGCAACGCCCCCGGCCAGGTACGCGCCATCCTCGAAAAACACCTCGCCGACTCGCTCACGACCCACCGCCAGCAGTACGCCCGGCTGCTCGAAGCCGGCGCCCCGGTGCCGGAAACGCTGTTTTTCCTGCCCCTGAAGGAAGCGCTGGTGGGCTTGTCGAAAGAGCTGCATTCGGCCACCACTTCCACCAGCGCCGCGTGATGCAAAAGGCATTCTATGTGCTGACAGCCTTGGTGCTGACGCTGGGCGCACCCGCCGGGGCGAAGGAGACGCCTCGCCCACCAAAGACCGCGAAGCCAGCGGCTCCCGCGAAAAAGGGCAAGACGGCGAAGGATTCCGTTACATCTGGCCTGGCGGCTGATTCCGCTGTTAAAACGCAACAGGATTCGGCCCGTGAGGCGGCAACTACGACCGTAGATTTACCAAACCTGCAGGTTGATGCTGCCCCGGTTTCCGGTACGCCGCAGGCGGCATCAGACTCCGTCGGAGCGTCGCCAACGTCGCCCTGGCTGAGTGGTTTGCTAGGCGCGGCTATCGGCGCCGTGCTGGGAGCGCTCGCTAGCCGTTGGTGGCTGAAGGGCAATGTGCCGCCCGCTCGCCCTGAAAGCCCCGCTGGGCCTGAACCGATTGACCCTGTCGTACAGGCACGGCGGGACGGCAACCGCAACCTGCGCATCCGGCTGCAAGAAGAAAACGCCCAGCTACAGACAGAAAACGACGCGCTGCGAAAGGAAATGCACGGCGACAAAACGGAGATCGCACGCCTCCGCACCGCCGGATTAGCTACTGCTCCCGATGTAGTTCCCGAGACAACCGACACCTTTACCGCCGCCCTGAACGCTGTCGCACAAGAGGTAGCAGCTCCTGTTGCTGATTCGCCTCAGCCGTCAGCGCAGCCCACGTCCAACGCCCCCGCGCGCTTCTACGCCCCCGCGCCAAACGTACCCTACATCGAACACCGCAAGCTGGCGGCGGAGCCGTTTCCGTTGATGCCGGTGTGCCTGATCGTGACGGACGGCCCTGCGGGCAACCTTGCCACGTACGGCTTCAGCCCCCAGGCCGACCAGGCGCGCATCATCGCCGACGGCATACGCAACCTGCGGACTTTCTTCGACTTCGACCTGCCGCCCAACGATCAATACACCCGCATCACCACCGCCGCGGCGGGCAAGCTCGAACGCGTGGGCGAACGGTGGGAAGTGCGCGAAAAGGCGCGGCTGACGATCAGCTGATTTTTACCCTTTTTCCGAGCTATGCAGTACGTTGAAATCCTGATCATCGCGGGGCTGGTCGTTTGGCAACTGTTCATCTTCTGGCAAAACCGGCAACTGATTGCGCGGGTGGCGGCGATGTACCCGCCGGCCAGCGCCTTGCAGATCGAGGTGACGGCCGATGTACTTGATGGTGCCCGGCACACCACGTATGACGCGTTGGTGGTACCGGCAGCGACATCGGAAAAATTTGCGGAGATCGTGACCGATACGAACGAGTATCTGATCAATAACAAGGGCGCCGCCGCCGACTTCAACATCCTGAAAGACATCTCCGAGCGCCACGCCGAGGCGCTGGACGAGGAGATTCAGGCGCAGGTCGCCACACCGCTTTACCTGGGTCTGCTGGGCACGTTTCTGGGGGCGATGTTTGGTCTGGGATCGCTGCTGCTTGGCAACGGCAGCCCCACGCCGGGCGGCGGCACCACCTTCTTCGGCGACGAGCAGATCATCTCCTTTCTGGGCGGCGTGGGCATTGCGATGGTCGGCTCGTTCATCGGGCTGGCGCTGACGCTGGCCGGCAACCAGGCCCTGAAATCGGCCCGAGCCCGCCGCGACAAGCGCAAGAATGCTTACTACACCTTCCTGCAAGTCAAGCTGTTGCCCAAGCTTAGCTCGGATATGCAGAAGAGTATGGGCGATATGAAAGCCGTGCTCGACACGTTCAACGAGAAGTTTTTCGGTCGCATCCAAACTGACTTCTTCGCTAAACTCGCCCAGATTCTGCCCCTGATGGACAAGATGGGCGAGAACATCAGCAAGACGAGCGAAAACATTGCGGTGCAGCGCGATTTCCTGGTTCGGCTGGAAGAAGTGGGCGTCACGAAGATGGCCAACGCCACCATCCAGGTCTTCGACCGGGTGGAGCAAAGCGCCGCCACCTTCGAGAAATTTATGGGCTATCAGCAGGCCCTGAACCAAACCGTGCAGATGGGCACTGACGCCACCCGCACGATGGCCGCGCTGCTCAACCGCCTCAACACCCTGGAACAGGCCGCCGAGCAGCTGCCCGATTTCATCAATGAGCACGGCGCGGCCCTGCGGCAGATGCTGGCCTTCTTCCAGGCCCACGAACGCACCCTGGCCGACCTCAAAGCCCGGATGGAACAGCAGGTGGACCTCGGCGCCCGGTCGCTGGAAAAGATCGTCGAGCGCCGCGTGGTGGAGATGGAAACCGAGTTTCAGCAGGCCGACGACAAGCTGCGCCAGTACTTCGCCACCCTAAACGACCAGAACATCTACGACAAGGTGGTGCGCTACTTACAGCCGTTCAGCGCCCTGCCCGACGAGCAGCGCAAGCTGACTACGGAGCAAACCATCCAGAACAAGACGCTCACGAACGTGCTGAACCGTCTGGAGCAGCGCCTCGCCGCCGATGAGCAGATTCAGCGCGAGTTGCAGGCGCAGGTCGAACGCCTGGTGCGGGTACAGGCCGACCTGGCGCAGCCCAGCGCCCTCGGTAAGCTCTTCGGCCAGAAGCCAAAAGACTACTTCGGCCCCAACGGCGGCACCCGATGAAGCAGAGCAAGGACTTCTTCTGGCCGTCGTACGTGGACCTGATGACGGCGCTCTTTCTGACGATGCTAGTGCTGTTCGTCTTGAGCTACAAGCTGTTCAAGGATAAAGAATCACAGAATCAGCGGCTGATCCGGGATTTGCAGGTGGAGCTGAAAGAGAAAAAGAAGCTCGACCAGATCAAGGAGGCGCTGAAACGGCTCGACGGCCAGTATTTCTCCTACGACTCCACTTTCCGCCGCTACGAGCTGAACTTCCCGGTGCAGTTCGACCAGTGGAGCGCCGACCTGCCGCCCGATGCGCAGGCGCCGCTGACGAAAGCCGGGACGTTTCTGGCAAACCAGATGCAGGCCCTCGACAACAGCATACAGTACCTGGTGGTCGTGGAAGGCCGGGCGGCAAAGGACCGGCAAGCGCCCGACGACGCGCCGGTTAACCAGGACCGCAAGGAAATCCGGGAGCTGAGTTACAACCGCGCGATGGCCGTCATTCGGCAGTGGCGGCAGGCCGGCGTTCGGCTGCCGCCCAACGTGGAGGTGATCGCGGCCGGCAGCGGCTTCAAGGGTCTAGGCCGCTATACCGGCAATCAGGAAGGCCTGAACCGCCGCTTCATCATCCAGATCCAGCCCAAGATCGGCTCCATCGGCGACTGAGCGCCGACTCGTCGCGTTCTGGATTTCTGAGGCGGCCGTCCTTATCAAGGATTCGTTGCCTGCCTCGCTCCCCCACCTGCGGCCCCGTTTGCCCCATCCGCGCGAACTTCGCCGCCCATGCAGCTCTACCAATACCACGAACTTGCGCCGACCGGGCCGCTCAAGGCCGCTTTCGACAAAGTGACTGCCGCGCTGCGGGCCAGCGACTTTCGCGCCGCCGATGTGAAAAAGATCGGCGGCACGCCCTACTACCGCGCCCGCCTCAACGACACCGACCGGCTCCTGTTCCGCTTTGCTTCCTACGACGGCCAGACCTGCCTGCTGCTGCTGGAGCTGATCCGGAACCACGCCTACGAGAAGTCGAAATTCCTGCGCGGGGTGGCCGCCGAACCCGCCACCGCCCCCGTGCTGCTGCGCCCCGACCAGGTGCCCGCCGCCGACGTGCAGCCCCTGGCCTATGTGCCCGCCGTGCTGCCCACCCAAAAAAGCGCCCCGGCGCCTCGCTTCCATCTGCTGGACCGGCCGCTGTTCTTCGACGCTGATCAGCAGGCCATCTTCGAACTGCCGCCGCCGCTGATCATCATCGGCTCGGCGGGCAGCGGCAAGACCGCCCTGACCCTCGAAAAGCTCAAAACCCTGACCGGCACTGCCGCCGCGCCCGCCCACGTGCTGTACGTGACGCGCTCGGCGTACCTGGTCGAGAACGCCGCCCGCCTCTACGCCGCCCACCACCCCGCCACCGAGGCCCAAGTCGTGGACTTCCTTTCGCTGCGCGAACTGGTGGAGAGCATCCGCATCCCCGAAGGGCAGGAGATTCCGTACCGGCGCTTTGCTCAATGGTTTGGCCAGCACCGGCCCTACGTGCGCGTCAAAGACGGGGAGCGGCTGTTCGAGGAATTCCACGGCGTGCTGACGGGCTTCAACCCGACCAAACCCTACCTGACGCTGGCCGACTACGAGGGCCTCGGCGCGCGGCAGTCGGTGTTTCCGCCCGACGAGCGCGCCGACGTGTACGCACTCTTCCTGAAATACCTCGACCTGCTAAAAGCCGAAAACCTGTTCAACCCCAACATCGTGGCCTTCGAGCGGCTCGCGCTGGCCGAAGCTTCGTACGACTTCGTGGTCGTGGACGAGGTGCAGGACCTGACCAACGCCCAACTGGCGCTGATCCTGCGCACCCTCAAAAAACCAAAAAAGGGCGGCGGTGGCAACTTTCTGCTCTGCGGCGACGCCCACCAGGTGGTGCACCCCAACTTCTTCTCCTGGAGCGGGTTAAAGGCGCTTTTCTTTCAGCACGAACCCGACGGCGCCGCCGCCGGCCGGGCCCTGCAACTGCTGCGCACCAACTACCGCAACGCCCCCGCCATCACGGCCCTGGCCAACCGGCTGCTACGGATCAAAAACCTGCGCTTCGGCTCGCTGGACCGCGAAAGCACGTTTCTGGTCGAATCGGCCGCCCAGCGCCCCGGCGAGGTGGTTTTTCTGAAGGAAACGCCCGCCGCCCAGCGCCAGCTCAACGAGCGCATCCGCCGCTCGGCGCGCTTTGCGGTGGTGGTGCTGCGCGAGGAAGACAAGGCCGAAGCGCGGCGGTTTTTCGACACCCCGCTCCTGTTTTCGGTGCAGGAAGCCAAAGGCCTCGAATACGAGAACATCATCCTCGTGAACCTGATCAGCCAGCAGGAAAAGCTGTTCCGCGACGTGGCCGAGGGCATCCGGCCCGAAGACGTGGCCCCCGACGCCGGCGAGCTGCGCTACGGCCGCGCCGACCGCGCCGACAAGCAGGGCGAGCAGTACAAGTTCTTCATCAACGCCCTCTACGTGGCCATCACGCGGGCAATGCACAACCTTTATGTCGTGGAGCGGGCCGACCGCCACGCCCTGCTGCCGCTGCTGGGCCTGACCCAGGCGCGCGATACGGTTACGCTCCAGACCCAGACCTCCACCGCCGACGAATGGCGCCACGAGGCCCGCAAGCTCGAACTACAGGGCAAGGCCGAGCAGGCGGCCACCATCCGCCAGCAGATTCTGGGGCAGAAAACGCCCACCTGGCCCATCCTGACCGCCGCCGAACTGCCCGCGCTGCGCGCCGAGGCCTTCGACCCCGCCCGTTACAACAAAAAGGCAAAAGACCGCCTCTTCGAGTACGCCCTGCTCTACGACGACCAGCCTACCCTGGACGCCCTGGCGAAGCTCGAAGGGCCGATGAAGTACAACCCCGCCCGCCACGCCGACCTGACCGGCGAGCTGCGCGCCGTGCTGCGGCGCCGCTACCAGCCCTACCTCAACGACCTGCAGAAGGACGTGGCCGCCCGCGTGACCCAGTACGGCCCCGACGTGCGCGACGAGAACGGGCTGACGCCGCTACTGGCCGCCGCCCGCACCAACGCCCTGAAAATCATCGCCTGGTTGCGCCAGAACGACGCCAACCCCGCCCTGCCCGACGCCCTGGGCCGCACCCCCTGGCAGTACACCCTGCGGCAGTTTGCGCAGAACCCCGCCACCGTGCAGCCCCACCTGGCCACCCTACACGGGCTGCTGGCCCTGCCCACGCTGCACCTGCGCCTGGAAGGGCAGGCGCTGAAATTTCGCGCCGACCAGCCCGAAACCTTCGTACTGAACTACCTGCTATTCGGTCAGTTGCTAGTGCTGCGCCGCAAGGACGCGATGACCAATAAGTTCTGGGGGGCGCGCGGCTTCATCGAAGCGGCCGATGTGGAAGAGTTACTCCGGGCCTTCCCCGACGACCTGGTGCCGCCCCACCGCAAGGCCCGCCTCTACATCAACGCGCTGATGGCGCGCCACGAAGTAAACCGCAACGCGCCCTACGGCCGGCGGCTCTGGTTCCGGGTCAAGAACGGGCACTACCTGCTCAACCCGCTCCTGGAGGTCGAAGTCGCTGAAAACCAGTGGCAGCCCGTAAGCGAGCTTCTGAAGACGCAGCTTGCGGTCACCAGCGGCGTTCAGTTTGGTGCCGATGTGACGGTCGAGGCGCAGTATCAAATGCACGACCGCCGCCGCCGGGGGCTGGACCCGCACGATTTCCGGGCGGGCCTGGAGGAAGACGAGGCGGCCGAAACGCCCCTGATGCAGTAGGCCGAGGCGAACGAAGGCAGCCCGCCCCCGTTGACAGCCGCCGCTGGAGCCGTTCCGTATCTTTGACGTACGCCCCAAATCATCCCTTATGCCGCTCATCTCCGCCTCGGACCCGCTGATTCTGGCCGGATTGGAAAGCCTGTCCGATGCCGATTTTGCGCACTTCTGCCTTCAGAACCGCGCCCTGCGCATCGAGCGCTATTCGGCCAATGATATCCGTATTATGTCCCCCACGTTTTTTCTGTCCAGCCGGCTCAACAGTGAGCTTGCCCGTCAACTCGGCAACTGGCACCACGCGCATCGGCAGGGATACGTCGGCGAGTCGAACGCCGGTTATCAGTTGGCTCCCCACGTGATGCTCTCGCCGGATGCGTCGTGGATTTCCGAGGCGCGGATGGCGGGCCTGACGCGCCCGCAGCGCGAAGACGGCTTTCTGCCCGCCTGCCCGGACTTCGTGATCGAGCTCAAATCCAAGTCCGACCGCCTGCCGACGCTCAAAAAGAAGCTCAACCGGTGGCTGCACTACGGCGTCCGTCTGGGCTGGCTCCTCGACCCGGCCACCGAAACCACCTACGTGTACCGTGCCGGCCAGGCGGCACCCACCGTCGTGAAGGGCTTTGACGGCCCGCTGAGCGCCGCACCGGAACTGGCCGGTTTCGCGCTGGACCTGACGGAGCTGCGGCGCGAGATGGCGCGGTAAAAGGCCCGGTTTGCCGTAAGCTATTGCCCCTGGCCAAAATATCGCCTCCGGACGCGAGTGCGCCCTGGCCTACCCCGGCACGGGGGCGTTCCGGTTCGGGCCTACCTTTGTTGTCTCCAATCCAAGCCAGTCCCAACCAACCCAACCAGTCCGCTGAATTCTATGGCCCGTGTCGAAATGGTAATGCCCAAAATGGGCGAGAGCATAATGGAAGGTACCGTGCTCAAATGGCTCAAAAAGGTCGGCGACCGGATTGAGCAGGATGAGTCGGTGCTGGAAGTGGCCACCGATAAAGTGGATACCGAAGTGCCCGCCATCTACGCCGGCACGCTGACCGAAATCCTGGCCCCCGAAGGCGCCGTCGTGGCCGTCGGGGCCGCCATTGCCATCATCAGCACGGGCGCCGAAGCCACCACGGGCACCGCCGCCCCAAGTGTCAATGGCACCGGCGCGCAGGCGCTGGGTTCGGCCAACGGCACCGTGGAAGCCGCCGTGACGGCCGAAGAAGTGCAGATTGCCGCCGCCGTGCCGCACGTGCCCGCAGGAGCCGGTGCCCCCGTTACCGCCACCGGCGGGGCACGGTTCTACTCGCCGCTAGTGCTCAATATCGCCCGCCAGGAAGGGGTCGGAATGGCCGAGCTGGAAACCATTCCCGGCACCGGCCAGGACGGCCGCGTCAGTAAAAAAGATATGCTGGCCTACGTGCAGGCGCGGGCTTCAGCACCGGCCCCGCAACCGGCCGTCAACGGAGCAGCGAAGGCCGCGCCTGTGGTGGCAGCGTCCGTAGCGGCGGCGCCCGAAAGCCGCTCAACTGCCCCGAGCAATGGGCAAACGGCGGCCGTTCAGGCCCCCGCGCCGAAGGCCGTGCCGAGCATCAGCGGTGGGCAGGAGTTGATCGAGATGGACCGGATGCGCAAAATGATCGCCCAGCGAATGGTCGATTCGAAGCGTATCTCGCCGCACGTCACCTCGTTCGTGGAAGCCGACGTGACGGACCTGGTGAAATGGCGCGAAGCCAACAAGGACGCCTACAAGAAGCGCCACGGTGAAGCCCTGACCTTCACGCCGCTGCTGCTGCAAGCCGTGGTCAAGGCCATCGTGGACTTCCCGATGATCAACGTCTCCATCGACGGCGACTACATTATCAAGAAGCGCGACATCAACATCGGGATGGCCGTCGCCCTGCCCTCCGGCAACCTGATCGTGCCCGTCATCCACAACGCCGACCAACTGAACCTGCACGGCCTGACGCGGAAGGTGAACGACCTGGCCGCCCGCGCCCGCGCCAACAAGCTCACGCCCGCCGACCTGGAAGGCGGCACCTACACCACGTCCAACGTCGGCTCGTTCGGCAACGTGATGGGCACCCCCATCATTATGCAGCCGCAGGTAGCCATTATGGCGCTGGGCGCGATTCGGAAAAAGCCCGCCGTGATCGAGACGCCGCAGGGCGATCTGATCGGTATCCGCCAGTTTATGTTCCTCTCCCACTCCTACGACCACCGCGTGGTGGACGGCGCCCTGGGCGGAATGTTCGTCCGTCGCGTAGCCGACTACCTGGAACAGTTCGACGTGAACACAGCGATTTAAGGTAAGTGCGATGTTTGAGGTGCGAAGTGCAAGCTGCGCTGCCAAACCTTAAGAATTCAGATCCGGGCTGTCAGTGGAGTTTTTCCGCTGGCAGCCCGGCTCATTTTCAACACTTCATCCCTTTGACCACCCCTCGAACTTCGCACCTCGCACTTCGCACCTACAGCACCTCGCACTTCGCACATATAAAATGTCTTCTACCCGTACCTCCCTCCTGCTCGCTATTCTCACACTGCTGATGGCCGGTGTGGCGCTGCTGTTTTTCGTGCAGGCGCGCCGGGCGCGGTCGGCGGCCACCCTAGCCGAGCAGCAGATTCTGGCCCGCGACCGCATCATCATCCGTCAACAGCAGGCTGCCGAACGGGCTGGTCGACCACTAGCCACCAATGAGGCCACCGCCGACCCGACGGCGGCCTACGTCGATACGGCCCGCGTCCAACTGCCCGCATCCGCCGTCTTCGCCGACGAGCTGGGTACGCTGACCGGCGAAGACCTGAGCGCGCTCATCAAAGCGGGCCTGCCCGAAGACCCGGAAGGTTTTCTGAAAGCCGACCTCAGCAAGCGCTTGCCCACGCTGGCTGCCGCCGAACCCGCCACCCTCGACGATGCCCGCATCCTGACGCCGCACCTGGCCCTGGCTTCCTGGCACGACAGTCAGCACAACGGCATCGCCGTGCTGCGCTACACCGTGCGCGGCGCCAACAAACTGGACTGGCAAGTGCTGGACTGGGGAGAGTGAATTAATTACGAATTACGAATTACAAGTTACAGGCCGAAAATTCGTAATTCGTAATTCGCCCTCAGTCTGCCGCGTCGTTGGTTTGGGGCCGGGGCGTATCGGACTTAGCCCAGGTGGGGTTGAAGGCCAAGGTGAACTGCAACGTATGGTTGGCCTCGAAGATGCGGCCGTTGCCCTGGGCGCTGAGCTGGTGCAGATAGCCCATTTCCAGCCCCGTAGCAGATGTGAACTGCCAGCCGATGGCCCCGTAAGCGCGGGCCTGGTCGAAGATATTGTTCGCTACCCGATTGCCGAAGCTGACGAAGACTTCGCCGGAAACCGCCGCGTATGGCCCCAGGGCATCGGGGCCGAGCGGGTGCGTCAGACGCGCTTGATAGCGGGCGCGGTTGGTGTACACCGTGACGAAACGCGTCGGGTCGGCCACCAGCGCCGGGCGCTGCCAGCGTTGTTCGAGGCGGTAGCGGTGCGCCAATGCAAACCGGCCGAACGCGGAACGCAGCAAAAGCTGCTCGTAAAGCCGGTTTTCGGAGAAAGTGCGCAGCACCGGATAATCGCCGTAGCGGAAGTTGCGGCTGAAGAGGTAGCCCACGGAAAGCTGTAAGTCCGGGCGCGGATTCCAGATTGGTGCCATCCGCAGTTGAAACTGTTGGGGCACGCGCGCCCAGTCGGCGCGGCGATAGATGACTTCGGCCCGCATTCCCCAACGGGCGCTGAAACGCGGCTCGGCGTTGAAAACCGTCCAGAGGTTGTGATTAGGGGCAAAAACCCGGACGGGCGCCTGCGCACGGGTTACGGGGGCGGCCGTCAGTCCCAGCACGCAAACGAGCGCCGCGCCCCCCAGCCGGGTGACGCGGCGCCGAAAATTCAGAAACACAGCAAAAAAGAAGCGGAAGCGGGTGAAAGTAAGTCGGCTGCAAGATGGGGCCGGCGCGGCATTCCGCCCGCTTATTCCACCACCAACCGAGCGGTGGCGGTGCCCGCGCGCACCACGTAAGTGCCGGCCGGCAAACCCGCCAGCGGTAGTGTGAGCGTACCGCGCGCGGCGGGCAGCGTCAGCAGCGAGCGGCCCAGTAAGTCGAGCACTTCCACGGAAGCGGACACTCCGCCGGGCAACGTCACGCGTACCGTGCCAGCTTCGGTGACCGGGTTGGGCCAAAGCTGAAGGCGGGCAGCCGGACTTACGCCTGCCGTACCCAGTGGCGCGGCGGGTTGGTAGCTCAGGTTAGTGGCCGTGCCTTGTGGCGTGATGACGGTGATCGTACCGCTGGCGCCCGGCGGAACGGCAATCACCAACGCTCCATTCACAACGGCGAACGGAGCCGGCGCGCCGCCCACCAATACCTGGGTGGCAATCGTCAGGTTTTGCCCTATTAGTGTCAGGCTGGCCCCTGTTGCGCTAATGGCGACCGTGAAAGCGCGTGGTAGTGGCCCAGCTTCGTTCAGCTCCGCCACCAGCGCGTCGCGGGCACCCAAGGCCGAATCGTGCGCCAGCGTGGTGGGGCCAAACGTGGGTGCCGCGAAAAAGGCACTCCAATCGAACTGGCCGGCTACATGAAGCTGCCCCGCCGACGTACTGACTCCCAGCAGGCTGGCAGGCGTTGCCAACGACCAGCGGGGCTGCCCGGTGGGGCCATCAAGCTGCGCCACGAAGCCGTTACCATCCGTCGCCAACTCGGTCGAGTCGGAAAAAAAGGCCCCGTACAAACCTGGCGGGATTGGCCCTATATCGCAGACGCAGAGCAGGGTCTGGATACCACCCACCAGATTCAGGCCACCAGCGGGCGAGACCGCGAGTGCGTTCAGCGCAAGATTTACGTGGGTGCCTGGAATCATGGTCTGATGCCAAAGCGAATCGCCGGTGGCCGCATCCAGGGCGCGGACCCAGAGCTTATTGACGGGATTACCATACTGCCACCCGCCCACGAACAGACGTCCGGCAGCATCGGCGGCCAGCACCTGCGGCGAGTAGCCGTAGCCATTGTTCGCCGGCCGGATTGACTGCGACCGCAAGGGTACGCCGGTGGCGCCGACAAACATTTCCAGCATCCCAAATGGCCCGATGCCGCCGCCGCCATTGATGCTGCCGGTCCAGCCCTCACCACCCACGGCCACGGTGCCATTGGCAGCCACGGCCACCGGCGAAGGCATTAAGGGCAGCGAAATGGTGGGGTCCGAAATTCCGCTCGTACGCGTAGCCCACTGCCAGACGCCACCAGCGCTGAGGCGGGCCACAAACTGCGGCCGAGGTCGGTAGTAGGGAGTATCGGCCGCCAGCACCAGCGACCCAAAATCCAAGGTCTGATACCCGTCCCGAATACCGGTCACGTAGAGATTACCGGCGGCATCCTGCGCCAGTTTGCCGCCCGTAGTGGCGGTCGGCTGCCCCGCGTGATTGGTGGAATTGGGCGCACGGAGCCAGGACAGAACGCCCGGTGCGCCCGCCCCCGGCGAGCCGATGCGGGCCACGAAAAGCGACGTGGCCGCTCCGTTGAGGTTGAAAGCGGCAGTGTCCAGGTGCGCTCCATCGCCCATCGTGCCCGCGATAACAGCGTAACCGTCCGGCGATAATACCAGCGCCGTAAGGGTATCCGCCGTTGGCCCGCCACCGCTGATCGCCCAGCGCCATTGCCCGGCGGGCGAAAGCTGACCGAGAAAGATATCGCTCGCTCCGGCGCTCACCAGCCGGGTGGCGCCGCACTGCAGCGTGTCGCGGAAGGTGCCCCCAACATAAGTATTCCCCGCTGCATCTACGGCCACTGCCGTAGCCGTGGCGTGCCGATTGGTCAAACCCAGCGTAGCCCAGTTCCAGCTTTGGGCGGTGGCAGGTATAGCAGGCGTCAGCGCACTGATCGCCAGCAGCAGGACGGTTGTGATTTTACGCATATGTGAGCTACTAGGGAGTGTCAGAAATGCGATTGGCATCAGGGGTTGCATTACCTCCTACTGAACTACCAGCCGGGCGGTGGCAGCGCCTACGCGCACCACGTAGGTGCCCGCCGGTAAGCCCGCCAGCGGCAGCGCGACCGTACCGCGCGCGGCGGGCAGCGTCAGCAACG